>NZ_RAWA01000446.1 GCF_003611675.1 Corallococcus sp. CA053C
CCCGGCCACCCCGGGGGGCACGCGGCTGTTCCCCGGTCACCACGCGCCCCGCGAAAAGGCGGCCTGCCCCCAGGTCCGGGAGGTCGGTGAGGCAGCGGCCGTTCGAGAAGCTTTTTCCGTGGCCCGCTCCGACGAGGAACTGTCTGGCCGCGTGCGTCCCGAGCGCTTCCCCAGCGTGACCGCCCGGTTGCCGTGTCAGGGGCGCGACGTCGCCTCGCTGGGGAAACCGGGCACCCGGGTTGCACTGCCCGGGCGCGGCCGGATCCACGCGGAACGCAGTGCGGGGGGACGCCGGTGCCAGGTGTGGGAAGGACGGGACCCTGTATGGCGAGCACTCGATGGGCGGCGGTGGCGGTGATGGTGGCGGCGGTGGCGTGGACGGCGTGTGAGCGGCCCTCGTCACACCAGGCGCGCACGGGGTTCGCGGCGCGGCCGGAGCTGTTGGAGTTCGGCGCCTCCGCGCTGGGGCGCACCAAGGCGATGAAGCTGCGGCTGGCCAACCAGGGCCGCGCGTCCTACCGCGTGGAAGGGGCGCGCTCGTCGCTGCCCAACGTCAGCATCCCTCCGTTCGAACCCTTCACGCTGTCGGCCGGCGCGGAGCAGGAGATTGAGGTGCGCTTCACGCCCGACGTGGAGGGCGCGGTGCAGGGCCAGCTGGAGGTGCTCACCGACGCCACGGGCGAGGCGGTGGCGAAGGTGCCCGTCACCGGGCGCGGCGTGAAGGCGCTGGTGGAGGTGCCGGAGACGGCGCTCGACTTCGGCAACGTGAACCTGGGGCTGGTGGAGATGCGCGAGGTGACGGTGCGCAACCCCTCCGACGTGGAGAGCCCGCTGATGCTGTCGGTGCAGGGCGCGGACGCGGATCAATTCTCCGCCGGTTCAGGCCTGCCGTCGTCGCTCGCGCCCCATGAGACGCGCAAGCTGCCCGTGGCCTTCAGCCCGGTGCGGCTGGGCACCTCCGAGGCGGCCCTGCACATCACGGTGTGCGAGGGCTGCGAGCCCGCGGTGGTGACGCTCACCGGCACCGGGGTCGCCAGCATGCTGGAGGTGACGCCGCTGCGCGTGGACTTCGGCCGGGTGGCGGTGGGCGCCACCGCCGAGGAGCGCATCACCGTGCGCAACCAGGGCAATGAGCCCCTGCGCTACACGGGCGCCACGCTGCTGGAGGATCCGTCCGGCGTGTTCCAGGTGGTGAGCGCGCCGGCGCTCGCCAACGATGTCCTGCTGCCCGGAGGCGTGGTGGAGCTGCGCGTGGCCTTCACGCCGAAGGCCTCCGGCAAGGCGCGGACCGGCCGCGTGGAGGTGGCCGTGCGCAAGCCGGACACCACGTCGCCGGGCCCCAAGGTGTCGCTGGTGGGCGAGGGGGGCTCGTCGTGCGTGGACGTGACGCCGGACCGGTTGGACTTCGGGGCGGTGGCCTTCGGCATGACGGCCACGCGCGACGTCACCGTGCACAACCGCTGCCGCGAGGAGGCGTCCGTCACCGGGCTGAAGCTCACCACGCGCTCGGGCGGCTACTTCACGCTCGCGCAGCCGCCGGCGAACCAGACCGTGGCACCGGGGGGTGTCCTCAAGGTGGGCCTGACGTTCAGCCCGCGCGCGGGCGTCTCCGGCGCGAGCGGCGGGCAGCTCGCCGTCACCACGAGCCACGACGGCGCCAACGCCACGGAGGGCGTGGTGCTCGCGGGTGAGGGCCGGGCCTTCAAGCCGTGCGTGTACGCGCTGCCCGGGTCGCTGGACTTCGGCCAGGTGCCGGTGGGCTCGGAGGTGGCGCTGGGGGTGACGTTGCGCAACACGGGTTCGGAGGCGTGCTACCTGTCGGCGCTGCAGCTCGCGTCGGGCTCGGACGGGGCCTTCCGCGCGGAGCCGGTGGTGAACGGGGTGCTGGAGCCCGGACGCAAGGCGACGCTCGTGGTGCGCTTCCAGCCGCCGGAGGAGGGAGTCTTCGAGGGGCTCGCCGAAGGGTGGGTGAGCCATCCGACGCTGGGCCATCCGCTGGTGACGCTGAGCGGGCGGGGCGTGCGGGGGTGCTTCTCCGTGCAGCCCACCACCGTGGACTTCGGCGTCAGCCGGCTGACGTGCGGCCCTCGCACCCGCGAGTTCATGGCCTACAACGACTGTCCGGGCCCCGTGACGGTGACGGGCCTGAAGCTCGAGCAGCCCGGCGCGGAGTTCGCGGTGTCGGGAGCGCTGCCGGCCCTGATGCCGCCGGGGGCGCGCGTGAAGCTCACCGCGAAGTACACGCCCGCGCAGGAGGGGGACGACACGGCCACGGTGCGCTTCACGCTGGCGGACGGCGCTGTCTACAACGCGGGGCTCGTGGGGCGCGGCCTGTCGAGGACGGAGCAGACGGACCGCTTCTTCCAGGAGTCGGAGGCGAAGGTGGACGTGCTCTTCATCGTCGACAACTCGGGGTCCATGATGGAGGAGCAGCAGAGCCTGGGCTCGAACTTCGCCGCCTTCCTCACGGCGGCCACCGCGGCGCAGGTGGACTACCGCATCGGCGTGACGACCACCGGCCTGGACCCTTCGCCCGGCGGCTGGTCGGAATGCCCCGGCGGCGCGCTCGGCGGGGAGAACGGGCGCCTGTTCCCGGTGGACGGCACCAGCCCGCGCATCATCACGCCCCAGACGCCCCACGCGGCCAGCGTCTTCGCCACCAACACGCACGTGGGGGTGTGCCATTGGAACGAACAGGGCCTGGACGCCGCGTGGCGCGCGCTGTCGGATCCGCTGCTCTACAACCTGGATGATCCGCGCACGCCGCAGCCCGGGGACGGCAACGGCGGCTTCCTGCGCGAGGACGCGAAGCTGGCCATCATCGCGCTGTCGGACGAGGAGGACTTCAGCTCGCAGCCGGTGTCCTTCTACGAGACGTACTTCCTGGCCCTGAAGGGCAACGACCGGAGCAAGGTGTCCTTCAACGCGGTGGTGGGCCCGCTGGACCTCAACACCTGTCCCACCTCCAGCAGCTCCGGCAGTCGCTACATCGAGCTCGCCCTGAAGCTGGGAGGCGTGGTGGACAGCATCTGCACGCCCAACTGGGCCGCGTCGCTGGAGAAGCTGTCGGAGAGCGCCTTCGGCGCCAACCGCAGCTTCCCCCTGTCGGAGAAGCCGCTGGACGCGGGCGCCATCACCGTCCGGGTGGACGGCACCCTGGTGACGGACGGCTGGTCCTACGAAGCCCCCGTCAACGCCGTCGTCTTCGACCGGCTGCGCGTCCCGGGGCCCGGCGCCCTGGTGGAAATCACCTATCCGCTCGGTTGCCCGTAGTCCGGGCAGCCATTCGTCCGTCATCGGGCAGAGTGGGGGCGGACGACTCGACAGCGCGGGACGGGAGGCTTTGAGTTGGGACATGCCGCCGGACTCCCTTCTCGTTGCCGCGCTGGGTGACATCCATGGCCGCTTCCACCGGGTGGAGGCGTGGCTGGACGCGCTGGAGCAGGCGCGGGGCCGCCGTGTGGACTTCGCCCTGGCCGTGGGCGACGTGGAGGCCTTCCGCCACGCGGACGACCACCGGCGCAAGGCCGCCAAGCGAGCGATGCCCGCGGAGTTCGCCGAGTACGCGGACGGCCTGCGGCGCATGAAGCGGCCGCTGTATTTCATTGGCGGCAACAACGAGGACTTCGAGGCGCTGCACGACCTGCCCGACGGCGGCGAGCTGGCCCCGGACGTCCACTACCTGGGCCGCGCCGGCCTGCGGACCCTGGGCGGCCTGCGGGTGGCCTACCTGTCCGGCATCCACGCGCCGCGCTTCATCGACCAGCCGCTCAAGCGCCCCACGTCGTTGGATACGGCGAAGCAGGCGGGCTACTTCCGCGCGCCGGAGGTGGAGCGGGTGGCGGCCCTCAAGGACGTGGACCTGCTGCTCGTGCACGAGTGGCCCCGGGGCATCGTGCACAAGGCCCGTGAAGAGCGGCTGGCGCCCGCGCTGCCGCTGCCCTCGCCGTGGATTGGCAACCCGGTGACGCGCAAGCTGGTGGACGCGGTGCACCCGCGCTGGGTGCTCTGCGGTCACTCGCACAAGCCCTTCGCCGTCTCGCTGGAGGCGCTGGGGCGCACGCAGTCTCGCGTGGCGTGTCTGGATCAAGCGGCCCGCCCCGACACCGCCGTCTTCTGGCTGGAGTTCGAGGGCCGTGAAGCGCAGCGCGCTGGCTGGGGCGTGACGGGCACCGTCGCGTGGGAGGCGGGACAGCGCTGGGGGCTGCACACGCTGCCGGCCCTGGGTGAACCGGGGTCCGGTGACGGGCCCGGCGACGACCCTCCTGGCGCTACAGCCTGACGACGTCCTGGCCCCGGCGCGGCAGCTCCACGCGGAACTCCGTGTAGGGGCCCTCGCCGGAGAGCACCTCCACGCCGCCCTGGTGGGCCTGGATGATCTGCTGGACGATGTAGAGCCCCAGGCCCAGCCCCTCGCCCCGGCCGCGGTTCTGCTGGCCGCCCCGGAACGGATCAAAGAGGAAGGGCAGCAGGCGGGGCGGGATGACGCCCACGTTGGTGATGGTGAAGCGCAGCGCGTCGTCGCGCGTGCCGTCCACGCGGATGCGCACCGGCTCCGCGGTGTCGCCGTGCTGGAGCGCGTTGCCGATGAGGTTGGAGGCCACCTGCGCCAGCCGGTCCGCGTCCCAGTCCCCCACGAGGTCGCCGTCCTGCTGCACCTCGATGGTGTGCCGGGGCCACGCCGTCTGGTGCTCCTGCACCATGCGCTGCACCAGCTGGCCGAAGTCCGTCTGACCCCGGCGCAGCGGGATGCCACCCGCGAGCCGCGCGCGCGCCAGGTCCAGCACGTCTTCAATCATGCGGCCCATGCGCTTGCCGCTCGCGAGCATGCGCGCGGCCGTCTTGCGCACGGCCTCGTCCTCCGTGCGGCGCAGGAGCAGCTCCGCCGCGGTGAGGATGGCGCTCAGCGGGTTGCGCAGGTCGTGTCCCAGCACGGCGGTGAACATCTCGTTGAGGCGCAGCGTCTCCGCGAGGATGTCCAGTTGCTGGGCCAGCTGCTGCTTCTGCCGGTGGATCTGGAAGAAGACCTCCGCCTTGCTGCGCAGCACGTACGCGTCCAGCGGCTTGTAGAGGAAGTCCACCGCGCCCGCGTCGTAGCCCTTGAACATGCGGCGCGGGTCGCCCGCGCCCGCGGTGACGAAGATGATGGGCACGTCGCGCGTGCGCTCCGAGCCGCGCATCAGCTCCGCCAGCTCGAAGCCGTCCATGTCCGGCATCTGCACGTCCAGGAACGCGAGCGCGAACTCGTGTTGCAACAGCAGCTCCAGCGCGTGCGCGCCGGACGGGGCGCAGTACACCTCCACGTCGTCGCGCCGCAGCAGCGCGGTCAATGCGAGGAGGTTCTCCTCCAGGTCATCGACGAGCAGACACTTGACCCGGGAGGACACGCCCTGGGGCTCCTTGTAGGGGATGGACGCATCAGACAGCATCAAGGCCTCCCCACGCCTTCATGTGCGCAGGCATCTGTTCAAGAGGCAGCACGAAGTCCACCACCCCGCCCGCTGGAGCGCCCAGGACGATGGCGTCGACGCGGCCCGCGCGGGTGACTCCGGGGATGCATTGGGGGGCCATGGGCGGTGGGGTCCTCTATCGCTTCTGGTACAGCGGCTCCTCGGGGACGACCGGGGCGAAGGCCGCTTCGTGCGCGGAGAAGCGCAGGGACTCGCGCGCGCCCAGGCCCAGGAAGCCCTTGTGACAGAGCGCTTCGTGGAAGAGCCCCAGCGCGCGCTCCTGCAGGTCGCGGTTGAAGTAGATGAGCACATTGCGGCACGACAGAAGCTGCACTTCGGCGAACACACTGTCGGTGGCCAGACTGTGGTCCGAGAAGACGAGGTGGGCCTTGAGTGACTTGTCGAACACCGCGCGGCCGTACGCGGCCGTGTAGTAGTCCGACAGCGACGTGCGCGCGCCCGACAGGCGGTGGTTCTGGGTGAAGTCCGCGATGCGCTCCACCGCGTACACGCCCGCCTCCGCGCGCTGGAGCGCGAGCGGGTTGATGTCCGTGGCGTACAGGAGCGTGCGCTCCAGCAGCCCCTCCTCGCGCAGCAGGATGGCGAGCGACCACGCCTCCTCCCCGCTGCTGCACCCCGCGACCCACACCTTGAGGGACGGGTAGGTGCGCAGCACCGGCACGACGTGTTCGCGCAGCGCGCGGAAGTAGGTCGGGTCCCGGAACAGCTCGCTCACCTGCACCGTGAGGTAGTCGAGCAGCGCGGGGAAGAGGGCGGGCTCGTGCAGCACCCGGTCCTGGAGCCGCGACAGCGTGGCGCATTCGAAGTGCGCCGCGGCCTGGGCCATCCGGCGCTTGAGCGACGACACCGCGTAGCCGCGGAAGTCGTGGTGGTACTTGAGATAGAGCGCGTCGAGCAGCAGGCGCAGTTCGATGTCGAAGTCCTTCGACGCCACGTCGAGCCGGTGCGGACTCATCCCCGGGGCATCCACACGCGCAGGAGCGACAGCAGCTTCTCCACGTCCAGCGGCTTGGCGATGTAGTCATTGGCGCCCGCCTGGAGGCACTTCTCCTGGTCGTCGCGCATGGCCTTCGCGGTGAGCGCGATGATGGGCAGCTTCTGCCATTCGGAGTGCTTGCGGATCTCCCGCGTGGCGGTGAGCCCGTCCATCTCCGGCATCATGATGTCCATCAGCACCAGGTCCACGGCGAGCTGCGGCTGGGCAAGGCTCCGGGTGAGCATCGCCAGGGCCTCCTTGCCGTTGCGCGCGATCTCCACCTTCGCGCCCCGGGGCTCCAGCACGCTGGAGAGGGCGAAGATGTTCCGCACGTCGTCCTCCACCACCAGGATGCGCCGGCCATCCAGCGTGGCCTCCCGGTCGCGCGCCGCCTGGAGCATGCGCTGGCGCTCCGGCGGCAGGTGCGACTCCACCTGGTGCAGGAACAGCGTCACCTCGTCCAGGAGCCGCTCCGGGGAGCGCACGCCCTTGATGATGATGGAGCGTGAGAAGCGGCGCAGGCGCTGCTCCTCGTCCCGGCTGAGCGCGTGCCCGGTGTAGACGATGACGGGCGGGAAGGAGACGTCCTCCTGCGCGGCCATCTGCTCCAGCAGCTCGTAGCCGCTCAGGTCCGGCAACTGGAGGTCCATCACCATGCACTCGAAGGTGTGCTCGCGCAGCTGCTGGAGCGCTTCGTGCGCGGTGGCCACGCACTCCACCTGGACCTGCTCGTTCTCCAGCAGCTTCTGGAGGCTCTCGCGCTGGCGGACGTCGTCCTCCAGCACCAGCACGCGGCGCACGCCCGGCGTGAACTTCGTCTCCAGCTTGCGGAAGACATCCAGCAGCTCTTCGCGCTGCACGGGCTTGAGCGCGGAGCCCACCGCGCCCAGCTCCAGCGCCTCGCGGGCCTGATCCACCGCGGACAGCACGTGCACGGGGATGTGGCGCGTGCGCGCGTTGCGCTTGAGCTGATCCAACACCGTGAGGCCGGAGTGGTCCGGCAGGTTGATGTCCAGGAGGATGGCGCTGGGCTGGTGGGTGAGCGCGGCCGCGAGCCCCTCCGTGCCGGTGGGGGCCAGCAGGCACTGGAAGCCCAGCTCCCACGCGAGGTCGCGAAGCACGCCAGCGAAGTGCGCGTCGTCCTCCACCACCAGCAGCAGGCGCGAGCCGGGGATGAGCTGGTCGCGGTCGTCCTCCAGGCCCAGGGGCAGGCCCGCGGGAGGCGCT
>NZ_RAWA01000447.1 GCF_003611675.1 Corallococcus sp. CA053C
GCGCCAGACCACCCACCCACCCGACTGCCAGGGGACCGATACTAGGAACGGCCCCCGTTCGCGCTACCGCGAGCGTCCGGTCCTGAACGCTCCGGCCGCCGTTTTCCCGCTGGCATGGGCCCAAACGTAAGGCCTCGCACGCGACGGTGTGGGCCCCTGTGCCGACGGGGCCGGTGTTTCCGCAGCCCGGATCAGTAGCGCTGGGCGTCCGTCTTGGGCGTCAGCTGGCTCGGCGCGGCCTGCACGCCGTTCACGCGGAGGCCCGCGTGCATGAAGGACGGGGCGTTCTGGAGGAAGGCCGCCGGGAAATCGAGCGTGGGCTGGGAGAGCGCATCCAGCGCCTTCACCTGCTCGGGCGTGAGCTTCAGGTCCAGGGCCCCCAGGTTGTTGTCCAGTTGCACCATCGTGCGCGCACCCAGGATGGTGGACGCCACGCCCGGACGACCCTGCACCCAGGCCAGCGCCACGCGCGCCACCGTGGAGCTCTGCTCCTTCGCCACGCGCTGGAGCAGGTCGATGAGGGCGTAGGTCTTCTCGTTGAGAGAACTCTCCGTCCACGCGCCCCGGTCCGCCTTCTGCTTGCCCGCGTTCTCCCGCGTGTACTTGCCGCTCAGCGCCCCGCTGCGCAGCGGCGACCACGGCGTCACGCCCAGCCCCAGCTCCAGCGCCATGGGGATGAGCTCGCCCTCCACCGTGCGCTCCAGGAGCGAGTACTCCATCTGCAACGCCACCAGCGGCGCCCAGCCCCGGAAGTACGCCGTCACCTGCGCCTGCGCCACCTTCCACGCGGGCGTGTCGGAGAAGCCCACGTAGCGGACCTTGCCCGAGCGCACGAGGTCGTCCAGCGCGCGCATCGTCTCCTCGATGGGCGTGTGCACGTCCCAGGCGTGCATCCAGTACAGGTCGATGTAGTCCGTCTGGAGCCGGCGCAGCGACTCCTCGCACGCGGCCAGCACCGACTTGCGGCCCGCGCCGCCACCGTTCGGATCCTTCTCGAAGAGGTTGCCGAAGAACTTGGTGGCAATCACCACCCGGTTGCGTTTCGACGGCTCCTTCCCCAGGTGGTCCCCGATGATCTTCTCCGAGTGGCCGAACGTGTACACGTTCGCCGTGTCGATGAAGTTGCCGCCCCGCTCGATGAAGCGGTCCATGATGGCGTTGGACGTCTGCACGCTGCTGCCCCAGCCCAGGTCCTCACCGAACGTCATGGCTCCGAGACAGAAGGGACTGACGCGCAGGCCGGAGCGGCCCAGGGTGACGTAGTGGTTGAGCGACATGAGTGGGCTCCCCGCGGAGAAGGTGGCGCGGTCGATGGCGCACGGAGAGAACCCCATGCGCCCGACCGCGCCAACGCCCCCCGACCCCGGACGTCCGGCGCGGAACAGCGCCGTGCCGCGTTCCGACTCCCGGGTGACACCCGCTCCCGTCAGCGGTGGTGGGCGTGCAACTTCTCCGCGTGGTGCTGGAGCTGGCGGCGCGCGGCCTCGAAGGCATCCGTGACGGCCTGGTAGGCATCCGCGTGGGTCGCGAGCTGCGCCGGATCGCGATCCGCGATGATGTCCCTGCCCGGCACGTGCAACGCCACCCGGACGTGGAACTGATGGACCTGCGCGTGGTGGCGGTGAGGCTCCTCCACCACGACTTCGCAGCCGGTGATGCCCTCGAAGAACTGCTCCAGCTTGTCGGCCTGACCGCGGATGTGCTCGCTCAGGGTTTCGCTCGTCTCCATGCCCCGGTAGGTGATTCGCAGTGCGCGCTTCATCGTCCGCCTCGGGTGTGATGGCTCCGTCCTCCGGAGCCGGTGTTCGAGTCAGGTTCAGTGCATAAGCCCTGCCAGCGCGCGCTCCGTGGAGGTGGGGGGACTGCCTGCCGGGGCAGGATGGGTCCCCCGCCCCGGTGCGCGGGGCGCATTGCCTCACGGCAGCCTGCGCAGCCGGGGCAGCAGCTCCGTCACCGGGCGGCCCAGGTCCTCCGCGTCCAGGTACACCTGCACCGCGTGTCCCACGCCTTCCACCGGCTCCGCGAAATAATTGCGCTTGTTGGGCACCACCCACGCGAAACCTGTGCGCGGCAGGACGAAGCTGGGGGCGTTACCGTAGGTGAGGAAGCCGCCCGTGCGCTCGCCCACCATGGGTGCGCCCGTGGCGCGGTTCAGCGCGTAGGCCGCGCTCTCTCCCGACGACGCGGAGTCGCGGTCCACCAGCACCACGATGCGTCCGGTGTACGCAGTCTTCGCGTGGCCTTCGACCCGGCCGCTGTCGAACACGGGCCTCGAGGGCTCAGGCGGCACGGGCCACTTCGCGCGGAGCGCCTGTCGCTCCGCGAGCGCTTCCGGGGTGCCCAGCCGCCCGTCGATCGCCTGCCGCATCACCCGCGAGTTCCATTCGAAGCACGGGTAGAACGCGCCGTGCATCCACACCTCGCCCGAGGAGAACCACGGGCCCCGCACCATCGTGTCCAGCCACTCGTACACGTAGCCGTCGTCACCGCCGCTGTTGCCCCGCAAGTCGAACACCAGCAGCTTGTGCTTGCGGTGCTTCGGCGCGTCCGCGACGAACTGGCGCAGCCGCGCCTCCGCTTCGGGCGGGCCGGAGAAGCGGCGCAGCGTGATGATGCCCACGTCGCCCTTCGGCTCGTACGAGTACACGTCCGCGGGCGCCGGCTGGGGCGGACGCTTGGGACGGACCGTGAGCGTGAGCGACGTGGCGCCACACTTCAGCGCCCGCGTGTCGCCTCCGCCCTTCGCGGATACGGTGATGCGCTGTGCCTTGGAGCCGTCCGGCTTCAGCACCGGCGCGACCCGCAGCGTGTCCGCCTGCGCGCCTTCGAGGGTGTTCGCGTCGCAGGACTCCCGCGCGAGGCCCGTCGGGGCTTCGGCCTGGTACTCGCGGAAGGCGAGCCGCGGATCATTCCGGAGCACGCCCAGCCATCCGGACGGGCCGAAGTGGTTGTCCGTCAGCGCCTCACGGATGGCGACCGTCGGCGCGAGCACGCCGTCCTGGAAGGACACGGTGGGTCCGGACGCGGCCACCTTCGCGCTCCAGTCCTCGAAGAAGCGATCCGGATCAAACGTGCGGTGCGCGAGCAGCTCCGGCCAGCCGGAGTACGTGGTGCGCAGCAACTGGTGCAGGAAGCGCACGTCGTCAGCGAGGGCGGCGCTGTCCACGCGCGTGTCGGGCGTGGGCTTCGGTTGGCGGAACGCGCTGGCGAGGAGGGGGCTGTCCGGGTCGTAGCAGTACGCGGCGCCGCTGAGCTTCGGATCCAGGTAGGGCGCGCGCGGGGTGGAGGGCACGGAAGCGTCGGGCGTGGAGGGGGCCGCCACCGCCAGCAGGCCTCCCAGGACGAGGGTGAGGTGCATGCCCCTTCATACGATGCGGGCCCCGGCGCCATTGCCGGAAGTGGACCTCAGCGAGCGGCGGTGAAGCGTCCCCGC
The DNA here is from genome assembly GCF_003611675.1 of Corallococcus sp. CA053C. GTDB lineage: Bacteria > Myxococcota > Myxococcia > Myxococcales > Myxococcaceae > Corallococcus. The sequence goes on from NZ_RAWA01000447.1 coordinate 3,434, forward strand.
GCGAGGAAGACGTTCGCGTCGTCGATGAGCACCTGCGTGCCCGGCTGGGAGCGCCACAGGGTGATGAGCTCTGCCATCCGCTCCCGGGTGATGGGCCGCACGTTGCCCCGGGGCGGCTTCTCCACCAGCACCAGGTCGTAGACGTGGACGTCGTCGGGTTGGGGCCCGCCCACCATGTAGATGTCGTCCCGCTCGGCCACGTTCGCCACGAGGTTGCCCTCGAGCAGGACCTTGCCGCCCGGGTTCGCGCCAAGCACGTCCCACGCGCGCTGGAGCGACGCGAGGCGCGGCGCCGTGGCCGGACACTCCTCCGGGTGGACCTCCGGCGCGAAGACGGCGCGCCGCGCGTTGCGAAAGAGGTTGTCGTTGGTCGTGAAGAGCAGCACGCCCGTCGCGATGAGCACCCAGGCTGGAGGACGGCGCTGGAGCAGCAACGGCAGCAGCGTCAGGGCCGCCGCGGCCATCAGCGGGGCTCCGTACTGGTCGCGCCACGCCATGCCCAGGAAGCGGATGCCAATCATGGGCAGCAGCAGCGACAGCCACACCCAGTCGGGCTTCCACTTCTGACGCCACGCCCACAGCGCCACCGGGATGAAGACGGCGAGCAGCGTGCCGATGCGCCGGAGGTGCTTCGGCGCCAGCCGCTCCGCGAGGTAGCCGCCCAGGCCCTGGCCCGGGGTCGGCATCAGCCGCGTGCGGTAGTCCACCGTCTCGCCCGTCCACCCGGAGCGCCCGAAGAACACGAACGCGAGCCACGCCGCCGACAGCGTGAACACCATCAGCGCGACGCGACGCTCGCCCCGCAGCCAGAGCCCTCCCGCGAGCATCAGGCCCACGAAGGGGAACTCCTCCTTGCACGCGAACAACAACACCAGCGACGCGAGCATCCACCCCGTGCGCCGCAGGCAGTACGCCACCGCGAGCATCGACCAGGGCAGCATGGCCCAGGCGGTGGGATGGATGGGGTAGATGAGGGCCGCCAGCGTGCCGGCGTTGAAGAGCAGCACCGCGGACAGGAGCACCGTGGAGGCCCGGTCCAGCAGGCCGCGCGCGTGGAGCCACACCAGCGGCGCGATGGAGAGCAGGATGAAGGCGGCCTCCGCCACCAGCCCCGCCCACATCGCCGGCATCAGCTCGCGCAGGGGCCGGGCCAGCCACAGCACGGGGTCGAAGTGATCCGCGAAGATGTGGACCTGTCGCGCGCTGAGCCACGGGTTCGGATCCCGGAAGGACAGCCGCGCCAGCGCCTGGCTGTAGATGCCCAGGTCGTAGGTGGAGAAGCAGGAGCGCGCGGCCTGGAGCCACACCGGCGCCACCGCGACCAGCGCCCAGACGAGCACCACGGCGGGCAGCGCGAGCACGCCGGGCAACCCGCGGCGGGAGGGGGGGGAAGTCGGAACGGGGGTCATCGCTGGCGCGGCCCGTCTAACGCATTCCCTCCGAGGACACCAACACCCGCTCTACAGTGCGATGTTCTCGGGGCGGAAGAACTCCAGGTCGCGAATGCCCGCGGCGAGGACCGCCTGCTTGACCTGCTCGTGGACGATGACGGCGGAGTTGTTCTCCGCCAGTCTGAACATCAAGAAGCCATGCGCCTTCCGCGGGTCGATGACGAGCCGGTCGAAGGAGACGTCGACGAGCGGGATGCCGTCATGCACCGTGGCCACGGACTTCGCCATGTCCGCCGCCGAGACCATGCCAATCACATTCACGGCCTTGTAGTCGGTGTGCCACGTGCCCGTGTCCGGGTCGAAGATGCGCGCTTCGTACGTATCCAGGTTGTCAACGCCAGCCACCTTGAGCGCCGCGAGCAGTGCATCACTGTAGAGCGGTACCCTGCCATCGTAGAGAGAGGCCATGGCGGGGCTCATGTCCGGGTTGATGGGATCGTAGGGCTCCAGCCGCAACTCGAGGGGCGTCCTGATGGGCTTGGTGAAGACCTGCCCATCATCCCACCAGACCCCCTGAGCATCGTTGCGGTCCGTGTCGCAGAAGCGGGCGGGGTGGGCTGCATAGAGGCGACCAAGGACATAGTACATGGCTAGGAACTCCTGGGCTGGAGGATGCGCTCGTGGATGTATGCGAGCGAGAAGCGAGACGTGACGAGGTTCTCCCGCCAGGCAGGGCCCGGGTTGGTGACGAAGCGCTGGAGGCGGCGAGAGATGGTGTTCAGGCGCAGCACGAGCATCTTCATCTGCCGCTTCTTCGGGTCCTCGTCCGGTTCCTGCCGTGCCTCAGGGCACCAGAGGCTCTGTCCCTTCTCAAGCTTCTTCGCGAGCAAGTTCAGTTCGCGGAGCACGAATTGACTGTAGTCCTTGTGAGCGTCGTGGAACTGGCAGCGGAGTGCCTCGATCGCGGCGAAAGCGTATTCTTTCGGGTCCTTGCCATACATCGCGAAGAAGCCAGTTCCTTCGGGACCCCAACTCGCCAGCCCGTTCCGTCCGCGCAATGCGTAGTTGCCAGCCAGCCAGGCTCCATTCTCCTGACCGTTGACGTCGTAGCCGATGTTGCCCACGGCCATCCCCTCCGAATGGAGGTATGGCATGAGGTCGCTCTTCTTCAAGGTCGCGTTGCCGGGGATGAGGTGATGCGCGGCGCTCTGCACCGGCAACCCGCCTTCGATGCCATCGATTCGCACCTCCGCCTCAAGCTGCGGCAGCCCCGCCGCGACGAGCGCCGAGCCAAGCCTGCCCGCGCAGTTGCGAAAGGCCATGCCCTCCAAGGTGATGCCTGGCAGTTCGTTGGCATCCTCATCAAAGCTGTCAGTGAGGACGTTGTTCTCCTCCGTCGGCTCCTGGGAGGCCGTGCAGAAAGCGCACGTCTCCTCCGAGTGCTCCGGGTGGTGGTTCAGCGCAGCAAGTACACCTTCGCCCAGTTCTGGCATCTGACGAACGCCCCCTGCGGGTCAGCAGCACTGCCTCGCTTGTGGGAGCGACAGCTAACAAAACCACGGGGCTTCCTCAAGCAGGTGAGGAGTTGGGGGCCGCAAGCGCAAGGGAAAGGGCCCACCCCGCACTACGCAGGACGTTCGCGATGGAGGGATTCGCCCGTGCCCGTCAGGTCCAGCACCGCAGCCCCGCGCACGCGCCCTTCACGCAGGGCCCGGAGCGCTTCGTTCGCGGAGGCCAGGGGAAACCGCTGGACCTCGGTGCGCACGGGCACGCGCGGGGCGAGCGCCAGGAAGTCCACCGCGTCCAGGCGCGTGAGGTTCGCCACCGAGCGCACCACCCGCTCCTCCCACAGCACCAGATAGGGGAACGCGGGGATGTCACTCATGTGGATGCCGCCACACACCACCACGCCGCCCTTGTCCACGGCGCGCAGCGCGGCGGGCACCAGCGCGCCCACGGGGGCGAAGAGGATGGCCGCGTCCAACGGCTCCGGCGGGAGCTGCTCCGAGCCTCCCGCCCACACCGCGCCCAGCTCGCGCGCGAACGCCTGCCCCTCCACGTCACCCTTGCGCGTGAAGGCATACACCTTGCGCCCCTGGTGCCGCGCCACCTGGATGAGGATGTGCGCGGCGGCGCCAAAGCCATACAACCCCAGCCGGGGCCCCTCGCCCGCCATGCGCAGGCTGCGGAAGCCGATGAGCCCCGCGCACATCAGGGGCGCGGCCTCCACGTCCCGGTACGACGACGGCAGCGGGAAGCAGAAGCGCGCGTCCGCCACAGTGTACTCCGCGAAGCCGCCGTCCAGGTCGTAGCCGGTGAAGCGCGCGGTGTCGCAGAGGTTCTCCCGCTCGGAGCGACAGAAGCGGCACTGCCCGCAGCTCCACCCCAGCCACGGCACGCCCACGCGCGTACCGGGGACAAGGCCCCTCACCCGCTCGCCGGGTGTCACCACCGTCGCCACGATTTCGTGGCCCGGCACCAGCGGCAGCTTCGGCTGGGTCAGCTCGCCGTCCACCACGTGCAGGTCCGTACGACACACGGCGCAGGCGTGGACCTTCAACAACACCTGCTCCGGCCCGGGCTCCGGAATGGGGAGGTGCTCCTCCCGCAGCGGCTGCCCGGGTGCGTGGAGCACCATCGCCCGCATGGTCCCTGCCATGGCCCGCCTGCCTTCCTGCCCGCGGCCTTCCCCGCGCGGGGGTTCAAGGCAAGGTAGTCAGTGCCAGATGACCTGACCGCTGCCGCTCACGCGCACCTGCGTGGAGAGGGCGTGGCCGAAGAGGTCCACGCTCCCCGACGAGTCGAGCGCGATGACCACCCCGCCCCCGTCCACATACGCGGCCACGTGCC
>NZ_RAWA01000448.1 GCF_003611675.1 Corallococcus sp. CA053C
CGACAAACTCCAGCGTCCCGTCCTGGCGCCAGCGCACCACGTCGCCCGTGCGGTACAGCCGGGCGCCTGCCTCTGCCGAGAAGGCATCCGGCACGAAGCGCTCGGCCGTGAGGCCCGCGCGGCCCGCGTAGCCCCGCGCCACGCCGACGCCGCCCACGTAGAGTTCGCCCCGCACGCCCACCGGCACGGGCTCGCCGCGCGGGTCCAGCACGTAGGCGCGCACGTTCGCCAGCGGCCGGCCAATGGACGGCACGCCCCCATCCGCCACCACCTCACCGAGCGTCGCCACCACCGTGGCTTCGGTGGGGCCGTACGTGTTGAGGAGACGGCGTCCCGGGGCCCAGCGTGCGACGACATCCGCGGGCAGGGCTTCGCCGCCGGAGATGACGGTGCGCACTTCGGGCAGTCCGTCCGAAGGCGTGGCCGCGAGCGCGGCGGGGGTGAGGCTGATGACGGTGAGGCCCTGCTCGCGCAGCAGCATGGGCAGCGGCGCACCGGGCATCAGCTTGTCCAGAGGGGCCAGCACCAACGTGGCGCCGTTGCAGAGGGTGGTGAAAATCTCCTCCACGGAGAGGTCGAAGCTGAGGCTCGCGAACTGCAGCACGCGACTGCCCGGGCCGATGCCGTACGCCACCGCCTCGTGCGTGACGAGGTTGGCGACGCTGCGGTGCTCCACGGCGGTGCCCTTGGGGGTGCCGGTGCTGCCAGAGGTATAGAGCAGGTACGCCAGGTGCGCGGGCGTCACGCCCGTCCACGGAGCATCAACCGGCTCTCCCGCCAGGGCCTCGCGCTCGGAGTCCAGGCACAGCGCACGGGACTGGTGTGCCTGCGGGAAGCGCTCCACCAGCACGCGCTGGGTGACGAGCACCTCGGCGTCGCTGTCCTCCAGCATGAAGGCCAGGCGCTCGCGCGGCAGCAGCGGATCCACGGGCACCCAGGCACCACCGGCCTTGAGGATGCCGAGCAGGCCGATGACGATGTCCAGCGAGCGCTCCACGCTGAGGGCGACCCGCACCTCGGGCCGGACGCCCCGGCGGCGCAGGGCGTGCGCGAGTTGGTTGGCGCGCGCATCCAGCTCCGCGTACGTCAGGCGCGTCCCTTCGAAGACGGCGGCGAGCGCGTCCGGCGCGCGGCGCGCCTGGGCCTCGAAGAGCGAGTGCATGCACGCCTCCGGGAAGGGCGCGCGCGTCGCATTCCACTCCACGAGCACCTGCTGGCGCTCGGCGTCGGTCCACAGCGGGAGCCGCGTGGCCGTCTCGTCCGGACGGGCGACCGCACCCTCCAGCAGCACGCGCAGATGCTCGGCCATGCGCGCCACGGTGGGCGCGGTGTAGAGATCGGTGGCGTATTCCAGGTAGCCCTTGAGGCCCTGCTCCGTCTCCAGCACCTGGAGCGTCAGGTCGAACTTCGCCGTGTGCGTGTCGAGTTCCAGCGCCTCCAGCTTCACGCCTTCCACGATGGCCGCGCCCCGGAAGGACGCCTGGAACGTGAGCATCACCTGGAAGAACGGCGTGCGTCCCTGAATGCGCTCCGGGCGCAGCTCCTCCACGAGCCGCTCGATGGGCAGATCCTGGTGCTCCTGGGCCCCCAACACCGTCTCCCGCACCTGACGCAGAATTGAACGGAAGCTCGCGGTGCCCTCCACCTGCGTGCGCAGCACCTGCGCGTTGACGAAGAGGCCGATGAGCCCCTCCACCTCCCCACGCGTCCGGCCCGCCATGGGCGAGCCCACCGTCACGTCCTCCTGGCCCGCGTACCGCGACATCAACACCTGCCAACCCGCCAGCAGCACCATGAAGAGCGAGGCGCCTTCCTGCTGCGCCAGCGTCTTCATCGCGTCCATCAGCTCGCGCGGCAGGTGCATATCGTGTCGGGCTCCCCGTCCATCGCGGATCGCGGGGCGGGGCAGGTCGGTGGGCAGCTCCAGCGCGGAGGGCACTCCGGCCAGTTGCTGCTTCCAGTAACCGAGTTGCTTCTCCAGGCGCGGGCCCTGGAGCCACTCGCGCTGCCACACGCCGAAGTCGGCGTACTGCACGCCCAGCTCCGGCAGGGCCGCGGGCACTCCGCGTGCGAACGCGCCGTAGAGCAGCGCCACTTCGCGCACCAGCAGCGTCATCGACCAGCCGTCGGAGATGATGTGGTGCAGCACCACCACGAGCAGGTGCTCCGTTGGTCCGGACGTCAGCAGCAGTGCGCGCAGCAGCGGACCCCGGGCGAGGTCGAAGGGGCGGGCCGCCGCTTCGCGCGCCAGGCGCCACGCTTCGTGCGGCGTCGCGCCCGTGAGGTCCCGCCGCTCCAGCGTGAGCACCGGTTCGGGAGCGATCACCAGGACGGGGCCGGAGGCGTCTTCACGGAAGGTGGTGCGCAGCACCTCGTGCCGACGCACCACCTCGCGCAGTGAGCGCTCCAGCAGGTCCACCGCCAGCGGGCCCTCCAGGCGCACCGCCATGGGTACGTTGAACAGGGGGCTGCCCGGTTCGAGCTGATCGATGAACCACAGCCGCTGCTGTGCGAACGACAGCGGCAGCGGGCGCGAGCGGTCCTGGAGCGGAATGAGGCCGCGCGCCGTGTTCCCAGGGGCCGCCTTCTGCGCGGCCATCTTCTTCAGAAGCTCCGCGCGTCTTTCCGGTGAGAGGTTCGCGATCCGCTTCGACAGCTCGTTGCTCATCTCATGTACTCCGCACTCGGGAACGCCACGCGCGAGCGACACCCAGGGCGATGGGCTCGCGAGAACTGCGACCTGCTTCATTTGCCGGTTTGACGCCCTGCGCCGCTCTCCCGGGAGAGACGCGAGGGTGGGTCAAATTCACGGTGATTAGATTATTCCGTCGGCGAGCGGCCTGTCATGGGGGCGTCTTGAGGCCTGCTCGAATGAATCCAGGTATTTGCTGGATTGCTCTGGTTTCCCGAAGGCAGGGACGGAAGGACGTCGAGTGTCGTCCCGAGTGAGGGCGGCTCCCTGGGTCGCCGCCTCGAATGAGGGGGGAGCGGCTGATCCTGGCGTGCCAGCACGGCCTGCTCTGGGTGCCCTGGAGAACGCCCAGGCTGAGCCCGAGCCAGGGCGCCATGAGGACGGGGCGGCCAGGTTGGGAAGGAGGGCCCTCCACCTGGCTCCGCCCCGTGCCTCCAGAGGCAGGACGGGATCAGCTTCCCGTGGCCCCTCGCGGTTCGATGCCCTCCACCCGGGCGAGGGCTTCGCGCAGGCGTTGGACGAGGGGCTCGAGGTGCGGGTCCTGCATCAGCGCATGGTGGCTGCCAGGGACGTCGAGCACTTCCAGGCCGCCGCGCACCAGGCCCTCCCAGCCGCGGTGGCGAGGCAGGGGGGCGACGGACTCGCTGGCGCTCAGCAGCAGGGCGGTGCCGTCATAGGGCTTGGGCACGTAGTGCTCCAGGGCGAGCAGGTTGGCCTGGAAGACGCGGAAGAGGGCGCGCAACTGGGCGGGGCCCGAGTGGGTGTCGAGGATGCGGGCGCGGAGGCCTTCCTCCAGCAGGGCGCCGAGCATCGCGTCGTCGTCACCCTGGGCGAGTGCATCGTCCGTGAGTGTGGGCGCCTGGCCGAAGGCGGACGCCGTGGCGTGGGCGAAGGCGATGCGGGCCCTGGCGTGGGCGGAGTACTCCGAGGAGGGCTTCGTCAGGCCGGGGACGTGCGCGTCCACGAGGGCGAGCAGGTCCACCGCCTCGCCTTCCTCGCGCAGTCGTCGGGCCATCTCGTAGGCGACGACGCCGCCCATGGACCAGCCTCCGAGGAGGTAGGGCCCCCGCGGCTGCACCGTGCGCAGGCCGTCGAGGTAGAGGGCCGCCATCTCCTCGATGGTTTGCGCGACGGGGCGTCCGTCGAGGCCTCGGGACTGGAGGCCGTAGACGGGCTGGGAGGGCCCCAACCGCCGTGCCAGCTCTCCGTAGGCGAGGACGTTGCCGCCACCCGGGTGGACGAAGAAGAGGGGGCGTCGTCCCGGCTCGCCCTTCTCCAGGGGCACCAGGGGCGTCCACTCCTGGGCCTCCTCGCGCAGCACCCTGGCGAGGTGCTCGATGGTGGGCTGCTGGAAGAGGACGGAGAGGGGAAGGCTCTGGCCGAGGCGCTCGCGCACGGCGGCCACCATGCGCACGGCGAGCAGGGAGTGGCCGCCCAAGTCGAAGAAGCTGGTGCGCACGCCCACGGAGCGAAGGCCCAGGACGTCCTCCCAGATGCGGGCGAGCTGCATCTCCAGCGCGTCGCGCGGGGCGACGAAGTCCTTCGCTTCGGCTTCGCGCGAGTCCACTTCCGGCAGGGCCTTGCGGTCCACCTTGCCGTTGGCGTTGAGGGGCAGGGCCTCCAACACCCGCAACACGGAAGGCACCATGTACTCGGGCAGGTGCTGCTTGAGGTGTGCCTTGAGCTCGCCCGTGTCCAGCGAGTGTCCTTCGAGCGCGGTGATGTAGCCGACGAGGCGCTTGTCTCCGTCGCTTCCACGCGCGACGACGACGGCCTCGTTGACGCCGGGGGCACTGCGCAGGGCGGCTTCGACTTCACCCAACTCGATGCGGAAGCCGCGCACCTTCACCTGGAAGTCGACGCGGCCGAGGAAGTCGAGCGTGCCGTCCTCCAACCAGCGCGCCTTGTCGCCCGTGCGGTAGAGGCGCTCACCGGCCGTGGTGGCGAACGGGTGGGGAATGAAGCGCTCCGCGGTGAGGTCGGGGCGGTGCAGGTAGCCCCAGGCGAGGCCGGGGCCACCGACGTAGACCTCCCCCGCGACGCCCACGGGCACTGGACGCAGGTGCGCGTCCAGCACGTAGGCCGTGGCGTTGGAGATGGGGCGGCCGATGGAGACGGAGCCATCCACCACTGTCTTGCGGTGCAGAGACAGCGTGGTGGAGAAGGTCGTGTTCTCCGTGGGGCCGTAGCCGTTGATGAGAACGGCGCCTTCCGGAAGCCGCGCCAGATGCTCGCGCACCCGGGTGGTGGGAAGCACGTCGCCACCGGCCAGGAGTTGCCGCACGTTGGCGATCGCTTCTGATTGATGCACGGCCATCTGCTCGAAGAGGGCCGCCGTCAGCCACAGCGACGTCACGCGGTGGTGACGCAGCTGCACGGCCAACTCCTCCAGCGTGAGGGCATGGGGCGGAGCGAGGACGAGCTTCGCGCCATGCAGCAGCGCGCCCCAGATTTCGAGGGTGGACGCGTCGAACGCGACGGGGGCGAACTGGAGCCAGACCTCTTCCGGCCCGAAGCGCATGAAGGTGCTGCTGAGCACCAGGCGGGTGATGCCCCGGTGGGGCACGCAGACGCCCTTGGGCCGACCCGTGGAGCCGGAGGTGAACATGACGTAGGCGAGCGACTCGCCGTCCACGTACACGTCCGGCGCATGCGTGGGCAGGCTCGCGAGAACGTCCTGCTGCGCGTCCAACCAGACACGGGTGCCAGTGGCGGGCAGCAGGTGCGCGAAGGGCTGGTGCGTGAGGACCACCTCCACATCCGAGTCCTCCAAGAGCGCGGCGATGCGGTCCACCGGGGCATTGCGATCCACGGGGACGAAGGCAGCACCGGCCTTGAGGATGGCAAGGAGCGCGACCACCAGGTCGAAAGAGCGCTCGAGGGCGAGGCCGACGCGGGCGCCGGGAGTGATGCCGAGGGCGCGCAGGTGGTGGGCCAGTTGGTTGGCGCGGGCGTCCAGTTGGGCGTACGTGAGCGTGGCTTCGCCCAGGACGAGGGCCACGGCGTCGGGAGTTTGCCGGGCCTGGTGGGCGAAGTAGACGTGGACAGGGACGCTGGTGGGGCTCTCCGTCGCGGTGTCATTCCAGCCGACGAGCAGGCGCTGACGCTCATCAGCTCCCAGCAGGGGCAGCTCGGCCACGGACTGCTCGGGCTTCGCGGCCACGGCTTCGAGCAGCGTGCGCAGGTGGGTGGCCATCCGCTCCACGGTGCTCCGCTCGAACAGGGCGGTGCTGTACTCCAGCACGCCCTGCAATCCGTCCGGCGTCTCCGAGAAGAAGGCGCTCAGGTCGAACTTCGACGTCGTGTGCTCGGAGGAGAGGCCCTGCAGGCGCAGGCCCGGCAGCCGTACGTCCTCGGTGGGGACGTTCTGGAGCGTCAGCAGCGTCTGGAAGAGTGGCGTGTGGCTCAAGCTGCGCGTGGGGTGCAGCACCTCCACGAGCTTCTCGAAGGGCACGTCCTGGTGCTCATACGCTTCGAGCACCGTGCCGCGCACCTGCTGGAGCAGCGCACGGAAGGACTGGCCGTCTTCCACCTTCGCGCGCAGCACGAGCGTGTTGACGAAGAAGCCGATGAGGCCTTCCGTCTCCGCCCGGGTACGGCCCGCGATGGGCGAGCCGACGGTGAGGTCCTGCTGGCCTGTGTAGCGCGAAAGCAGCGCCTGCCAGCCCGCGAGCAGCACCATGAAGAGCGAGCCGCCCTCGTGATGGCCCAGGTTCCGCAGCTTCTCACTCAACTCACGCGGAAGGGTGAAGCCGAACGTCGCGCCCGCGGTGCCGCGGACCGCCGGACGCGGCCGGTCGGTGGGCAGCTCCAGCACGGCCGGCGCACCGGAGAGCTTTCCTTCCCAGTAGGCCACTTCACGTTGCAGGGCTTCGCCGCTGAGCGTGCGACGCTGCCATGCGGCGTAGTCGGCGTACTGCACCGGCAGCTCCGGCAGGGGCGAGGACCGCCCGTCGGCGAACGCGGCGTAGAGCGCGCTCACCTCTCGCACCAGCACTCCGAGGGACCAGCCGTCGGAGATGATGTGGTGCATGTTGACGACGAGGATGTGCTCATGCTCATCCAGCTTGAAGAGCAGCGTGCGCACGAGCGGACCGGTGCGCAGGTCGAAGGGCCTGCGCATTTCCTGCTCCATCCGCACTCGCGCTTCGGCCTCCCGCTGTGTTGCCTCCACGCCCGTGAGGTCCACGAGCCCCAGGGGTAGGACGACTTCAGGATGGATGATCTGGACGGGCTCGCCATCCACCTGCGCGAACGTGGTGCGCAGGGCATCGTGACGACGCATGACCTCTTGCAACGCACGCTCCAACACGTCCGTGCGCAGGGCGCCGTCCAGCCGCACCGCCACGGGCATGTTGTAGAGCGGACTGTCGGGTTCGAGCTGATCAATGAGCCAGAGGCGCTGCTGCGCGAAGGACAGCGGCAGCGGGCCTTCATGCGAGACGCGCGTGAGGGCCGGGGCGCTGACTCCCATGAGGCCGGCCAGTCGACCCGCCAGTCCTTCCACCGTCGGTGACTCGAAGAGTGCGCGCAGGGGCAGCTCCACGCGGAGTTCCGCGCGCACGCGCGACACCACCTGGGTGGCGAGCAACGAGTGGCCGCCCAGCTCGAAGAAGGAATCCCGTACGCCCACCTGCGGCAGCCGAAGCACTTCAGCCCAGATGGCCGCGAGCTTCGCTTCAGTCTGCGTGCGCGGTGCGAGGTAGCTGCTCCCCGACTGGGGTGCTTCGGGCTCCGGCAGCGCCTTGCGGTCCACCTTGCCGTTGGCGTTGAGCGGCAGGGCTTCCAGCACCACCACGGTGCCGGGGACCATGTACTCGGGGAGGCCCTGACGCAGCTGTGCCTTGAGCGCTTCGGCCTCCACGGTGCCGCCGGCCTTTGGCACGACGTAGGCGACGAGGCGCTTGTCGGCGG
>NZ_RAWA01000449.1 GCF_003611675.1 Corallococcus sp. CA053C
CCCCACGGGCACCCCCGCGGCTCCCCGCACGGTGAGCCTGCAGACGGACGCGGCCGCCGCGAAGGGCTTCCAGAAGAAGGCCCTGGAGGGCCAGGACCTCTGGGCCACGATGGAGACGAACCAGGGCACCATCGTCCTGAAGCTCTTCTCCAAGGACGCGCCCAAGACGGTGGCCAACTTCGTGGGGCTCGCGTCCGGCGAGCAGCCGTGGATCAACCCCAGGACGGGCGAGCGCGTGGAGGGCAAGCCCTTGTACGACGGCGTCATCTTCCACCGCGTCATCCCCGGCTTCATGATCCAGGGCGGCGACCCCACGGGCACCGGCCGGGGCGACCCGGGCTACCGCTTCGGGGACGAGTTCAAGAGCATGCGCGGCTTCGACAAGCCGGGCATCCTGGCCATGGCCAACGCGGGCCCGGACACCAACGGCAGCCAGTTCTTCATCACCACCTCCACGCCCACCAACCTCAACGGCCGGCACACCATCTTCGGTGAGGTGGTGAAGGGCTACGAGGTGGTGGAGAAGATTGGCGACGTGCCGCGCAACCGGCAGGACCGGCCCGACGCGGACGTGGTCATCCAGCACGTCACCGTCAGCGACGCACAGCCGTGAGCACACTTCCGCGCCATGTGCGCACGAAGCTGGGTGAACTGGACTGCCACGTCGTCGACGCGCTCGCGCAGGGCGTGAAGCCGGAGCTGGTGGTCGTGCTCAGCCATGGCTACGGCGCGCCGGGCACGGACCTGGTGGGGCTGGCGCCGGAGCTGCTGAACGCCGACCCCCGGCTCGCGGAGGGCGTGCGCTTCGTCTTCCCGGAGGCCCCGCTGTCGCTCGCGAACCTGGGCATGCCCCAGGCGCGCGCCTGGTTCCCGCTGCCGGATTCGGTCCTGGCGGGTGAGCAGCGGGACTGGGATCAGTTCGCCCGCGACGTGCCCCCGGGGATGCCCGCCGCGCGCCGCGCGCTGATGAGCACGGTGGCCGCGCTCCAGCATCCCTACGGTCGCGTCGTGCTGGGAGGCTTCAGCCAGGGCGCGATGCTGTCCACGGACGTGGCGCTGCGGTTGGAGGAAGCGCCCGCCGGCCTGTGCCTGTTGTCCGGCACGCTCATCGCGGTGGAGGAGTGGAAGACGAAGGCCCGCGCGCGCTCGTCGCTCCCGGTGTTCATGGGGCACGGGCGGGACGACACGATGCTCCCCTTCCATGGCGCCGAGCGCCTGCGCGACGTGCTGACGGGCGCGGGACTGCCGGTGGAGTTCCTGCCCTTCGACGGTGGGCACACCATCGTCACGGAGGAGCTGGAGCGGGTGGCCGCGTTCCTCCTGAAGCGACTGGACGAACGCTGATCCGCGCAGGACGGAGGCTCGAGCGTGTACCAGGCGAAGGAGCTGACGGTGCCCACGCGGGGCCGGGGCCTCGTGGACATCACGGACGAGGTGCAGCGGGCGGTGAAGGGCACGGGCATCCGCGAAGGCCTGTGCACGCTGTTCCTGCATCACACCAGCGCGTCGCTGCTCATCAGTGAGAACGCGGACCCCGTCGTGCAGCGCGACCTGGAGGCGTTCTTCTCCCGGTTGGTGAAGGACGGGGATCCGCTGTTCCAGCACGACGCGGAGGGGCCGGACGACATGCCCGCGCACGTGCGCACGGTGCTGACGCAGGTGTCCCTGAGCGTGCCGGTGAAGGACGGCGCGGCGGACCTGGGCACGTGGCAGGGCGTCTACGTCTGGGAGCACCGCACGTCGCCGCACCGCCGCCGCGTCACCGTGTCCGTGCTGGGTGGCTGAAGCGCCGGAGGCGTTGGCGCCTCACAGGTCGCTGACGTGGGCGGTGGCGACGACGGGCGCGCCACCCCGGCGCTTCTTCGGCTGTGCACGGGCCTGTCCGCGGATGCGCACCCAGGTGCCCGGGTCGTCCGGCAGCGCGTGGGCCATGGACCAGCCGGTGGGCACCTCGGGCGTGGTCCACCCGTAGAGGACGCGCGCGTCCTTCGGGGCCAGGTTGATGCAGCCGTGGCTCACCGGCTCACCGAAGCGGTCGTGCCAGTAGGCGGTGTGCAGCGCGAAGTCGCCCTCGAAGAACATGGTCCAGGGCACGGTGGCCACGCGGTAGCTGGCCTTGCCCATCTGGCCCGTCATGTCGGCCTCGGCGAACTTCACCCAGATGCGGAACAGGCCCTCGGGCGTGTCGGTGCCCGGGCTGCCGGACGAGATGAGCGTGGCGTAGACGGGGCGGTCACCCTCGTAGGCGATGAGCACCTGGGCCTCCAGGTCCACGTCCAGCCAGCGCGCGCCGGGCTCCACGATGGACGGCGACGCCAGCGACCACGCGACGTGCAGGTCGTCGCGCGCCACCCAGTGGTCCTCCGCGATGCGCACCCACTGGCCATCCGGGGACAGCTCGCGCACGGGGACGATGGTGCGTGGAGGCAGCACCGTCTCACGGTCGGCGCGGGCATCCGGCGCCACGCGCACCACCACGTCCGAGCGGGGCGTGACGCGGGACTGGGCCCAGGCGAAGGGCATGGGCAGCGACGCGAGCGCCTCCGCGTCCAGGCCGCTGAAGTCGGACGGGCGGTGCTCGCGCAGCACGCGCGCTTCGAAGTACTGGCCGTCGGACGTGCGCCAGAAGGTGCGCCGGCCCACCTTCACCTGGCCCTGGAGCTTCACCGTCACGGAGCCCTTGAGCAGCACGCCCTGCCGCCGCCGCTTCGCGAGCGCGAGGCTGGGATAGGCGCGCACGCGGCGGCCCACCACGCGCGCGTAGATGCCGGGCGTGAGCGCGCCCTCTTCCACGCGGGGCAGCGTGCGCACGCGGGGCTCGCGGAAGTTCTGCTCCAGGTAGCGCTCGCACACCCAGCCGCGCGGCTCCAACTGCACCCACGTCTCGCAGTCCGGCCCGCGCATCGCGCCCTTCCACGTCACGCGCATGTCCTGCGCCACCGTGCCCAGCGGAGGCGAGTCCTGCCGGGGCTCCGAGCGCACCGCGATGGAGCGGCGCACCCGCAGCGAGCCCGCGTCCGGAGCGTAGGGGATGGCATACGGCTCCATCCCGGCGTCGGCGGTCGCGAGCGGATCCGCGACGGTGGGCTCGCCTTCGTCACCGTCCCCGACGGTGGGTGACGGCTCGGAGGGGGCGTCCGGTTCAGGCGCGGCGGCGACGGGCTCCGGGGCGAAGTCGTCGGCATCGAGCAGGGGCTCGCCATCGGGTCCCAGTTCGAGCACGGGGACCTCGGACTCGGTGATGACCTGGGGCTCCTCTTCGCCCGGCAGGGCCTCCGGGTTCGAGCCCCGGGACGAGGCCGAGGCCTGCGCGAGCGACGGCTCCATCATCAGCGAGAGCGCACCCTCCGAGCCCGCGTCCTCCGCCGTGTCCGCGTTTTCGATGAGGGCCGAAGCGGTGGCGTGGGGCACGCCGCCGTCCACGGAGGGATCGGGCGCGGTGGCCTGCCACGCGGAGCGCAGCGCGTCCGCGGACTGCGCCGCGGTCGGCTCCAGTGTCGATTCGGATCCGGCGGCGGGCGCGGAAGCCACCTCCGTCACGGGCAGGGCGCTGCCCGCATCCACCGACTCAAGCGGGAGGGGTGGCTCCACCGGAGCGCACGCGAAGAGAATCAGGGGGAGTCCGAGGGGGAGCCAGCGGCGGCGCATACAGGTTGCTACGGTACGGGTCCCCGCTGACATCCTCAACGTCGGCCCAGGTGTGATCTCCTGCGCGTGCCCCCGCTGGGGTGGGCAGACCCTACGCCCGCAGCGGTGATTGCCACGACTGACGGAAAGGGCAGGGCCCCGTCCTGCCGTGGACGGATCAGCCCCGGCCCTCGGCGGGTGGGATGACCTCGGGCGCCTCGGGCGTCTCCAGCAGCTTGTAGAGCGTCTTGCGGTCCACGCCCAGGAGTCGCGCCGCCTCGCTCTTGTTGCCACCCACGTGCTGGAGCACGTGCGCCGCATACCGCCGCGACAGCTCCGCGAGGCTCGGCAGGTCGCCCGCGAGCCCGGTGAGGCGCTTGGGCGCGTCGCCAATGGGCTCCGGGAAGTCCGGCGGCCCCAGCACGCCCGTGACGTTCAGCGCGAGCGCCCGCGCCATCACGTTCTCCAACTGCCGCACGTTGCCCGGCCAGTCGTACACCGTCAGCCGCGCCATCGCGTCCGCCGTCACCACCGGCCGCACCCCGCCCCGGGCATGCAGCGCCGCGAAGTGTTCCACCAGCGCCGGGATGTCCTCGCGCCGCTCGCGCAGGGGCGGCAGGTGCAGGTGCACCACGTCCAGCCGGTACAGCAGGTCCTCGCGGAACGCCCCCTCCGTCACCCGGGCCTTCAGGTCCTTGTTCGTCGCCGCCAGCACCCGCACGTCCACCTTCACCGGGACGCTCTCGCCCACGCGGCGGATCTCCCCCTCCTGGAGGACGCGCAGCAATTGCGACTGCACCTTGGGGCCCACGTCGCCAATCTCGTCCAGGAAGAGCGTGCCGCCGTTGGCCTCCTCGAAGAGGCCGCGCCGCGCGCCCGACGCGCCGGTGAAGCTGCCCTTCGCGTGGCCGAACAGCTCGCTCTCCATCAGCGACTCGGTGATGGCGCCGCAGTCGATGGGGATGAACGGCCCGCTGGAGCGCGCCGAGCGTTTGTGCAGCGCGCGCGCAACCATCTCCTTGCCCGTGCCCGTCTCCCCGGTAATCAACACCGGCACGTTGCTGGTCGCCGCGCGCGCCACCTGCTTGTAGACCTCCAGCAGCGCCTGGCTGCGGCCCACGAGCGACGTGCGCTCCACCTGCTTGCGCAGCGTGCGGTTCTCCTCCACCAGCCGCTTCTGCTCCAGCGCGCGCTTCGCCACCCGCATGATGGCGTCCACGTCGAACGGCTTGGACAGGTAGTCGAAGGCGCCCTGCTGGATGCTGTCCAGCGCGCCCTCGATGTTGCCGAACGCCGTGACGACGATGACGGGCGTGTCCGGCAGGGTGGAGCGCGCCGTCTGGAGCACCTTGAGCCCGTCGCCGGGGTCCGGCATCGCCATGTCGGTGAGGACCAGGTCGAAGGCCTGCTCGCCCATCCGCTCGGAGGCGCTCTTCGGATCCGCCGCCTGCACCACCGGGCCCAGCACGCCCAGCAGGCGCTGCAACAGGTCCCGCGCATGCGGGTCATCATCCACGACGAGGATTCGGGCTGGGCTCATGAGACCTTGCGGATGGAGGAGGAGTCCCGTTGCGGCCCGGACTCCACCACAAGCGGCG
Source organism: Corallococcus sp. CA053C (assembly GCF_003611675.1). Lineage (GTDB taxonomy): Bacteria > Myxococcota > Myxococcia > Myxococcales > Myxococcaceae > Corallococcus. Next base: position 5,226 of record NZ_RAWA01000449.1, read on the forward strand.
CCTGCGCGCGCGCCACTCGTGCGAACCGCACGCGGATCCGCGTGCCCTTGCCTTCTTCCGAGTGCACCGTGAGCGTGCCGCCGTGCGCCTCCACCACGCGCCGGGTGGTGGCCAGCCCCAGCCCGTGCCCCGGGATGCCCCGCACCTCCGCGGCCCGGAAGAACGGCTGGAACAGCGAGGCCTGCGTCGCCGCGCTCATCCCCAGCCCGTTGTCCGTCACCTCCACCACCGCGTCCGGCCCTTCCGTCGCCACCCGCACCACCACGCGCGGCTCCGGCCGGCCGGCCGTGTACTTCACCGCGTTGGACAGCAGGTTGCGCGCCACCACCTGGAGCAGCTGCGCGGGGCAGTCCACCAGCACGCCCGGCTCCAGCTCGCGCTCCAGCGCCACGCCCAGCGCCGACGCCGTCTGGCTCACCTCCAACAGCAGCGTGCTCACCGCCGTGTCCAGTTCGCCCTTCGTGCCGTCGCCCCGGTTGCCCGCGCGGCAGAAGCGCAGCAGCGCTTCAATCAATTCGCCCATGCGCACCGCGCTGGATTCGCACTGGGAGATCATCTCCAGCGCGCCCGGGTCCTTCACCGCGCCCGAGCGCCGGATGAGCGTCAGGTAGCCCTTGAGCGGGGACAGCGGGCCCATCAGGTCATGCGCCACGCGGCTGGTGAAGGCATCCAGCTCCTGGTTGTGCCGCCCCAGCTCTTCAATCTGCCCCTGGATGGTGGCGTCCTGGCGCTTGAGCAGGGACGTGATGTGCCAGCCCACCATCATGGACAGGAGGATGGCCAGCAGCGTGGTGCCCGCGCCCAGGGCGGTGTTGCGCACCCGCAGCGTGCCCAGCCGTCCCACGAGCTCGCGCGCGTCGTCCGCGTTCTCCGTGGCGAGCTTCCCCGCCAGCAGGTCCACCTCCGCCGCCAGCGGGCGGATGCTCTCCACCAGGTGACGCCGGGCGCGCTCCGCGTCGCGCTGGCGCGAGAACACCGCCGCCGCGCGCACCTGATCCGCCAGCCCCTGGCACGCGTTGTTGAAGCGCAGCCACACCGCCTTCTCTCCCAGCGGCAGGTGGCGCATGTACGCCTCGGAGGCCCGGCGGATGCTGCCCAGGATGTCCTCCATCACCGCGTCGGCCTCCTTGCGCTCGGCGTCGCCGGTGGAGCGCACGTGCGCCTCGATGGCGGACTCCAGCGACATCACGTCCACGCGGATGCGGCCGATGAGGCTCGCGCGCTCCAGCGCCTCCAGCACCAGCGCGTCCACCTGGTCGCCGGTGCGCACCTCCGTCCAGAGCGTGAAGCCGGTGACGGCCGACAGCAGCATCACCACGAAGAAGAAACCCGCGCGGTAGCCGCGGATGGGGGTCCGCGAGTTCATCGCCACACCCAAGCTCCTTGAAGAAGGGGAAGGAGGCCAAGGCCCGAAGCCGGGTCGCCTCCGGGAACATCACGGCACCGGACCGGCGGCCTCCTTGGCCGACTCGCCCGGCAGGGGCGGCTGGGTGCGGCGCCGCGCGCGCTCCAGCGCGGACTCGTACCACACGTCCGACAGCTCCTCGTGCAGCGCCGCCAGCTCACGCTGCCGCGCCAGCAGCTGCGCGTTCTGATCCTCCAGCGCGTGGCGCTCCGTCTCCAGCCGCGCCAGCTCGTCCACCGCGGAGGCGCGGCCCTGCTCGGCCTCCGCGCGCGCCTGCTCCGCCTCCGCGCGCTCCTGCGCCAGCTCCTCCAGCGCGGACTCCACCGCCGCCAGCCTCGTCGCCAGCAGCTCGGTGCGCTCACGCTCGGACTGGTACTCCCGCTGCCACCGCTCCGTCTCCAGCACCTGGGCCTGGAGGCGCTCGGGCGGGATGCTCGCCGCACACCCCACCCCCAACCACACCACACCCCATGCGACCAGCAGGTGCCGCATACGCCATCTCTCCCGACCCCTGGCCGCGCGACATGCGCGACGAGGACCGCCGGGCCTCACGCTCGCTCCTAATAGACCCCGGCGCCTGGCGCTCGGGACGAGCGAACGCGCCGCAGCTTGCAGAAGAGCGTCGTTGCCGTCAAAGCGCCGAGCGCCTGCCTGGGGAGCATGCACCCATCGTTGCGCACTCAACTGAGGAGATTCTCCCCATGGCGGATCCGCTCCCACCCGGAGAACCCCGCGAAGTTGTTCAAAACCAGTGACTGGCACGGCGGGTGCTCAAGGAAGGCGCACAACAACCGATGCAATCCCGCGTCGGCGTGTCGTTCCCCGGAGCCATCCATGAAGACCGTCATCGTCGCCGCCCTGTTCGCCGCTTCCGCCGCCTTTGCCAACACCCCCTGTCCCTTAT
>NZ_RAWA01000044.1 GCF_003611675.1 Corallococcus sp. CA053C
AGATGTGTATAAAGAGACAGCCGCGAGGTGGTGGAGAACCTGGAGCTGCTCGAGTCGCTGGACGCGGCGGCGGACCTGGAAGTGCTGCTGGAGCTGGCCGAGGAGAAGTAGCCACGAAGAAGCCCGGGCCCCCTGCACGAGGGGACCCGGGCTCTTGTCTCTTCAGGGCCTGAAGCGGTTCAGCGCTACTCGACCGTCACGCTCTTGGCGAGGTTGCGGGGCTGATCCACGTCGTTCCCGCGCATCTCCGCCACGTGGTAGGCGAGCAGCTGCAGCGGGATGGTGGCCACCACCGGCGCGAGCAGCGCGCAGGCGGAGGGGATGCGGATGACGTGGTCGGCCAGGCTGTCCGCCTGCGTGTCGTCCTCGTCCAGGACGGCGATGACCTTGCCGCCGCGCGCGCGGACCTCCTCGATGTTGCCGATGATCTTCTCGTACGCGACGTGCGGATGCTTCGGCGCGATGATGACGACGGGCATCTTCTCGTCGATGAGCGCGATGGGGCCGTGCTTCATCTCACCGCCCGCGTAGCCCTCCGCGTGGATGTAGGAGATCTCCTTCAGCTTGAGCGCGCCCTCCAGCGCCACCGGGTGCATGGGGCCGCGGCCGAGGAACAGGAAGTCCTGCGCGTTCATGAACTCGCGCGCGACGCGCTTCACCTGCGGCTCGCACTTGAGCACGTCTTCAATCATCTTCGGCACCTGGGTCAGGTGCGTCAGGTGCTCCTGGGCGGCCTCCACCGACAGCGAGCCGCGCATGCGGCCCAGCTTCACCGCCAGCAGGTAGAGCGTCACGAGCTGCGTGGTGAACGCCTTGGTGGACGCGACGCCGATCTCCGGACCCGCGTTGGTGAGGATGTGCAGGTCGGACTCGCGCGTCATCGCGCTGCCAATCACGTTGCAGATGGCCAGGGTGTGGGCGCCCAGCCGCTTGGCCTCCTTGAAGGCCCCCAGCGTGTCCGCCGTCTCACCCGACTGGCTGATGGCGATGACCAGGTGCGTCTTCTCCACGATGGGGTCGCGGTAGCGGAACTCGCTCGCGAGCTCAACCTCCACCGGGATGCGCGCCAGCGATTCAATCATGTGCTTGCCGGCGACGCCGGAGTGCCACGACGTGCCGCAGGCGAGGATGGTGATCTTCGTGAAGGACTTCACCTGCTCGGTGGAGAGGTTCCACGTGTCGAAGTGGACGTCGCCTTCCGACAGGAGCATCCGGCCGCGCAGCGTGTCCGCGATGGCGCGGGGCTGCTCCCAGATCTCCTTGTGCATGAAGTGCTTGTAGCCACCCTTCTCCGCCATCATCGGCGTCCAGTCGATGCGGCGGGTGGGGCGGTTCACCAGGCTCCCCTGGCGGTTGTAGATGTCCACCTTGGCGGCGGTGATGACGGCCAGGTCACCCTCCTCCATGTAGACGAAGTCGCGCGTGTGCTCGAGCAGCGCGGGCACGTCGCTGGCCACGAAGTTCTGGCCCTCGCCCAGGCCCAGCACCATGGGCGACGCGTCCTTCGTGCACACGATGCGGCCCGGATCCTTGGAGCACACGACGACGAGGCCGTAGGTGCCCTTCACCTGCTGGATGGCGGCGCGCACCGCGTCCGGCAGGTCCACGCCGCGCTCCACCTCTTCGGAGATGAGGTGCGCGAACACTTCCGAGTCCGTCTCCGACGCGAAGACGTGGCCGCGCGCGCGCAGCTCCACCTTCAGCGCCAGGTGGTTCTCGATGATGCCGTTGTGCACCACCGCCACGTTCTTGTACGTGTGCGGGTGGGCGTTCTCATCGGAGGGGCGCCCGTGGGTCGCCCAGCGCGTGTGGCCAATGCCGGTGGTGCCCTTCGGCAGGTCCTGCACCACCCGGTTCTCCAGGTTGCGCAGCTTGCCCGTGGCGCGAACCACGTTGAGCTGGTTGCCGCTCACCACCGCGACGCCCGCGGAGTCATAGCCCCGGTACTCGAGCTTCTTCAGACCCGACACCAGGATGGGAGCAGACTCCTTGTCACCGACGTAACCAACAATCCCGCACATGTTCCTGCCTCTTTCTCGACCCGCGCCGCCTCAGCAAATCACGGGAATCCCAACCACGCCCAACCACACCCCAACGACGCCCAACCGTCCGACCACCAGGCAAGCGCTACGAAGAACTAGCCGCCTGCCTTCACCTTCGCCTGCCGCGCCTTCTTGGCCGCCACCCACCCCTCCTTCACCACCTGTGGCGCACGGGACACAGCGAGGCTCCCAGGAGGCACGTTCTTCGTCACCGTGGAGCCCGCGCCGACATAGCCGCCGTCTCCCACCTTCACCGGGGCGACGAGCTGCGAGTCCGAGCCGATGAAGACCCCGTCGCCCAGCTCGGTCAGGTGCTTGTTCACCCCGTCATAGTTACAGGTGATGGTGCCCGCGCCGATGTTGCAGCCCGAGCCGATGTTCGCGTCCCCCAGGTAAGTCAGGTGGTTGGCCTTGCTGCCCTTGCCAATGCGGGCCTTCTTCGTCTCCACGAAGTTCCCCAGATGCACGTCCTCTGCCAAGTCCGTCCCAGGACGCAGCCGGGAGAACGGGCCAATGATGCACCGGTCGCCCACACGCGCCTCCTCCAGCACGGAGTAGGGCTTGATGTGGGTTCCGTCCGCCACGTGGGAGGCGGTGAGCACGCTGCCCTGCCCGATGATGACGTTCTTGCCGACGACGGTGCCGGCCGCGAGCGTGACGCTGGGGCCAATCTCCGTGTCGGTGCCAATGGTGATGCCCTCTTCGATGTACGCCGTCGCGGGGTCCTGGATGGACACGCCGGCGCGCATGTGGGCTTCGTTGATCCGCTGCTGGAGCACGCGCGCGCGGGCCGCCAGCTCCACCTTGTCGTTCACGCCCGCGGTCTCCGTGGCGTCCGCGTCCACGGCGCCCACGGGGCCGTGCTTCGCGGCCATCTCCACCAGGTCCGTGAGGTAGTACTCGCCCTGCGCGTTGACGGGTTTGATCTCCGCGAGCGCCTTCCAGAGGAAGGCCGCGTCCACGGAGTAGATGCCCGCGTTGCACTCCTTCACCGCGCGCTGCTCCGGGGTGCAGTCCTTGTGCTCCACGATGCGCGCGACCTTGCCCGCCTCGCGGATGACGCGGCCGTAGCCCGTGGGGTCGTCCAGCGTGGTGGAGACCATCGCCAGCACTCCGCCCGCGGCGTCATGCGCGGCGAGCAGCGCCTGGAGCGTCTCCTTGCGCAAGAGCGGCACGTCTCCGTAGAGGATGAGCACGCGGCCGTCGTGGCCCTTCAGCGCGTCCTGGGCGGCCTTCACCGCGTCCGCCGTGCCGCGCTGCTCCTTCTGGAGCGCGAAGCGCAGGGGCGCGTCCGGGAAGTGGGCGCGGATGGACTTCTCCACCTCGGCGGCCTGGTGTCCCACCACCGGCACCACGGACGTGGCGCCCAGTTCCAGGGCCCGCTTCAAGGGATAGGCGCAGATGGGACGACCGAGGATGGGGTGAAGGACCTTCGCCTTCTCCGACTTCATCCGCGTGCCCTTCCCCGCGCACAGGACCACCGCTGCCAGAGCTGTCATATGCGGCGGAGAATTAGGGACCGCCGATCAACTCGTCAACCGTGCCCGGGTGTCAAAACCGGCCGGGGGCCTTCCTGAGACGGCCGGGCGCTGACTGCCACACACAACGTGTTGCGCTGGACGGTGATGCCGAAGCGCGGCTTCAGGAACGTCGTCATCCGCACCGGCACGGGCGCCACCACCGGAACGGGGGGCTCGATGGGGTTCGGAGGACTCATGGACGCCACCAGTTGCTGCGCATGGATCAAGATTGCCTCGGGACAACCCACAATCCAAGGAAAAAAATGTTGCCCGGCTGAAACCCTGGTCCTGACGCGAAGCATGGTGCATTAGGGAACGGCCGGAAATCACAAGGAAAGGCGCTGACAGGTGGGGAACACACACATCGGAGCCGCGGTACCTGGGTGGATTCGCGCGGTAGGACTCACGGTGCTACTGGCCGCTTCGGGAGTGCAGGCGGCGCGGCCCTACCGGGGAGGTGCGGTGGCCACGGCGTACCCCCCCGCGAGCGAGGCCGCGCTGGAGATGCTGAACAAGGGCGGCAACGCGGTGGACGCGGCGGTGGCGGCGGCGTTCGTGGCGGCGGTGGTGGGTCCCTACCACTCCGGCGTGGGCGGCGGCGGGTTCGCGCTGGTGCACGACGCGAAGTCGGGCGACACGCGGGTGCTGGACTTCCGCGAGGTGGCGCCGAAGGCCGCGTCCCACGACATGTACCTGCGTGACGGCTCGCTCGTGCCGGGGCTGTCCACCGACGGCGCGCTGAGCGTGGCGGTGCCGGGCGCGGTGGCGGGCTATCTGGAGCTGCTTTCGACGCACGGCAAGCTCAAGCCCGCGGTGGTGCTGGCCCCGGCCATCCGGCTCGCGAAGCAGGGCTTCTGGGTGACGCCCAAGTACCAGCAGATGGCGACGGGCCGCGCGGAGTGCCTGCGCAAGGACGCGGAGGCCGCGCGCATCTTCCTCGTGCCCGACGCGCAGGGGACCCCGGGCGTGCCCCCGGTGGGCCACCTGATCAAACAGCCGGACCTGGCGCGCACGCTGGGGCTCATCGCGAAGGGCGGCGCGAAGGCGTTCTACGCGGGCCCGGTGGCGCAGGCGCTGGTGAAGTCGGTGAAGGACGCGGGCGGCGTGCTCACCCAGGAGGACCTGACGGCGTACCAGACGCGCAAGCCCGCGCCGCTGGAGACCACCTACCGGGGCCACCGCATCCTCACGATGCCGCCTCCCAGCGCGGGCGGGCTCGCCGTGGTGCAGGTGCTGGGCATGCTGCAACAGCTGCGTCCGCAGGGCGTGCCCTACCGCGACCCGGACACGCTGCACCTCTACGTGGAGGCGGTGCGCCGCGCGTACGTGGACCGCGCGAAGTACCTGGGTGACCCGGCCTTCGTGCAGGTGCCGCTGGAGCGGCTGGTGTCGCCCGGCCACCTCGCGGACCTGGCGGGCAGCATCGACCCGAAGAAGGCCACGGCCAGCGCATCGCTGCTGGCGCCAGTGACGGGCGGCCCGGCCTCCACGCTGCGCCACGACGCGGGGCCCCTCACGCCGGAGCCGGAGAAGAAGAACACCACGCACATCTCCGTCATCGACAAGGACGGCAACGCGGTGGCGCTGACGACGACGGTCAACTACAGCTTCGGCTCGTGCGTCGTGGGCAAGGGCACCGGCGTGCTCCTCAATGATCAGATGGACGACTTCGCGGCGCAGCCGGGCGTGCCCAACGCGTACGGGCTCGTCACGGGTGAGCCCAACGCCATCCAGCCCGGCAAGGTGCCCCTGTCCTCCATGTCGCCCACGCTGGTGTTCTCCAAGGAGGACCCGAAGCAGGTGATGCTGGCGGTGGGCAGCCCCGGCGGCTCCACCATCCCCACCACCGTCATCCAGGCCATCAGCAACGTGGTGGACCAGGGCATGGACGTGACGCGCGCGGTGGGCGCCGGCCGGCTGCACCACCAGTACCTCCCGGACGAGCTGTGGGTGGACAAATGGGGCCTGGAGCCCGCGACGCTCTCCGCGCTGGAGGCCCGAGGCCATAAGATTCGCCGGATGGACGGCTGGGGTGATGCGGAGGCCGTCTACAGCGACCCCCGCACCCACCTGCGCTACTCCTCCAGCGATCCCCGCAACGAGGGCGCTGGCCTGGGCCAGGACTGAAGAAGAGGAGAACCGAGCCCGTGCCCGAGCCGCTGCCGCTCTTCGATGCGCACCTCCACCCGGAGGCCCTCACCGACCAGGACCTGGAGTCCATGCGCTTCTTCGGCGTGGAGCGGGCCCTGGTGGTGGCGCATCACTTCCCGGAGGCGACGGCCAAGGGGCTGCGTCAGCACTTCGACCACCTGGTCGAACGACAGCTCCCGCGCCTGGAGCGGCTGGGCATCCGCGCCTGGGCCGCCCTGGGCGTGCACCCGCGCTGCATCCCCCGGCGGGGCCTGTCGGAAGTGCTGGGTCACCTGCCGGAGTACTTCGAGGGCGGCCGCGTGGTGGCCCTCGGTGAAACGGGCCTGCACGCGGGCGGCGAGGAGGAGGAGGAGGCCTTCCTCGAACAGCTCGCCCTGGCCCGCCAGCTCAAGCTGCGCGTGGTGGTGCACACGCCCTTGAGGGACAAGGAGCGCCACACGCGGCGCATTCTCACGCTCCTGCGCCAGTCGGGCCTCGCGCCGTCACGCGCGCTGGTGGACCACGCCAACGCCCGCACCGTGCGCACCATCCTGGAGGTGGGCCACTGGGCGGGACTGACGCTGCATCCGGAGGCCCTCCAGGCGGACCGGGCGGTGGCCCTGGTGCGGCGGCTGGGCAGTGAGCGGCTGGTGCTGGACTCGGACGCGGGCGACGGCGCGGGGGACATCCTGGGCCTCGCGCGCACGGCGAACCTGCTGGGCAAGGCGAAGCTGTCCGAGCGGCTCGTGCGGCGCGTCACCCGGGACAACGCCGCGCACTTCTTCCAGATCCACGACTGAGTGCGCCATCGCGTCAGGCGAGCGGCTGACGAGCGCCTGGCGTGCCCAGGGCGCCGCGTGTGAAAAGGACCCGGGAGACGCGGGGGTTGTAAATGCAGCGGGCCCCGCGCTGTGAAGCGCGAGGCCCGGGGATTTACAACCTGAGGCAGGGCAGGCACCCGAAGGCGCCGGCCGGACCTAGTTCACGGAGGCGGAGACCGACGTTTCAGCCTGCAGGGAGAGCCCCTGCGCGTCCGGCGCCAGCCGCACCTGCACGCCCTGCGAACGGTACTCCGCCAGGGAGTCCGCCGCGTCGTCGAGCAGCTGCTGGTAGCGCTCCTCCAGCTCCACCGCGATCAGCAACATGGTCTCGCCCGCGTCCGCGACGCCCGGGCGGTACACCTGGCACCGCTGGAACCGCGCCCAGCGACCGTTCTGCATCTTCACAAGCTCGCCGTCGTAAGCCATGCGCAGCTCCTCACGTGGGGAATCCGACGAACGCAATCTAGAGGCGAATCCGCGCGCTGTCACCTCCCTGCTTGAAAATTCGTAAACCCTTCGGGATTCCAAAGGGTTGGAGGCTCTCGAAGGCCTGTCCCGAGCCCCCTGGGCGACCGGGCTGGTGCAAAATGTAAAGTGGCTGACTGTCAACGCGGTTAAGTCGGACCCAAGGGCAATGGCGCGTTGCGCTGTCAACACATCGCGGCCCTGCCCTGGCGTGGAGGAAGCAACCGGGGCGCTGGGGCGCGCCTGACGCGTGGCACCCGGCCGGGGCATCCCTTAGATTCCACCGGATGAAGTTGCCCCTGTTGTTTCGTCGCGACCGGCCCACCATTCCGTCCGCCAACGCGCAGGATCATGCGGAGCGGGTGATCGCGGAGTCCCTGCGCGTGCTCGGTCAGGTGTGCACGAAGGTCGCGGACGCCATCGAGGCGCAGCGGCTGGAGCGCAACGGCTACGCGCACAACAGCTACCTGCGGCGCATGGACGAGCGTGAGAAGGCCGACGACGCGGCGAAGTCCGGGCCGGGCTCGGCGGGTTCGGCGGGCTCCGGAGGATGACGCCGTCCCCCGGGGCATGCCCCGAGGTGTCCCCGGAGTCCCCTGGCGACGACGACGTCCCGGTGCCGTGTCTGGCTTCAGCGCCCACGTGGCGTGATCGCGGCATCCGGCTGCCCATGCCCGCGCTGGCGGACGAGGAGGGGCCCCGCGTGGACCCCGGCCTGCCGCCCGTCGTGGATGCCCACGTGCACCTGTTCCCCGACCGCGTCTTCGAAGCGGTGTGGCGCTGGTTCGACCGCTACGGCTGGCCCATCCGCTACAAGCTGCACACGCCCGATGTGTTGTCGTTCCTGCTGTCCCGGGGCGTCGAGCGCGTGGTCGCCCTGCACTACGCCCACAAGCCGGGCATGGCGCGCGCCCTCAACGCCTACATGGCGGAGGTGGTGAAGGCGGAGCCCCGCGTCGTGGGGCTGGGCACCGTGTTCCCCGGCGAACCGGGCGCCACGGACATCCTGGAGGAGGCCTTCGCCCTGGGCCTGAAGGGCGTGAAGCTGCACTGCCACGTGCAGTGCTTCTCCCCGGACGCGCCGGAGCTGCACGCCATCTACGAGACATGCGCCCGGGCGGGGAAGCCGCTCGTGATGCACGCGGGGCGTGAGCCGGCCAGCCCCCAGTATCCGTCTGATCCCTACACGCTCTGCGCCGCGGAGCGGGTGGAGCGCGTGCTGGCGGATCATCCCTCGCTGAAGCTGTGCGTGCCCCACCTGGGGGCGGACGAGTTCGACGCCTACGCGCGCCTGCTCGAGCGCCACGACACCCTCTGGCTGGACACCACGATGACGGTGGGCGGCTACTTCCCCGTGCCCCTGCCCCGCCAGGCGCTGGAGGTGCGGCCGGAGCGCATCCTGTACGGGACGGATTTCCCCAACATCCCCTACGCCTGGGACCGGGAGCTCAAGGCGCTGGCGGGCCTGAAGCTCGCCGAGGACGCACTGGCGGGAGTGCTGGGCGGCAATACGCTCAGGCTTTACGGTGAGGGCTGATGTTGAAAAGAAACGCAACCCCTTCCGCAATGGAAGGGGCATTCCCATCATTGACCCCATAGAATCGCGGTCCCCAAGCAGACGCCGCCATCCCAGAGGCTCATACCCATGTCGAACATCCTGGTCGTCGACGACGACGCGAGTCACCGCACGCTCATCTGCGATGCCCTCCAGGAGATGGGCTACGCCACCACGGAGGCCGCCAACGGGCGCGAGGCGCTGGACCTGCTGGAGGAGGACATTCCGGGCGCGGTGCTGCTCGACCTCCGGATGCCCGTGATGAGCGGCTGGGGCCTCTTGGACGCGCTCAAGAAGATGCCCCGGGCGCGCAACCTGCCCATCATCATCATCTCCGGGTACGGCTTCGAGTGGGAAGCGGAGCTCGTGGGCGCCGCGGGCTACATCTCCAAGCCGGTGGACCTGGACAAGGTGCGCACCACCGTGCAGCAGATCGTCGGGCCGCCTGAAGTCGCCATGGTGCACTGAGTCGCAAGTGCCAGGCAGGCACGGCCATCCGTCAACCCGAGGATGGTGGGAGGCCCCTCGGAACGTGGTGTGATGGCGTCTTCCATGACGCCCCCCCTTTCAGAACCGGCCGCCGCCGAGCTGGCAATCGACGCCCGTGGCCTCGTGAAGCGCTTCGGTGGCTTCACCGCGCTGGACGGCCTGGACCTCCAGATTCCCCGGGGCGCCTTCTATGCGTTCCTCGGTCCCAACGGCGCCGGCAAGTCCACCTCCATCGCGCTGCTCACCGGCGTGTACGGCCCGGACGCGGGCTCCATCCGCATGTTGGGCGTGGACGCGGTGGCGAAGCCGCTGGACGTCAAGCAGCGCGTGGGCGTGGTGCCGGAGGAGCTGAGCCTCTTCGAGCGCCTCACCGGCCGGCAATACCTCACGTTCTGCGCGCGCATGTATGGCCTTGATGGCAGCGAGGCCGCGTCGCGCGCGGTGGAGCTGCTGGAGCTCACGGAGCTCACGTACAAGGCCGGCGCCCTGGTGGCGGAGTACTCCAAGGGCATGCGCCGCAGGCTCGCCATCGCCGCGGCGCTCATCCACGGGCCGGAGCTGGTGCTGCTGGATGAGCCCTTCGAGGGCATCGACGTGCTCGCCGCGGGCGTCATCCGGGAGCTGCTGCGCGAGCTGAGCCGCCGGGGCGTGACGCTGCTGCTCACCACGCACGTGCTGGAGATCGCGGAGCGGCTGGCCACGCACGCGGGCGTCATCCGCGGCGGTCGCATGTTGGATCAGGGCCCGGTGGAGGCGCTGCGCCAGCGGCACGGCGTGCCCACGCTGGAGGCGGTGTTCGAGAAGCTGATCGCCGTGCCGGCCGCGCGCAACGCGAAGCTGTCGTTCTACGCCGACCCCGCCGGGACGGTGCTTCCGCTGCGCCGGGAGTCCGCGTGAGCCGCCCGCCCGTCCCCGGGTTCTTCCGGCACCTGCTGCTGCTCTGGGGCCTGCGCCTGCACCTGGGCCTCAACCAGGGCCCGGGCAAGAGCCGGCTGCTCGCGGTGGCCGCGTTCGCGGGCTCCAGCGCGCCGGGTCTGCTGCTGGGCCTGTCCTTCTTCAAGCTGATGCGCATGGGCGCCATCGCGCACAGCAACGTCTGGCCCTACTTCATCCTCAACCTCCTGTGCTTCGTCACCGCCGCGACCTGGGTGACGTGGCCGCTGTTGTCCGCGGGCGTGGATGATCACTCCGAGCTGTCCCGCTACGCCGCGTTCCCCATCTCCCCGTTCCGCCTGCTGATCGGCTCCACGGTGGCGAGCCTCTTCGAGCCGCGCGCGCTGGTGTTCTACGCGCCTCTCACCGGCGCGGCGCTGGGCTATGCGTCGCGGCACCGGCTGGCGTCACCCTGGCTGGCGGTGGTGCTCTACGTGCTGTTCGCGCTGCTGTGCGCGGCGTGGAGCCGGGTGGGCCTGTACACGGTCATCAACGTGCTCCGGGAGAAGCACAGCGCGCGCATCATGGGCGGCGGCCTGCTGGCGTTCCTCGTGGCCGCGTCGTTCATCCCGCCCATCGACACGTCGTGGCTGACGAGCATGGGCGAGGCGGGCGTGAGCGCGCTCGACATGAGCCTCATCATCAACGCGGCGGTGGCGCTCAGCCAGGTGCCGCCGGGCTACTTCGGGGACGGGCTGGGGCAGCTGGCCCACGGGCGCGTGGGCATCGCGCTCCTGGAAGCAGCGGGGCTCCTGTTCTTCACCGGCGTGGGCATGGCGGTGGCGTACGCGCTGCTCCTGCGCTTCCACCGGCAGGCGGGACGTGCCGGCGGCGCGCAGAAGGACGGCGTGGACCGCGACCCGTTCGCGACGACTCGCACGCGCTTCGACACGCTGGTGCGGCGCGAGGTGCTGGACCTGTGGCGCAACCCGCGCGCGCGGCTGCTGGCGGCGGTGCCCTTCATCCTGGCCATCCTGCTGAAGCTCTTGTCAGGCCGGGACCTGTTCGTGTTCCTGCTGGGCAACAGCGCGGATGCGTGGGTGATGGGCGGCCTGAGCATCTACGGCGCGGTCGTCATCGCCTCCACGTTCTCCCAGAACACCTTCGCGTACGACGGGCACGGCTTCGCGGTGTTCCTCGCCGCGCCGCTGGACCTGGCGGACGTGCTGCGCGCGAAGAACCGCGTGCAGGGCGTGGCGGCGCTGGGGATGGCGTTGCTGGTGGGCGTCTTCTACCGGGTGTACTTCGGCGCGGGCACGCTGGTGGACTTCCTGTGCGCCATGGTCGCGGTGGCGGCGGTGGTGCCCATGCTGCTGGCCGCGGGCAACTTCCTGTCGCTGTACTTCCCGGTGAAGTTCCACGCGAGCCTCAAGCGGCGGGACAAGATTCCCCTCACCGCGTCCATGCTGGGCATCCTCGCCGCCAGCGTGGGCTGCATGCCCTTTGGCCATGCGCTGCGGATGGCGGGCAAGGCCGGACCGGGCTGGCCGTCCGTGGCCTTCATCGCCGCGAGCGCGGTGCTCTACTTCGCCGTCTACCGCGTGGTGCGCCCCCTGGCCATGCGTCTGTTGGATCAGCGCCGCGAAGTGGTGCTCCGGGCGGTGACGCGCGAGTAGGCGCGCGGGGAGTGCTTCCCCCGCGCGCCGTTGGCGACGGACCGCGCTTTTCAGTACGCCACGCCGAACTTCGCCGCCTGGGTCTTCACGCTCTTCATCACGTTGGCGTCGAAGGCGTCCTCCTTGGCGGGGGCGTTCTTGTTGAGCCACTGGTCGCGGTCGCTCGCGAGCTTCGCGACCTTCTGCTCCAGGGCCTTCCGCTCGGCGGAGAGCTGCTTCACCTTCGCGGCCTGCTCCTCCTTCTTCAGGCCCTTGAGCTCGTCGGGCAGCTCGTCGTCCTTGACGGAGGCGAGCGCGGTCGGCTGATCCACCAGGTCCACCGCGCCGCCCACCGTGGCGGGCGCGCTGCTCACCGCCGCCGCGCTGGGGGCGCTCATGCCCGCGCCCCGGCTGGACTTCATGTAGCTGATGCGGTCCGCGGCGGCCTCGGCGGACATGCCCTTCATCGCATCCGCGCGGACCCGGTTCATCACCTGCGCCTCCTTGCGGCCCGCGTAGAGCGTCTTCGACGCCAGCTCCGCGTTCACGCGGGACAGCTCCTCGTCGAACGGCGTCGCCACCGCCACCATGCCGCCCGCCGCGTCGATGGAGTCGAACGTGCCGTCCGTCAGCTTCGCCACGTAGCGCCAGGACACCTCGGTGGAGGAGTCCCCGCCACAGCGCACCGTGTTCACCACGATGTGGCGCTCCTTCGCGCGCTTGGACCACGTCTTGAAGTCCCACTCCGCCTCGCGCTGGGCCGGGGGCGCGTCACCCACCAGGAAGATGACCTTCATCACCTCGCGGTTCTGGTTCCACTTGAGCAGCGACACGGCCTCGCCCAGCCCGCGCCCCACGTGCTCCGGGGAGTCCCCGCCTCCGTCCGCCTGGAGCTTGCGCAGCTCCGCGAACACCGAGTCCAGGTCGTCGCTCAGGTCGAAGCGCTTCGTCACGTAGGCGTCGCCCACGTCGCGGTACGCCACCAGCGCGATCTTCAGGTGCGGGCTGGGCTTGCCCTTCGCGATGCGCGACGCGATGGAGAAGATCTTCTGCTTGGCGCCCTCCAGCAGCCCGCCCATCGAACCCGTCGTGTCCAGCACGAAGGCCACCTCAATCTCCGGCCGGGTCCCCTGCGCCTGCACGTCCTGGCCCTGCGCGGGCGGCACGGGCATGGGGTTGTCGCCGGGCTTCGTGGCGGCCGACGGCGGCGCGGCGGGCGTGGCGACGGGCTTCGTGGCGGCCGGGGCCTTCGCGGTGGTGGGAGGCGCGGGCACCGCGACGGTGCCGGGCGCGGAAGCCGGGGCGCTGACGGGCGTGATGGCCAGGGCGGGGGCAGCGGACAGGGCGGTGGCGAACGCGGCCGTCAGGACGGCCCGCGAGAGGGGCTTCAGGTTCATGGGTGGGCTCCAGAGGGCGGACAGCGGGGCGGGCATCACGCGCCGCCTGCTCTTGTAACGGACAGGTCCGCCGGAAGGTCTACGCCACCGGTTGCACCCCTCACGACGAGGCGTTACGCCCCGCCTTCCGTGCGCGTCTTCCACTCCGACCGGTACGCGGTGCCCCTCCCCCAGGGCCACCGCTTCCCCATGGACAAGTACCGCCTGCTGCGCGAGGCGCTGCTCGCGCGGGGCATCCTCTCCCCCACGTCCCTCTTCGAGGCCCCCCTGGTGGACCGGGCCGACCTGGAGCGCGTGCACACCGCGCGCTACCTGGACGCCTTCTTCGGCGGCACCCTCACGGACGCGGAGCTGCGCCGGCTGGGCTTTCCGTGGTCGCCCCTGCTCGTGGACAACGCGCTCGCCTCCGTGGGGGGCACGCTGGCCGCCGCCCGCGCCGCGCTGGAGGACGGCTTCGGCGCCAACCTGGCCGGCGGCACGCACCACGCCTTCCCCGACCACGGGGAGGGCTTCTGTGTCTTCAACGACATCGCCGTGGTCATCCGCGCGCTCCAGGCCGAAGGGGCCATCCGCCGCGCGGTGGTCGTGGACCTGGACGTGCACCAGGGCAACGGCACGGCGGCCATCTTCCTGGGGGACGCGTCCGTCTTCACCTTCTCCATGCACGGCGAGCACAACTTCCCGTTCCGCAAGCAGCCCTCGCACCTGGACCTGGGGCTGGAGGACGGCGTGGGCGACGCGGAGTACCTGGCCGTGCTCGACGCCCACCTGCCCCACGTCCTGGAGTCCGCGCGCGCCGACCTGCTGTTCTTCCAGGCCGGCGTGGATCCGCTCGCGGAGGACACCCTCGGCCGGCTGTCCCTCACCCACGCGGGCCTGCGCGAACGGGACCTGCGCGTGCTGGGTGCGGCGCGCGAGCGCGGGCTGCCCGCGGTGCTCACGCTGGGCGGCGGCTACGCGAAGCCGCTGACGCCTTCACTGGAGGCGCACGTCGGGACTTATCTGGCGGCCTGTTCGTTGTTCCGCTGACGTCCGCCCTTCCCCTTGTGCCGCTTGCGGGTCCCGTCTCCGCCGGCCCATGCTGAAGCCCTGCTTCGCCACCCTGGAGAACCTCCCATGTCGCGTCCCCTGTCCTGTCTCGCCATCCTCGCCTGCGCGCTGGCCCTGGGCTGCGGCAGCGGGACGCCGTACTACCGTCTGGACTGGGGGGGCGCGGACACGGTGACGGTGGCGCCCGGGGACACCGTGCCCTACGACATCGCCGTGCAGCGCGTCGCGGACAACCTGGGCGAGGTGCGCATCCGCGTGACGGGAGCGCCCGCGGGCGTCACCGTGGGCCCGGACTTCTCCCTTCCGGAAGGGGAGACCATCGCCAACTCCACCCTCTCCATCGAAGTCGCGCCGGGCAGCACCGCCTTCGGCGTGGGGGGCATCTCGTTCATCGCCGAGGACCCGGCCAACAACGTCACCGCCAGCAGCGGCGTCGCCATCGCCATCCTGGAGCCGCCCGTGGCCACGCAGGACTTCTCCCTCGCCGTGGAGCCCCGCCAGGTGGACCTCATCCCGGGCGCGCGCGGCAAGACGACCGTCACCGTGACGCGCACGGCGGGCTTCACCGGGCGGCTCGTCATCACGATGGTGTCGCCCACCCTGCGCCTCAGCGCCGACCCGCTGACGCTGGAGGCGGACCAGACGAGCGCCGAGCTCGCGGTCAACACGGACCGCTCGCTCAGCCTCATCCCCGTCATCACGCGCTTCGTGGCCACGGACGAGGCCGGCCGCACCGCGAGCACCGGCTTCACCTTCAACCTGCGCAACTTCTAGCCGCGGGCCCGGAGGCCCGGAGGCAAAGCCCTCAGGCCAGGTCGAACAGCAGCGCCTCCGTGGGCGCCTTCGCGGCGAATGCCAGGGCCGTCTCCTCCGACACCGCCGCGCCATCACCGGCCTTGAGCGCCACGCCGTTGAGCGTGGCCTCGCCCTTGATGAGCTGCAGCCACGCGTGGCGGCCGGGCGCGAGCGTGTAGTCCACCGACTCGCCCTCGCCCAGCACCGTGGCGGACAGCACCACGTCCTGGTGCACCGTCACCGACCCGTCCCGCCCGTCGTGGGACGCCACCACGCGGAACCTCCCGCGCCGCTCCTCGGCGTCGAAGCGCTTCTGCTCGTAGCCGGGCGGCAGGCCCTGGCGCTCCGGCAAGAGCCAGATCTGCAGCAGGTGCAGCGGCTCATCCAGCGGGTTCATCTCGCTGTGCACCACGCCCGTGCCCGCGCTCATGCGCTGCACCTCGCCGGGGCGGACGACCGCCTGCGTGCCCATGCTGTCGCGGTGCTCCACGGCACCGCTCACCACGTAGGTGAGGATCTCCATGTCCCGGTGCGGGTGCTTGCCGAAGCCCCGGCCCGCCGCGACCGTGTCCTCGTTGATGACGCGCAGCGAGCGGAACCCCATGAAGTCCGGGTCGTAGTAGTCCGAGAAGGAGAAGGTGTGGTGGCTGTCGAGCCAGCCATGGTTCGCATGGCCGCGCGCTTCGGACGTTCGTACGTAGATCATGAGGTCGCTCCCGCGCTCTTCGGATTCAATGCTCGCGCCGGCGTTGCGCCGCACGCACGGATGGCCTCAGGCCGCCTTGTCCGCCGGCTGGGTGGCCGGGACCGCCTGGATGTCCAGGCTGATGTCCACGCGCTCGCCCACCAGCACCCCGCCCGCCTCCATCGCCTGATTCCAGGTGAGCCCGAACTGCTTGCGGTCCAGGTGCGTCGTCGCCTGGAACGCGAGGCGCTCGGTGCCGAACGGATCCTTCACGCGCCCCAGCAGCTCCGCGTCCAGCACCACCTCGTGCGTCGCGTCCCGCACCGTCAGGTCGCCCACGACGCGGTACTGGTTCCCCTTCACGGCCTCCACGCGCCTGCTGCGGAAGATGAGCTTCGGGAACGCCGCCACGTCGAAGAAGTCCGGCGAGCGCAGGTGGTTGTCACGCGCCTCCACGCCGGTGTCGATGCTCGCCGCCTCCAGCTTCACCTCCACGGCCGCCTTCGTGAAGTCGTCGCCGTTCAGCGTCAGCTTGCCCTCGAAGCGCGTGAAGCGGCCGTGCACCTTGGCCACCACCATGTGGCGCACCGTAAAGCCCACGGTGGTGTGCGTCGTGTCGAGCTGCCAGGTCTGGATGGTCATGGGGAAGATCCTCGGATGCGTTCAGCGGGTGGATGCCCTGTCCAAGAGCAACCTCCGGGCCACACCACAACCCATTGAAAAGACTTGAACCACATGCCGCGGATGCTGTTTCTCCTCTCAAATTGATAAAATCACCGCTCAATCAGAGAGGCCCCACGGGGCGGCGGGCGGGCGCCTTGACGCGAGGAAGGGGGAGGCCGGCGTCAGGTGGGCGGTACCGGTGGCGTCCCCCCGGCGCTACGTTGAGGATCGCCATGACGCCGACGACGCCCATCGCCCCCGCAAGACGCCAGGCCGCTCGGGCCGCCCTCGCCCTGGATGACGAGGCCCTGCTGAAGGTCTGCGACGTGGAGTTCTTCATCGCCTCCGGCCCGGGCGGGCAGCACCGCAACACCACCGCCAGCGGCGTGCGCCTGAGCCACCCGCCCACGGAGCTGTCCGTCACCGCCACCGAGCGCCGCAGCCAGTCGCAGAACAAGGACGCCGCCGTGCGCCGGCTGCGCGCGGGCCTGCAGGCCCTCACCTTCGTCCCCAAGGTCCGCAAGGCCACCCGCCCCAGCGCGGGCTCCAAGCGCCGCCGCCTGGAGGAGAAGAAGCGCACCTCCGAAAAGAAGGCCGGCCGCGGCGGCAGGGTCGGCGACTAGGCACTTCCTGCTACGCAGCCCGGTGCGGGCCTCGCAAGGTTTGCGTAGCCGCGGGTGCTGCCTGCCCACAGCCCCACGGTTTCTTTCCAGGGCCTCCGAGGAGGCCGGGCCGTCATCGCCAAGGCACACCGTGTGCACACGTCGCGGGTGCCCCCGGCCCCAGGGGGTAGTTGGTCTCCCACCCCCGGTGAACCCTTGGCACACTCCCTCTTCGGAGCCTCCTCGTCGCGGCGCGCCTTGCTGGGCCTGGCGCTGCTGGTGGCCGTGCCCGCATCGGCCACGGACATCGTCACCTTCAGTCAGGGCTCGCTCATCATCCCGGAGCAGGCCACCTTCCAGCAGGGCTGCGGCAGCCTTTCGGCCTACGGGCTCGTGTGGCGCCTCCTGCAGGCCAACGAAGCGGGCGGCGCCAACGCGTCGCACCCGGTGACGGTGTACCTGGCCATCGACGACGCGAAGCGGTCCCCCAACCGGTGCGTGCCCACCAACAAGCACGTGCCGCCCACGCCGAACAACGGTCAGTGGAACGACCCCAGCTGGAATGACGGCTGTGACTTCCACATCTCCAACGCGAGCGCGGCGCCGGTCGTCCCCGTGCCCCCGCTGGCGCCGCTGCCCGCCGGGGGGCTGTTCCCGCAAGGCGACATCGACAACTTCACCACCACCGCCTTCGATGCCCGGCCGTACTTCGCGCAGAAGACGCTCAACACCGCCAGCGGCTTCCGCGACGTCCAGTACATGGGCGCGAGCTTCATCATCGACGCGAAGGACGCGAAGAACGCGCTCGACTTCCTGAACTCCTCCGCCGGGCCGGACGCGCCGAACAAGTTCCGCAGCCCGTGCGACTGCGACACCTTCACCAACAACAGTGGCTGCTTCTACGTGCGCATGCACCAGGCCACGATTGAGTTCAACGCCCCCATTGGCCGGCGCCTCAACCGCGTGCCCCCGAAGATCGCCCTGTTGGATCGTGACGACAACGACGCCAACGATGCCTCGTTCGTGAAGGGCGGCATGCTGGACGACTACCTGCGCAACGCGGGCCTGGACTTCCCGGGCGCCGGCGGCTGCCCGCAGGGGACGACCACCACCTGCACGCTCAACGGAGGCCGCCCCGGCCTCATCTACGACGCGCTCCACGCCAACGCGGACCTCATCTCCACCGCGACGTACCGGAACGGGCTGCTCAACGCCATCGACCCGGCCACCCAGAAGCCGCGCTACCGCGTGTTCTGGGCGCCGCACTGGGAGATCGGCGACAGCGTCCGCTCCGAGTACAGCTCCAACGGGGACGGCGCCGTCAACCAGCGCGAGAACGTCCTCAACAACATCGCCTACTTCACGGATCAGCGCGGCAACGGCCTGTTCGCCGAGTGCGCGAGCATCTGGTCCTATGAGACGAGCAAGCGCCCGGACAACACCCCCATCGCCCGCTCGCGCTTCCAGGGCGCGACCAACTTCGAGATCAACAAGCTGGGCGGCGGCTCCTCGTGGGATGGCCGCAACTGCACGGACCCGGACTACCTGGCCATCGCCGGCGCCGCGCCGGCCTGCATGCTCTACCCGAACCCGGGCGACCCCTTCTCCCAGATGGGTGACTTCCGCTTCAACAACGTGGCGGGCCACACGGAGAACTACCGGGCCGCCAGCTACAAGCCCGGCGTGCGGCGGCTGGCGGTGAGCTGGGAGGACTACGCGAACGGCGAGCGCTACGACAACGCCACCGACGTGGCCGTGAACAACAAGCGCGGCCACGACTTCTTCTCCTTCAACCAGAAGGACAACGACCCGCAGAAGGCGACCGTCGTGTACCTGGCGGGCCACGACTTCAAGAACAGCGTCGCCGGCACGCGCATCGTGCTCAACACGCTGCTCAACCTGGGCTCCGAACCGCTGCAGAGCGAGCGCACCGTGTCCGCCCCGGTGGCGCTGGACGACACCAACGGCAGCGACACCAACGGCTCGCGCGCCGTCCTGTTCAAGACCTCCTACGACGCGGTGTCGGGCTACCCGCCCGGCGTGGACACGTACACGCCCGCCCAGGGCTCGCACTGGGTGTTCCCCTACTATCCGGGCACGCTGCGCGCCCACTCGCTCATCGGCGGCAACGCGCTGAACGCGGGGGAGAACGCGCTGGCGGACGGCACCCTCTGGAACGCGGACGCGCGCCTGCCCCTGCCGGGCGACCGCAACCTCTTCACCTACTTCGGCGGCGAGGTGAAGGTGAACCCGGTGCTGGGCCCCAACCGCAGCGCGCCGCACGGGGTGCTGCAGGTGGGCTGGCAGCCGGAGGAGGTCTCCGGCACCCGCATCAACAACAACTACGCCAGCGCGCCCAACCCCGGCTGCGTGGACGTGATGAAGCTCAGCCGCGCCACGTCGCGCGATGGCACCTTCCGCTTCGACTTCGTGAGCGGCGCTGACGGCGTGTGCGACCTGCAGCAGGCGACGCAGTACACGCAGCAGGTGGGTGGCTCCGACTTCGGCGTGACGGACGCGGTGCTCAACAAGACCCGGCTGACCAACGACTTCCCCGTGGTGGCGCAGATGCTCCAGCGCGTGCGCGGCTTCTGCTTCGCCACCAGCACGCGCAACGACGGCACCGGCACCCCGGTGCTGGAGCCCTCCAACAGCCAGTGCAACAACCCCGACGCGGACAACCGCGCGCACCTGGGCGGCTTCATCCACTCCTCGCCCGTGGTCGTGCCCGCGAGCGCCAACATCCCGGACAGGGTCCACGCCCGCCCGACGGTGGCCTACGCGGCGGGCCTGGACGGTCAGGTCCACGCCTTCTACGTCTCCGGTGGAGCCAGCTACGACGGCCCGGCGGAGAGCCTTCAGTTCCCCAACCCGGACGCCACGGCGCGCTTCAAGACGGACTACGCCCGCCTCTTCCGCCAGGGCACCCCGCCCCTGCCGGGCACGGAGCTCTGGAGCTTCCTGCCGGCCACGCAGCTGTCGGGCCTGCGCAACAACACCGCGCGGGTGAACAGCGCGCCCGTCGTGTTCGACGTGTTCGCGGACTTCGTGGGCACCGGCCGGCGCGAGTGGCACACCGTGCTCGTGGCCAACGTGGGCCAGTCCGGCCGCGACCTGTTCGCCCTGGACGTCACGAACCCGCTCAAGCCGGTGCTGCTGTGGCACCTGGTGGGCAGCCACTACGGCACCTCCAGCGCGCCGCACTCGGTGGTGGCGCTGGCGGACCGCGCCCAGGGCAGCACGGACTGGACGTACACCTGGGACGAGGACACCAGCCTCTTCCTGCTGCCGCCCAAGTCGGATCCGGGCCGCAAGCCCAGCGGCCTCTATGACTACAGCGGGCTGGGTGGCTCGCGCGGCCTGTCCGTGGGCGTGGGGCGCCTGGGCATGGAGCCCGTGTACGCCGTCTTCGTCGCCTCCAGCAGCTCCGGAGCGCTGGCGGTGACGGACTCGCCGGGCACGCCCCCCAAGGGGGTGCAGGTGTTCGCCATCGACGCGGCCACGGGCCAGAAGCTGTGGCAGTGGCAGCAGGCCTACACGAGCGGCGTGGACAACAGCGCGCCCGCCGCGCCCACCGTGTCGCAGGACACGAGCGGCGCCTCGCGCCTCTACGTGGGCGACATGGAGGGCCGCATGTGGGAGCTGGATGCCTCCACCGGCATGAACGTCAACGTGGCGCGCATGGGCCCCGCCTGCTCGGAGTCCAGCCCCTGCAAGTACGCCGCGATGGACATTGGCACCCTGCCCGCCACGAGCCAGCCCATCAGCACCAACGTGGGCCTCGCGCGCATCCCCCAGGACGCCAGCGCCGGCTCCGCCTTCGCGGCCTACAAGGGCAAGCTCGTGGCCCTGGTGGGCACCGCCGGCATGGACTGGGTGCCGGACACCGTCGCGGGCCGCCTGCACGCGCTGCTGTTGGATCAGCAGCTGCGCCTGCCGCTGGGCATGGACGGCAAGCGGCTGAACGGCACGGCCATCGACGCGAGCGCGGCCCACACGGAGGAGGTGAAGTACGGCGTGCTCCAGGAGCCGTCGCCCTTCCCGCTCATCTTCGCGGCGCCCGAGCACGTCTACGGCAACATCACCATCGCCGGACGCACCGCGTACTTCAGCACCGCGGAGCAGTCGGTGAACGACCCCATGCTCCTGAGCGGCACCGTCCGGGGCGCCACCTACAGCATCGACCTGGGCAACACGACGAGCTCCGCCACGACCGCCGCCGTGCGCGTGCCCGGCACGACGCTCGCCAACTACGGCGGCGTGGCCGTCTACCACCGCGACAACGGCGGCACGTCCCAGGACTTCGTGGTGGGCGCGGAGGTCAGCGCCCTTCACGTCACCCGCATCTCCAACGGAACCAACGAGGGCCCCTCCAGCCCCAACAAGAAGGACTCCGTGAGCGGCAGCAACGGCGTGCTCTACCAGCTGCTCAACTGGAGCCAGAGGTTCTTCGAATGAGCCCCCTCTCCTCTTCCCGCCGCGCCCCCGCGCGCGGCAGCGGCCTGCTGGAGGTGCTCATCTCCATGAGCATCCTCGCGCTGGCCGCCGTGGGCGCCGTGATGGGCATGGTGGCCGCCACGCGCGACGTGAAGGACGGCCAGGTGCTCCAGGGCCGGCGCATGCTGCTGGAGTCGCGCATCCAGCGGCTGTGGCTCGGGTCGAAGGCGGAGCTCTTGAGCAACGCCGTGAACCGGCCCGCCCTCTTCCCGCCGGACATCGCCTTCGGCACGGCGCCGTGGGTGCTGGACCCCAGCCCCCCGGTGGCGGCGGACGTGGGCACCGGCGCCTACTTCCGCGTGCTGCCCACCGGGCAGGTGGAGCCGCTGACGAGCGTGCCCGTCAACACGCCCTGCATCGCCAGCACCCCGGACGCCGTCCTGCCCAAGGACGTCTACTGCCGGGAGATCCTCGTGACCAAGGGGCTGCCCAAGGACCTCCCGCCCGCCTCCGCGGCGCTGGTGCCCGCGGGCGCCCAGCCCTTCACCGTCTGGACGCGCGTGTTCCGCAAGGGCGACAGCCTGGAGCGCGCGCTCATCCACAGCGAGGTGTTCGTCCAATGAGGCGTCGCATGGAGTCCCCGTCCACGTCCCCGTCCACGTCCACGTCCACGAAGCGGCCGCATCCGCTGGCGCGCGGCATGACGCTGCTGGAGACGATGGTGGCCGCGGCGCTCGCGACCATCATCCTCGCGGCGGCGGCGGCCCTGCTGCTGGCGGGCGGGCGCGTGGTGCACAACACGGAGCACGTGGCGGACAGCCACGACCACGCACGCCTCGCGGGGGAGCTGCTGCTGTCCGCGGTGCGGCAGGCCGGGTCGGGCATGTCCGACGGCCTGTGGGTGGTGTCCTCGGGCGTGCCCCAGCGCATCAACCCCATCTTCGGCGGCGACGGCGCGGGCACGGGCCTGCTCACCGCCACTACCACCGGCAACGTGGTGGGCACCGAGGGCAGCGACGACCTGTGGCTGGTGGTGCCGGACCGCAACTACCTGGGCCGCGACTGCGCGCCGGGCGCGGCGATGACGGTGGTGGCGCCGGGCACCGGCTCGCTCCAGGTCAACTGCGTGGGCACGCCCAGCGGCGCCCCTCCGGCCACCCCCATGCTGGTGGCCAGCAACATGAAGAGCGCCGCGCTGCTCACCCAGACGTCGGTGACGAGCAACCCGCCCACCGCCACGGTGAGCTACTCGGAGTCCGGCGTGCCGGGCTTCTCCAACGCGCCCCACAAGGGCGGCTTCCAGCGCGGGGACCTGGTGTACCCCGCGCGGGTGCTGCACTTCTTCATCGGGCCGCACCCGACCACGGGCCGCAAGGCGCTCCTGCGCGCGGAGGGCACGCCCGCCGCCGACATCGCGGGCCGTCCCTTCATGGACATGGGCGACCCGGTGGTGGTGCAGGACTTCGTGGAGGACTTCCAGGTGGCCTTCGGCGTCGACGCGACCAACACGGGCGACCCCACGAGCTACGTCTTCCAGAATGGGCTGTCGCCCGAGTACACGCCGGGCCTGCGCTCGGTGCGCATCAGCGTGGTGGCCACCGGCCGCACGCCCCGGCGCGACACGCAGAACCAGGCGGTGCTCTCCGAGGACCTGCCCATCGCGGTGGAGAACCACACCCCGGCCACCGTCCCCCCGGATGGCTACTTCCGCAGCCTCTTCTCGCGCCGGGCCGAGCTGCCCAACCTGGCCTCGGCCAGCCTGTGAGCCCCACCATGTCCCCGCGCCCCTCCTCCCGTTCCACCCGCGGCGCCACGCTGCTGCTCGTGGTGCTGCTCGTCACCGTGCTGCTGGGACTGGTGGCGGGCGTCATGGCCTACGCCAGCAGCGAGCGCACCCGCGCCGTGTCCTCCAGCCGCGTGGGCCAGCGGCAGAGCTGCGCGGAGAGCGGCCTGCAGCTGGCGCGCGGCTACTTCGGCCGCAACTACGGCCAGTGGAACACCTACCTCGGCAGGCCGTCCGTCTACGACCCCGTCGCCTCGCCCACCAACACCGCGCCCGCCAAACCGCGCGAACCAACGGCGCCCACGGGGCGCAACGCCATCAAGCTCGCGGACCCCGCGCTGTTCGCGGACCTGGACGGGGACGGCAAGGACGACGTGTACCTGTACATCCGCGACAACGAGGACGAGTTCAAGCCGCTCGCCAACGACTGGACGCGGGACAATGATCAGCAGGTGGTGGTGGGCGCGATGTGCATCAGCGAGACGCTGATTCCGCGCCGGGGTGACAACAACAGGCAGGACCCGTCCGCCCTCGCCGTGGAGGGCATCCTCCAGTACAACGGCGGCGGCCAGGCCTACACCGCGCAGTCGGCGGGCGGCACGGGCTCCGGCAACCTGAACCGCTGAGCCGGTGCGTTCGAGCCGGTCCTTCGAGCCGGTCCTTCGAGCCGGCCGGGGCGCGGGCGTGACAAGCTGTCCGCCATGCCCACGCTCGAAGACGCCATCGCCCTCGCGGTGGCCGCGCACCAGGGCCAGCGCGACAAGGCTGGCCAGCCCTACATCCTCCACCCGCTGCGCGTGATGCTGCGCCTGGGCAATGACACCGAGCGCACCGTGGCCATCCTCCACGACGTGGTGGAGGACACCCCGTACACGTTGGAGCGGCTGCGCGGGCTGGGCTACGCGGAGGACGTCCTGTCCGCGCTGGACTGCCTGACGAAGCGCGAGGGGGAGTCCTACGAGGCCTTCATCGAGAGGCTCCGGCCCCACCCCGTGGCCCGCCGCGTGAAGCTGGCGGACCTGGAGGACAACATGGACGTGCGGCGGCTGTCCGCCGTCACGCCGAAGGACGCCGAGCGGCTGTCGCGCTACGTGGCCGCGTGGACGCGCCTGCGCGCGGAGTAGCCACCGCCTCCTGGAAAAGACGACGGCCCGGCGACCCTCCGTGGAGCGAGGGCGGCCGGGCCGCGAACCATCACCGCGAAGGCGCGTTACGCCTTGGCGAGCTGGCGGAGCACGTACTGGAGGATGCCGCCATTGCGGTAGTAGTCGAGCTCGTTGGGCGTGTCGATGCGGCACACCGCCGTGAACTCGATGGGGCCCTTCTCACCGCCGGTGGCCTTCACGGTGAGCTTCTTCTGCGGCGCGAGGCCCTCCGCGACGCCCGTGATCTCGAACGTCTCCTGGCCGGTGAGGCCCAGCGACTGCGCGTCCTGGCCCGCCTCGAACTGCAGGGGCAGCACGCCCATGCCCACGAGGTTGGAGCGGTGGATGCGCTCGAAGCTCTTGGCGATGACGGCCTTCACGCCCAACAGCTGCGTGCCCTTGGCCGCCCAGTCGCGGCTGGAGCCGGTGCCGTACTCAGCGCCCGCGAGCACCACCAGCGGGATGCCGTCCGCCTGGTACTTCATGGACGCGTCGTAGATGCTCATCCGCTCACGGGTGGGGATGTGCACCGTGACGCCGCCCTCCACGCCGGGCACCAGCAGGTTCTTCAGGCGGATGTTGGCGAAGGTGCCGCGCACCATCACCTCGTGGTTGCCGCGCCGGGCGCCGTAGGAGTTGAAGTCCTTGGGCTCCACGCCCTCCGCCATCAGGTACTTCGCGGCGGGGCTCGTCTTCGCGATGTTGCCCGCGGGCGAGATGTGGTCCGTCGTCACGGAGTCACCCAGGAGCGCCAGCACGCGCGCGCCCTTGATGTCCTGCGTGGCCTTGGGCTCCTTCGGGAGGTTCTCGAAGAAGGGCGGCTTGCGCACGTAGGTGGACTTGGGGTCCCACTGGAACGTGGAGCCCTTGCTCACCTGGAGCTGCTGCCACAGCGTGTCGCCTTCCATCGCGTTGGCGTACTGGCTGCGGAACTGCTCCGGCTTCACCGCCGTGCGGATGGTCTCCCGGATCTCCTGGTCCGACGGCCAGATGTCCTTGAGGAACACCGGCTTGCCGTTGGGGTCCGTGCCCAGCGGCTCGTTGTTCAGGTCGCGGCCCACTTCACCGGCCAGCGCGTACGCCACCACGAGCGGGGGGCTCGCCAGGTAGTTCATGCGCACGTGCGGGTTGATGCGGCCCTCGAAGTTGCGGTTGCCCGACAGCACCGCGGCCACCACCAGGTCGCCCTCCACCACGGCGTTGGACACCGCCTCCGGCAGCGGACCCGAGTTGCCGATGCAGGTGGTGCAGCCGTAGCCCACGACGTGGAAGCCCACGGCCTCCAGGTAGGGCAGGAGGCCCGCGTCGCGCAGGTACTCGGTGACGACGCGGCTGCCGGGGGCGAGGCTCGTCTTCACCCAGGGCTGCGGCTTGAGGCCCTTCTCCACGGCGTTCTTCGCCAGGATGCCCGCGGCCACCAGCACGGCCGGGTTGGACGTGTTGGTGCAGGAGGTGATGGACGCGATGACGACCGCGCCGTGGCCCACCTGGTAGCTCTGCTTGCCGGCCTTCACGGTGACGCTCTGGGCCAGCCGCTCGGGAGGCACCGGGGCCGCGGGGGCCTTCGCGCCGCCCTTGGGGCCCTCGTCGTCCTCGCCCTTGCTCTTGCCGGCGGACAGCATCTCCACGAGCGACGCCTCGTAGCCCGCCTTCATGTCCTTCAGGGGCACGCGGTCCTGCGGGCGCTTGGGGCCCGCGAGGCTGGGCACCACGCTGGCCAGGTCCAGCTCCAGCGAGTCGGTGAAGAGCGGATCCGGCGCGCCGTCCGTGCGCCACAGGCCCTGCTCCTTCGCGTACGCCTCCGTCAGCGCCACGACGTCATCCGGGCGGCCGGTGAAGCGCAGGTAGTTGCAGCTCTCCTCGTCCACGGGGAAGAAGCCGATGGTGGCGCCGTACTCCGGGGCCATGTTCGCGATGGTGGCGCGGTCCGGCAGCGACAGGTTCTTCAGGCCGTTGCCGTAGAACTCCACGAACTTGCCGACGACGCCCTTCTTGCGGAGCATCTGCGTGACGGTGAGCACCAGGTCCGTCGCCGTCGCGCCCGCGGGCAGCTTGCCGGTGAGCTTGAAGCCCACCACCTGCGGAATGAGCATCGTGATGGGCTGGCCCAGCAGCGCCGCCTCCGCCTCGATGCCGCCCACGCCCCAGCCCACCACGCCCAGGCCGTTGATCATCGTCGTGTGGCTGTCGGTGCCCACGAGCGTGTCCGGGTACACCGTGGTGCCCTGGCGGAACGTCACCTGCGCCAGGAACTCCAGGTTCACCTGGTGGCAGATGCCGATGTCCGGCGGAACGACGCCAAAGCCCTTGAACGCGCTCTGGCCCCAGCGCAGGAACGCGTAGCGCTCACGGTTGCGGTCGAACTCCAGCTCCGCGTTCTCCTTGAAGGCCGCGGTGGTGGCGAACGAGTCGATCTGCACCGAGTGGTCGATGACGAGGTCGGCCGGGTTGCGCGGGTTGATCTTCGCGGGGTCGCCGCCCATGGTCGCGAGCGCTTCACGCATGGCGGCCATGTCCACGACCGCGGGCACGCCGGTGAAGTCCTGGAGCAGCACGCGCGCGGGGTGGAAGGAGATCTCCGTCTCCGGCGCGGCCTTGGGGTCCCACGCGAGCATCTTCTCGATGTGCTCACGCTTGACGACGCGGCCATCCTCGTTGCGCAGCAGGTTCTCCAGCAGCACCTTGAGGGAGAACGGGAGGCGGTTCACCGCCGGGTGGGCCTTCGCCAGCGTGGCCAGGCTGAAGTAGTCGTAGGTGGCCGAGCCCACCTTGAGCTTGCCCTTGGTGCCGAAACTGTCCGTCATGTGCGTTGCCGTCCTTCCGTGCCGGAATGGGGCAACTTCTAGGCGCGTCGCACCCGGCATGCAAAGGGTTCCTGCACCGCGTTGAAGGCGGTGGACGGTTGCCTGGAACCCGGGGATGACGGCCGTGCTTCAGAGGACCTTGCGGAAGAAGTACAGCACGCGCTCCACGGCCTTCTGCCAGAGGGGCCGGCGGCGGAACGCGACGAGGTCCACCTCGCGACAGTCGCCGCAGTCCGTGCGGAACGAGTCCTCCAGGGCACGCCCCAGCCGGGGGTCCGCGAACACCGCGTTCACCTCGTGGTTGAAGGCGAGGCTCAGCCGCTCCAGGTTGAACGAGCCGATGGTGCCCCACACCCCGTCCACCACGGCCGTCTTGGCGTGCAGCACGCCGCGCTGCCACTCGAAGATGCGGATGCCGGCGCCCAGCAGCGTCTCGTAGAAGGCGCGCGTGGCGTGCTCCAGGAAGGGATGGTCGCTCTTGCCGCCGTTGAGCAGCAGGCTCACCTCCACGCCCCGCTTGGCCGCGTCCTTGAGCGCGGCCACCATGCGGCGGTCCGGCACGAAGTAGCCCGCGGCGATGAGCACACTCTGGCGCGAGCGCTGGATGGCGTGCAGGTACGCGCGGTGGATGCTGCGGCGGCTGGACAGCACCGCCAGCCCCACGTCGCCCTTGCGGGGGCCGGGCTCCGGCACGCGCGTGCCGCGGATGCGCCGCTGCAGCCGGCTCAGCCGGTCCTGGAACATCATCCGCCACGTCGCGAGGAAGCGGCGCTCCAGCTCGTGCACCGCGGGGCCTTCAATCCGGAGCACATCGTCGCGCCACGCGACGCCCTGCCCTTCGGGCGCCCAGTGCGCGGCGATGTTCACCCCGCCGGTGAAGGCCACCGTGCCGTCCACCACGAGGATCTTCCGGTGGTCGCGGCGCATGAGGTAGCGCAGCCCGCGCGCCAGGCTGAAGGGCTTGAAGGCGCGCACGTCCACGCCGCGCTGGCGCAGCCCCTCGAAGAAGCTCCTGCGGCTGGTCCACGAGCCCACCGCGTCGTAGAGGACCTTCACGTGCACGCCGCGCTCGGCGGCCTCCGCCAGCGCCTGGCCGAAGAGTTCGCCCACCGTGTCGGTGACGAACATGTACGTCTCCAGGCGGATGGAGCGCCGGGCCCGGCGGATGGCCTCCAGCATCTCCGGATAGGCCTCCACGCCGTCGCGCAGCAGGCGGCACGCGTTGCCCTGCAGCGTGGTGTGGCGACGGGGCAGGTAGTACCGGGCGAGCAACATCCGGGACACCCCGGGGCTCCACACCGGCCCGTGCTCCGGCACCGGCCCCGGGCTCCGAGCCAGCTCCGGTGAATGCACCGGCTGATGCACCGTTGGGACCTGCTGCTCCACCACCCCGATCTCCTCCCCCCGCCGCTCGCGCATCACCCCATTGAGGGTGGGAACGGAAGGGGGGACCGGCAACCAGGACGGGCCCTGCCCGCCTCGCAGGCGGGGTTGCACCGTCGGCTACCGGACGGGGATGCCCGGGTGCTACAGGCCGTACTCGGCGCGCTTGTTCTCCGCGCGCGTGGCACACGGCTGGTCGTACTCCGGGAAGTAGTCGCGCATGTGGTCCAGCGTGAGGGCGGCCTTCTTGTAGTGGCCCTGGTTGTAGTAGCCCTCCACCTCCAGCAGCAGTTTGGAGCACGTCCGGTCCAGCTCCTGCTGTGCGAGCTTCATGGCCTCCTGGGCCTCGAAGTAGAGGTCCGGCTTGGGGTCCGGGTGGGCCTCCAGCATCAACCACGCCTCGCGGAAGGACTTCCACGCCTCGTAGCGGTTGCGCGCGCCGATGTCCGGCGTCTGGGCGTTCTTGCGGCCCTTCTTGAAGGACTCCCCGGCCTGCTGGATCAGCTGCTGCGTGGAGAGGTCCTCGGGCAGGAGCGCGCGCTCCACCCAGACGTTCCAGATGCGCCAGGGGTCCTCGCCGGGCGGGTTGCGGGTGTTGTCGAAGATGATGCGGTTGGGCTCGCCCTTGCGCAGCTGCTGGGGCGGGATCATCAGCTCCAGCGAGCGCTCCTGGCTGGCCAGCGTGTCCGGGGGCACCTTGCCCACGTCCACGCCGTTGACGCTCACCACGACCTCGTCCTTGGAGATGCCCTGGGCCTGGTAGTGGAGGATGACCACCGCGCGCGTGGCGGCGATGAACTCCCACTCGAACACCTTCATGTCCGGCCGGTTCCAGGTGACGCCGTCGCCCAGGCCGAACGAGTCGTTGATGGGCTGGTTCGACAGACGCACGGGCTCCTCGCCCTTCTGCACCTGGTCGCCACCGCCCAGCACCAGCCAGTACAGCAGGCCGAAGAGGCCCAGCACCACCACGCCGCCGCCGGCCATCACGCCCGCGCGGACCTTGGAGTTCGCCTCCGCCCAGAACAGGCGCAGATTGGCCATCAGGCCCGGCGTCTCGCGGCGGATGCGTGCGCGGTCCGCGGCGGACAGGCCGCCCCCGGCGGTGCCGGGCCGGGGCGAGGAGGTGCGCGCCACCGCGCGGGACGACGACGACTGGGAGCCCGTGCGACGCGCCGGTGGGGGCGCGGGCGCCGGACGCTCGATGGCCGCGGGGGCCTCCTCGTCGGGCGGGGGCGGCTGCGGCACGGCGCGCTGGGCGTTGTTGGTGGGCCGGCGCACCGCGCGCATGTTCATGCGGGTGGACTCCGCGCGGATGCCCTGCAGGTCCTCCTCGTCGGCGCCTTCGGGGGCCAGCGCGGAGCCGCCCTTGTTGCGCTGCTTGCGCACGGAGTCGATGGAGACGATGCGCGTGCTGTTGGCGCCGTCCTCCGCGGGCGCTTCGTCCTCGCCGGTGGGCGCGTCCTCCTGGGCGAGCGCGAACACGAAGGTGACGGGCCCCAGCGTCACCGTGTCCCCGTCCACGAGCGCCTGCTTCTGCACCGCCGTACCGTTGACGAGCGTGCCGTTGGCGCTCTTCTGGTCCTCCACCGCGTAGCCCTCTTCCTGCTGGAAGATGCGGCAGTGGCGGCGGGAGACGCCGGGGTCGTACAGCACCACGTCACACTCGGACGTGCGACCGATGAGCACGGAGTCCTGGTCGAAGACGAACTCCTTGCCGGCGTCTTTTCCCTCGGAGATCGTCAGTTGGAAAGCCATGTCGTCCTAGGAGCCTAGCGAGGCATGCACGGCTCGGGCAACGGCGGCGCGAGCGCTCGCCGGCTCCAAGACCTCTGCCTCTCCGCCGAAGGATAGCACCCACTGCGTGAGCCAGCGCTCACTGTCTCCGGCCACCCGCACCTCCACCCCTCCATCAGCGAGCGGGCGGGCGTCCTGGCCGAACCGCTCCTTCACGTAGGGGGCGGCCGTGGGCGTGAAGCGCACCCGGACGGAGGCCTCGGTGGTGCCGCGCGCCGGGTTGGGCACGTCCGCGCGGGCGTCCGCCGGGGGCTGGAAGGCGGTGTCGGTGACGGCCAGGTCCTCCATCCGGTCCAACCGGAACAGGCGCGCGTCCTGGCGGGTGTGGCAGAAACCCTGGAGGTACCACTGGCCCCGGTTGCTGAGCAGCTCGTAGGGGCGCACCCGGCGCGGCTCCGGCGGGCGGCCGGGGCTGGCGTAGCCGAACGTCACCTCCCGGCGCTCCAGGATGGCCTGGGTGAGCGGCCCCAGCGCGAGGGGCGCCTCGCCGGTGGCGTCGATCTTCCGGTACATGTCCCGGAAGCGCTCGCGCGCGGCGGGCGGGATGATGCCCTCCAGCTTGGAGACGGCGCTCTGGAGCGCATCGCCGGTGGCCGGGCGCAGCAGCTCCGCCGCGGCGGCCAGGGCCGCGGCCTCGCCCGCCGTCAGCCGGGGCGGTGCGAACAGGCGCTGGTCCAGGTCCACGTAGACGCGGTCGTTGTCCACGTAGATGTCGATGTAGTCGTCCGGGTTGAAGGGAGGCCGGCCCACGCACGTGAGCAGGTCCAGCTCCTCCAGAAGGTCCTCCCGGCTGATGGTGAGCGCCTTCGCCAGGGCCTCCACCGTGACGCCGGGGTGCTTGGACACGTAGGGGACGAGGAACAGCAGGCGCCGCAGTCGTTCGTGGACGTTGCTCATGCGCTCACCCGCTGTCCGTCTGGGTCCAACACCGCGTGCTTCTCCAGGATGCGCGCGGCCATCTGCTCCAGCCGCTCGCGCGCCTCGACGGGGCCCTCCACCCGGCAGTCCGCGCCGAGCGACAGGACGAACCGCACCAGCCCGTCCACGAACGTCACCGGGAAGCGCGCCCGCGTCACGCCCTCCTCCACCGGCTCCAGCACCGCGCCGGGGAACAGCGAGCCCGCGCGCGAGGCCAGCGGCCCCGTCAGCCTCAACGTCACCTCCATGGGCGCGTGGAAGCGGTACTGCCACGGGAAGTACGCCACGTGCGCGTCGAGGGAGAAGTCGGCGGGCACTTCAAAGTCCGGCGTGCGCGGCCGGGCGGTGTTCACCTTCAGGTCGCGGATGCGGTGGACGTGGAAGGTGCGCAGCCCCTGGCGCAGGTGGCAGTAGCCGACCAGCGTCCACACGCCGCGCCTGAGCGCCAGGCCGTACGGGTCCACGCGCCGCTCCGTCGGCCCGGTCTGCTTGGGGCTGCCGTAGACGATGTGCACCCACTTGTGCGCGGAGCACGCTTCCCAGAGCTGCTCCAGGCGGGCGGACACTTCCTTCTCCTGCCCCTCCTGGCCGGTGCCCAGCTCCATGCGCACGCGCGGGGTGGGCAGCGATTCGCCGGCGAAGAAGCCAATCTTGCGCAGCGCGTGCGCCAGGTCGTCGCGGCCCGGGAAGGCGCCCGAGGCCAGCGCGGCGGAGCCGGCGGCGTAGAGCACGGCCAGCTCCTCCTTCGTGAGGTCGGCCTCCGGCAGGTAGTAGACGTCGCGGTCGACGAGGTAGCCGTCGCGCCGCTCGTCGTCGCCCTGCACGTAGCTCAGGGGGAAGCCCAGCTCGACGAGCTCCGCCTTGTCGCGCTCGAACTTGCGCTCGGCGGCGTCGTCCGAACCGCCGTAGTCGGCCGGGAAGTGCTCACGCAGTTCGGCCCACGAGATGGGTTCCCGCGCGTCGAGCAGCAGTGCCACGAGATCAAGGATGCGTTCCGTGCGGTCCATTCAGAAGATCGGTGACGATGGCGGACAGGACCCGGGAGATCAAGCGACCCGGGACATCCAGGGTGGGAAGGGCGGTGGCTGGGGGGACAGGAAAGGAACAGCGGAGGAGGCCGCGCCCGTCCAGGGGGATAGCCGCCTCCACCTGAACAGGCAAGCAGGTATCGCCATGTACCCCCTGTTTCGTCCGCCAGCCAGCAGACAACCGGGGGCGTGGGGCTCGCACTCGGGGCGCGTCTGGGTTATTCCTTGGGAATTGTCGAAATGAGTGCGAAGCGTCAACGGATCCACCCGGGTCCGTTGGCTGCCGTGGGGCCGACGCGGCGGACGGATGCTTTGACGAGGGCTCAACCATGGACCGCACCTCCCTGCTGAAGACATGGCTTGCCGGGCTGGCGTTGGTGCTGCTGGCCTTCGTCCCCACGCCCGCGCAGGCTCGCTCGGAGCCGCTCTACTTCGCCCTGGAGGTCCGCCGCGACGGCCGCCTCATCGCCCAGCCCAAGCTGCTGGGAGAAGCGGGCCGCACCCTGCGCGCCGAGCGCCGCCGTCCGGGCGCCCTGGTGCCGGACTACCGGCTGGTGCTGACGCCGCGCGGTGAAGGGGACTCGTTCCAGCTGGAGCTGGACCTGTCGCTTCCCGAAGGTCAGGGCCACTCACAGCTCGCCCTGCTGCACGGCCAGGAGCGCAAGCTCCAGCTCGGCCGCGTGCCGGGGGAGCTGGAAGTCTCGCTGCTCCTGATGAAGGTCGACTCGCCGGAGTTCCGCGCGCTGATGCAGCTCACGGACGAGGCGCCCGGCACGGTGCAGTCCGTCTCCAGCTCCATGTAGGCGGCCCCGCCTGCGGCCGCCCCGCCCACCGCTACAGCACCGCCAGGTCGTCGCGGTGCACGGCTTCGTCCAGGTAGCGGTAGCCCAGCACCGCCTCGATGTCCGCGCTGCGCCTCCCGGTGATGCGCCGCAGCTCGTTGGCGTCATAGGTGGACAGGCCCCGGGCGAACACCGCCCCGGAGGCATCCGACAGATCCACCGGGTCCCCCCGGCTGAACTCCCCCTCCACGCCCGTCACGCCGCTGGGCAGCAGGCTGCGCTTGCCGGTGACGATGGCCTCCTTCGCGCCCGCGTCCACCACCAGCCGGCCCCGGGGCCGCAGGGCGTGGGCGATCCACGCGGTGCGCGCGCTGCGGCGGCTGCCGGCGGGCTCGAAGAGCGTGCCCAGGGGTTCGCCCTGGAGCACGCCCCTCAGGCGGCCGGGCACCGCGCCGGAGGTGATGACGCACGGGATGCCCAGCTCCGCGGCGCGCGCGGCGGCGCGGACCTTGGACGCCATGCCGCCCGTGCCCACGTCGCTGACGGTGTCTCCCGCGAGGGCGAGGACCTCCGGGGTGACGCTCGGGACGGAGGGCATCAGGCGGGCCCCCGCGTCGCGGCGCGGGTCGGCGGTGTAGAGGCCCTCCACGTCGGACAGGAGCACCAGCGCGTCGGCCTCCACCACGCCGGCCACCAGGCTCGCCAGCGTGTCGTTGTCGCCGAACTTGAGCTCGTCCACCGACACGGTGTCGTTCTCGTTGATGACGGGCACCACGCCCGCGGCCAGCAGCCGGTCCAGCGTGTGCTTCACGTTGAGGTAGCGGCGGCGCTCCTGCACGTCCTCGTGGGTGAGCAGCACCTGCGCCACCGTGCGGGCCGCGTGGCCGAAGGCCTCCTCGTACGCCTGCATCAGCCGACTCTGCCCCACCGCCGCGCACGCCTGCTTGCCCGGGATGTCCCGGGGGCGTGCGGGCAGCCCCAGCCGCTCCATGCCCAGCGCGATGGCGCCGCTCGACACCACCACCAGTTCCCGCCCCTGGGCGGCCCACAGCAGGTCCTGGCCCAGGGCTTCGAAGTGGGCGCGGTTGAAGCGGCCCGTGGCGCTCGTCAGCGCGTTGGTTCCAATCTTCACCACCACGCGGCGGGCCCCGCGCAGGGCATTGCGTGCGGAATCAGTCACGGCGGGCAGCGTAGGCCGGAAACGGAAAGGGCGCGCGAAGCCCGCGTGTTCACCTGTATTCGCGGCGGTTCAAATGTCGGTGGCTTTGTCATGAAACCCGAAGGCTCCAGGTCCATCCAATGCCTTGGAAACGGCGCGGGCCTGTTGTCCGTGCCAGGAGAAACGGTTTGAAGGAAATCTTCGGCAACACCCTGGGTCTCAAGTCGAGCGAGCAGCAGCGGCTGCGCAACACCTTCCGCCGCCGCGTGGACCCGCACGAGATCGTCTCCGCGGAGCTCGCCCGTCACCTCACCGAGCTGTCGCACGAGCTCAACCGGCAGGTGGGCGTCCTCATCAATCGCAAGGGCGACATCGAGCACGTGGTGGTGGGCAACGCGCACAAGCTGGAGCTGCCGGACATCGGCCGTGCGCGCGCCGGACAGATCCGTCTGCGTGGCCTGCGGCTGGTCCACACGCACCTCAAGAGCGAACCCCTGACGAAGGACGACCTCACGGACCTGGCGCTGCTGCGCCTGGACTGCGTGGCCGCCGTGGGCGTGGGCAACGAGGGCCTGCCCGGGGTGCTGCACTACGCGCACCTGGTGCCGGAGAACGGCACGGGCGAGTTCTGGCAGGTCTACAAGCTGGCCAACGTGCACGGCGAACAGCCGGACCTGCTGGCGACGCTGGACGCGCTGGAGGAGGAGCTCAACCGCAAGGCCGCGGCGCGCACGGTGTCCGGACGTGAGCGGGCCATCCTGGTGGCGGTGTGCCTGGACGGCGACCGCGCGCGGGCGGAGTCCTCGCTGGCGGAGCTGAAGGAGCTGGCGCGCACCGCGGGCGTGGAGGTGATGGACAGCGTGCTCCAGGTGCGGCGGGAAGCGGATCCGCGCTACCTCATCGGCCGGGGCAAGCTGGACGACCTGAACCTGCGCTCCATGCAGTCCATGGTGGACCTGCTCATCTTCGACAAGGACCTCACCCCGTCCCAGGGGCGCCACATCGGCGAGGCGACGAGCCTCAAGGTGCTGGACCGCACCCAGCTCATCCTCGACATCTTCGCCCAGCGGGCGCAGACGTCGGAGGGCAAGCTCCAGGTGGAGCTGGCGCAGCAGAAGTATCGGCTGCCCCGGCTGGTGCAGGGTGACGACTCGCTCAGCCGGCTCATGGGCGGTGGCGTCGGTGGCCGCGGCCCTGGTGAGACAAAGCTCGAGATTGATCGTCGCCGCGTGCGCGAGCGCATCACCAATCTGGAGAAGCGCATCGACCTCATCAGCCGCGAGCGCAGCGTGCGCCGGGCCCAGCGCAACCGTCGCGAGGTGCCGGTCATCTCCATCGTGGGCTACACGAACGCGGGCAAGTCCACGCTGCTCAACGCCATCACCAACGCGGAGGTGCTGGCGGAGGACAAGCTGTTCGCCACGTTGGACCCCACGAGCCGCCGCCTGCGCTTCCCGCGCGAGCGGGAGGTCATCATCACCGACACGGTGGGCTTCATCCGGGACCTGCCCAAGGACCTGGTGGCCGCCTTCCGCGCCACGCTGGAGGAGCTCTACGACGCAAGCCTGCTCCTGCACGTGGTGGACGCGGGCGACCCCGCGCGCGACGACCAGGTGGAGGCGGTGGAGAAGATCCTCAACTCGCTGGGCCTGATGGAGAAGCCGCGCCTGATGGTCTGGAACAAGGCGGACCTGCTGCCGGCGGACGAGGTGGAGACGCTCCTGCGCACCCGGGGCGGCGTCGCCATCAGCGCCGCGAAGCGCGAGGGTCTGGCGACGCTGCTCGCCAAGGCGGACACCACCCTGTTCGCCGAGGGGGCGTCCGAGTCCATTGGCGTCGTCTAGGCGCCGGGGGATGGGACGGGTTGCCGGCGCGGAGGGCTCCCCGTAGAGTCGGGGGGCCTTGACGCCCGCGCTGAACCAGCTCCTCCCCTTGTTGACGGCCCAGATTGAAGGCCTGCCCGGACAGGACTCCGGGCCGGACTACGAGCGGCCCGTCTCGTCCATCACCACCGGCTACATCGAGCTGTTGGAGAGGAACAGCCACATCGTCTACCCGGTCATCGCCGTGGTGACGCTGCTGCTCATCGCCTGGGGCATCCTCTCCGCGTGGCGGACGCAGGACCTGGACGGCCTGCAGAAGAACGAGTTCAAGCGCGCCATCATCAACGAGCTGCGGCGCCAGCTGAGCGGCATGCCTGGCGACCTGCTGGGCAAGACCATCGGACTGGACCGGCTCAAGACGAACCGCCTGCTGGAGGAGATGCAGACGGAGGGGCTGGTGATGAGCCACACCAACTCCGAGCGGCTCACCGTGTGGCGCGTGCGCGGCGCCAGCCCCGAAGCCAAGCCGCGCCGCTACTAGCAAGCAGCGCGGCCTGGAACGCCGGGGCTTCAGACGCCCGACAGCTCTGACTTCGGCTGGCGCGTCATCAGGTCCACCACCGCGTTCTTCGCGTTCTTGCCCTCGTAGGCAATCAGGTAGACCTGATGACAGATGGGCAGCTCCACGCCCGTCTTGAGCGACAGGTCGCGCGCGCTCTTGGCCGTCTTCACGCCCTCGGCGACCTCCTTCATGTCCGCGAGGATGTCCGGCAGCTTGCGGCCCCTGCCCAGCTCCATGCCCACGTGGCGGTTGCGGCTGAGCTCGCCCGTGCACGTGAGCACCAGGTCGCCCATGCCGGACAGGCCGGAGAGCGTCAGCGGGTTGGCGCCCTTCCTCACCGCCAGCCGGGTAATTTCCGCGAGCCCGCGCGTGATGATGGCCGCGCGCGCGTTGTGGCCCATGCCCAGGCCGTCCGCCATGCCCGCGGCGATGGCGATGACGTTCTTGAGCGCGCCGCCGTACTGCACGCCCACGACGTCCGTGGACGTGTACGAGCGGAAGGTGTCCGTCTGCAGGGCCTTCTGGCAGCGCTGCGCCACCTTGTCCCAGTGCGACGCGATGGTCACCACCGTGGGCATGCGCCGCGCCAGCTCCTTGGCGAAGCTGGGGCCGGAGAGCACCGCGACGTACGGGTGGAACTCCTCCGGCAGACAGTCCTCCAGCAGCTCCGTCATGGTGAGGAGCGACTCGTTCTCGATGCCCTTGGACACGGTGATGAGGGGCACGCCCCTGGGCAGGAACGGCTTCGCGCGCGCGAGCACCTCGCGGGTGGCATGGCTGGGCGTGGCGAGCACCACCATCTCCGCCCCCGTCAGCGCCTCCTCCAGGTCCGTGGTGGCGCGCACGCGCTCGGAGATGGGGATGCCCTTCAGGTAGGTGGGGTTCTCGTGCTGGGTGTTGATGGCCTCCACGGTGCCGGGCTCACGGCCCCACAGCCGGACCTCCTCGCAGTTGACCGCGAGCACGTTCGCGAGCGCCGTACCGAACGAGCCTGAACCGATGACACTGCCGCGCATGGATGACCTCGGGTCGAGAGGGAGGGGGTTCTAGAACAACGTCGACACCACGCCCATGGACAGCGTGGGCATGACCTCCGCGTCCGTGGGACGACTGCGGAAGTCGGCGCCGAGCGAGACAGCGTAGGACGTCTTTTCACCCACGGGAAACTCCGCGCCCAGTCGCACGAGCACCGCCGCGTCCACCTTCAACGCGGGCGGCAGGCCGCCCAGGGGGTTGGACTGGGTGGGATGCGTGTCGAAGGACACCAGGCATCGCAGGTCCATGTACGGTCGTATCGAGCGCGGTCCCTCGCGCTGCAAGGAGAACACGAGGCCCGGGGCCACGTTCCAGTCGCGCCGGCCGCTCAGGTAGCGCGCGCCCTTCTCCTCCGTCTCCGGCGGGCGCAGGAAGAACGCATGCCCTCCGTCCATCACGATGGCGAGGCTGGCGTATTGGCCGTCCAGGGCGGTGAAGCGCACGCTGGCGCGCGGCTCGATCATCAGGCCGTAGACGCTGTCTACGCCCAGCCCCAGGTCCAGGCGCGGCAGGACGCCGTACAGGGTGCGCGCGGACACGATGGGGAAGCCCACCTCCAGGCCCACGCCCAGGTGCCCCGCGCCCAGCGACCGTCCGCCGTAGAGCCCGTACCGGTTGGGAGACAGGGGCGGCCCTG
>NZ_RAWA01000450.1 GCF_003611675.1 Corallococcus sp. CA053C
CACCCGCCCCAGCCCCCGGAGCCGGACGAGGATGACCGCTTCGTGGAAGCGAAGCTGGCCCAGGCGAAGCAGCTGATGGCCCAGTACCTGAACCTCCGCAAGTAGGGCAGGCCAAACGGGGGCGCCCCATGCTACAGGG
The DNA here is from genome assembly GCF_003611675.1 of Corallococcus sp. CA053C. GTDB lineage: Bacteria > Myxococcota > Myxococcia > Myxococcales > Myxococcaceae > Corallococcus. The sequence goes on from NZ_RAWA01000450.1 coordinate 140, forward strand.
GCGCCCATGCCCAAGATCCGCAAAGTGCTCGTCGCCAATCGCGGCGAGATCGCCATCCGGGTAATGCGCACCTGCAAGGAGCTCGGCATCGCGACGGTGGCGGTGTTCTCCGAAGCAGACCGCTCCGCGCTGCACGTGCGCACCGCCGACCAGGCCTATCTCGTGGGGCCCCCGCCCTCGCGTGAGAGCTACCTCGTGCAGGAGCGCATCCTGGAGGTCGCGAAGCAGTCCGGCGCGGACGCCATCCACCCCGGCTACGGCTTCCTCTCCGAGAACGCGTCCTTCGTGCGCGCCTGCGAGAAGGCCGGCATCACCTTCATCGGTCCGCCCGCCGCCGCCATGGACGCCATGGGCGAGAAGACCCGCGCGCGCGCCAACATGATCAAGGCCGGCGTGCCCGTCGTCCCCGGCTCCACCGAACCCATCCAGACGCCCGAGGAAGCGCGCGAGTACGCGCAGCAGATCGGCTTCCCCATCATGCTCAAGGCGGCCGGTGGCGGCGGTGGCAAGGGCATGCGCCGGGTGGAGGGCCTGCACGACTTCGACTCCGCGTGGCGGTCCGCCAAGAGCGAGGCGATGAGCTCCTTCGGCAACGACTCGGTCTACATCGAGAAGTACCTGGAGAAGCCTCACCACGTCGAGATCCAGGTCTTCGCGGACCAGTACGGCAACACCGTCCACTTGAACGAGCGCGAGTGCTCCGCGCAGCGCCGTCACCAGAAGGTGGTGGAGGAGACGCCCAGCCCCATCCTCACGCCGGAGCTGCGCGCGAAGATGGGCGAGGTCGCGGTGAAGGCGGCCAAGGCCGTCAACTACGTGGGCGCCGGGACGGTGGAGTTCCTGGTGGACGTGCACCGCAACTTCTACTTCCTGGAGATGAACACCCGCCTCCAGGTGGAGCACCCGGTGACGGAGTGGGTCACGGGCCTGGACCTCGTGGCCATGCAGATCCGCGCCGCGGAAGGGGAGAAGCTGCCCCTCTTCGAGGCCCCCGAGCCGCGCGGCCACGCGATTGAAGTGCGCGTGTACGCGGAAGACCCCGCGCGCAACTTCATGCCCAGCCCCGGAAAGATCACCCACCTGCGCGTGCCGGGCGGGCCGAACGTGCGGGATGACTCGGGCGTGTTCGCGGGCTTCACGGTGCCCAACTTCTACGACCCGATGATCTCCAAGCTGTCCGTGTGGGCGCCCACGCGCGCGGAGGCCATCGCGCGGGCGAAGCGCGCGCTGTCCGAGTACGTGGTGAAGGGCATCACCACCAACATCCGCTATCTGCACGGCATCCTGTCGCACCCGGAGTTCGTGGGCGGCGACTACGACACCAGCTTCCTCACGCGCGAGCACACGGCGCTGCTGGGCAGCGAGGACACCCAGTTGAGCGAGGTGGCGCTGCTCGCCAGCACGCTGCACGCGTTCCAGCGCGACCAGAAGCGCGCGAAGTCGCTGCCCTCCGCGGGCGCGGGCGCCGGAGACACCGGTGGCCGCATCAGCCCGTGGCGTCTGGCGCTGAAGAACCGTCGCCGCTGATTGTCTTCCTGCCGCAAGCCCCCGGAAGGACCTCTTCAATGCGTTACTTCACGAAGCAGCAGGGCCAGAAGGAAGCGGTGCCGGTGGACCTGGAGTCCCTGGGCCAGGGCCGCTTCCGGCTCACGATGAATGGCAAGACGTTCCAGGTGGACGCGCTGCCGCTGGAGAACGGCTCGCTGTCCCTGCTGGTGGACGGCCAGTCGTACAACGTCGAGTTCGAGGAGAACGGCGACGAGATCGGCACGCTCGTGCGCGGGCAGGTGAACCGCACGGACGTGGCGGACGAGCGCCGGCTGCGGATGCGCGCGGCGGCGGGCGGGTTCACCGTCGAAGGCAAGCAGGTCGTCCTGGCGCCCATGCCCGGCAAGGTGGTGAAGGTGCTGGTGAAGGTGGGCGACGAGGTGACGGAGGGCCAGGGGCTCGTGGTCGTGGAGGCCATGAAGATGGAGAACGAGCTCAAGAGCCCCAAGGCCGGCAAGGTGACGGAGGTGTTCGCCAAGGAAGGCACCCCCGTGGAGAACAACGCGAAGCTCGTCGTGGTGGAGTAGCCCGCCCGTTTCCCTGAGCTTCGCAAAGTGCCCCGAGGTCGACGCCCCATGGACATGCTCTGCACGCTGCGCAGTACCACCGAGGCGCAGCGCCTGGCCTTGCGCGACGCCCCCCGCAGGCTGGAGGCCTTCCTGGAGGACGAGGAGGACTTCGGCGACGCGAAGGGCGCGGCGTTCCTGGAGCTGGACATTGGCGAGGCGTGGCACGGCCTCCAGTACCTGCTCACCGGCACGGCGTGGGAGGGCACCCCGCCGCTGGACTTCCTGGTGCGCGGCGGCGAGGACGTGGGCGACATCCCGTCCGATGAAGGCACCGCGCGCGTGTTCACCCCCGCCGAGGTGAAGGCCCTGGCGGACGCGCTGAAGACGGTGCCGGAGGCCACGCTGCGAAAGCGCTTCGACCCCGCGACGCTCCAGGCGGAGGACATCTACCCCGGCACCTGGGAGGAAGAGGAGCCGGCGGAGGACGTGGATCCGCTGGAGGAGCTGATCTCCTACTTCGTGGAGCTGCGGAAGTTCACCGCCGCCGTGGCGAAGCGCGGCCACGCGCTGCTCGTGCACATCGGCTGAAGCGGCACCGGGGCGCGGGCCCGCCTACGCCTCCGACCAGTTGAACCAGACGTCGCGCCCCAGCTTGAGCACCAGCGCGGCCACGACGCACAGCACGACGATGCGCACCAGCCGGTCGCCGCCCTTCACCGCCACATGCGCGCCCAGCCACGCGCCGGTGAACTGCGCGGCGGCCATGGGCAGCGCCACCTTCCACAGCACCACGCCCCGGAGCGCGAAGAGCGTCATGGACGCCAGGTTGGAGGCGAAGTTCACCACCTTCGCGTCCGCGGACGCCCGCGCCAGCCCGTGGCCCAGGAGCGACGAGAAGGCCACGATGAGGAAGGTGCCCGTGCCCGGGCCGAAGAAGCCGTCATAGGTGCCGATACCCAGCGCGATGAGCGCACCGATGGCCTGCGCGCGGGGCTGGGGCGAGGGCTCCACGCCGTCCTGTCGGGGCGGCGTGCGGCGGAAGGCGAGGAACACCGCCACCGCGATGAGCAGCACCAGCACCAGCGGCTTGAGCACCTCCGGGCGCAGCAACAGCACCAGCGCCGCGCCGCCCAACGCGCCCAGCAGGCCGAAGGGGAACGTCACCCGCGCCAGCTTCCCGTCCACCAGCCCCGCCCGGGCGAAGCGCGCGAGGGCCGCGCCGGAGCCGAACACGGACTGGCCCTTGTTGGTGCCCAACGCGACGTGCGTGGGCAGGCCGGCCGTCAGCAGCGCGGGCAGCGTGATGAGCCCGCCGCCTCCCGCGATGGCATCCACGAAGCCCGCGGTCAACGCGGCGAGGCAGAGCAAACCCAGCTTCAACGCGCTGACATCCAGGTCCACGCAGGGCCCGCCTCCCAGCGGGTGGCGCCCGCTTATCACCCTGGCGGCGCGCCGTCCTGGCCGGTTGCTTGCGTCGCGCTGAAGCTTGGGGGTCAATGCGGCCATGCTCGCGACCCTGATGACCGTGCTGGCGCTGACGCTGGCGGCGCCGCCCTCACCGCCGGACGCGTCCACGGCCACGTGCCGCTCCATCGACGGGCACGTGTCCTGTGGCTATGCGTGCAAGTCGGATGGACAGCGGGTGCGGTGCGCGCAGACGCTCCAGGGGCGCTGTACCGTCATCGACGGACAGGCCGCGTGCTTCGACCCGCCGGCCTACGTGGTGAAGGCCTACGGCGCCGCGCTGCCGGAGTCGGAGTGCAAGACCATCGACGGGGTGGTGGGCTGCGGCTACGGGTGCGTCACCGACTTCGGCAAGGTGAAGTGCGCGAGGACGCCCGCGGGTGTGTGCCGGAGCCAGAGCGGCAACGTGACGTGCTTCGATCCGCCGGCGGCGGTGTTCGCGGTGTTCGGCAAGCAGGTGCCGCGCGCCCAGTGCGTCAGCAACGGCATGCAGCTGGCGTGCGGCTTCAACTGCGTGAACGCCTCCGAGGGCGTGCGCTGCGCGAAGACGCCCGCGGGCGTGTGCAAGGCCCTGAACGGCACCGTCACCTGCTTCGACCCGACGCCCGCGGCGCTCTGCGCGTGGGGCAAGGGCCTGCCGGCGCCGCAGTGCAAGCTGAGCGAGACGGGCCCGGTGTGCGGCTACAACTGCACCACGGCCTACGGCAAGGTGGCGTGCTCGGGCACCCCGGCGGGCATGTGCAAGGTGTTCGACAGCGAGGTGTACTGCTTCGACCCGCCTGCCGAGCAGCAGGCCGACGCGGCGTGTCTGGCCAGCGTGGGCCTGGCGGCGTTGGATGGCGCCACGCCGTGATTCGACACGCCCCTGGGGCTTTGGAGTCCCCGGAGGGTGTGTCTGCTTGGACCTTCGTGGGTGCGGCGGTTAAATTTCGTCATCCCGGAAGGCGCGGGAATGGGAGCAGGACGGCACATGGCGGAGGGTGAGGTCCGGCAGTACTGGGTCCGCAACGATCGGGGCACCATGTGGGGGCCCCTGACCGCGCCTACCATCGAGCTGCTCATCGACAGCGGCGCCATCCAGGGCAGGATCCAGGTCTCCAACGACGGCCTGCAGTTCGCCTTTCCGTGGCGCTTCCCCGAGGTGCGCGACGCGTTCCCCCGGGAGCTGTGGGGGGACGGCGCGCCCGCGTCGCTCCTGCAACCCGCGGCCGGAGCGCCTCCTGTGCCGCCGCCCGGTCCGTCCGCGCCCGCCGCCGCGCCCGTGGCGGGTCCGGGGGCCGTGAACGCGCCGCGTCCGGCGGGGCCCCCGCCCACGGCCGGGCCCGGTGCGATGCGGGCTCCCGCACCGGCGGTCCGCGCGGGCGTCGATGCGGCGGGGCGTCCCATCGCCACGCAGGTCGCGGGGCCCGGCGCGCCCCCCCGCCCGGGTGCGCCCGGGGTGGGGCCTCCGGTCGCGCAGGCCCGTCCGGCGGCGCCCGTGCCGCAGGCTCCGGCCCCGCAGACGGTGGTGGACGACGGGACGAATGCCGTGCCGCCGCAGGGTCCGCTCCAGCAGTACTCGCCGGTGCAGCTCTACGGGCGCATCGCCGCGGGCGAGCACACGGGCCTGCTGACGCTGGCACTGTCGGACCGCACGCTGTGGGTGCACTTCCGCAAGGGCAACCCGGAGTTCGTGGACTCGTCGCACGCGGAGGATTCGCTCGGGCTGTCGCTGCTGAGCGCGCGGCTGCTGACGGCCGAACAGCTCCAGCAGGCGGAAGGCTCGCGCGAGCGCTTCGGGGGAGACCTGCTCGCGGCACTCTTCGGCCTGGGCATCCTCCAGCCGGCGACGGCCTTCACGCAGCTGGCGCAGCGGGGCGGGGCCATCCTGGCCCGGGTGCTGCGCGCCGAGTCCGGCACCTTCACGTTCGAGGTGCGCGACCTGCCCTCGCAGAAGGCGATGCCGTTGGGCAACCGCTGGGCCGTGCTCAGCGACCAGGTGCGCCGCATCCCGACGTCGGACCTCAAGCGGCGGCTCACCCCGGTGCTCGGGCTGCCCATCATGAAGTCCGGGGGCCGGGTGGCGGCCAGTGAGCTGCGCCTGACGCCGCACGAGGTGCGCGCGCTCGCCTTCATCGACGGGGTGCGCTCGCTGGGGCAGCTCCTCCAGGACGTCCCGCAGGACGCCGACCACCTGCTGCGCCTCGCGTTCCTGCTCAAGGAGCTGAACGGCGTCTCGTTCGCGTCGGCCTCGCGCACGCAGGGGCCCCCTGGAGCCACGGCCGCCGCGCCTCCGCCAGCCGCGGCGAGGCCCGCCGCTCCCGGAGCACCCGCTGCCGGTCCTGGTGTGGCCGCCACGGGCCCTGGTGTGGCCGCTTCGGGTCCGGGCGTGCCTGCTGCCGGGCCTGGAGTGCCCGCCGCGGGTCCCGGCGCCGCGCCTCGTCCTCCAGGAGCCGCTGCGGGTGCGGCGCCCACGGCAGGCCCTGGTTCCGCGCCCCGTCCTCCGGGAGCCCCTTCAAGTGCGGCGCCGACGACGGGCCCTGGTGCCGCGTCCCGTCCTCCGGGAGCCCCTACGGGTCCTGCCCCCACCGCGGGCCCTGGCGCGGCGCCCGCCTCCGCCGCCGGACAGGCCGCGGGACGGCCTCCTGCCGCGGGCCCGGGTGCCCGCCCTGCTCCGCCCGTCGTCGGTGCTCCTTCCCCGGCCCCCGCGGCATCGGGCCCGGCGCCCGGCGCGGATCAGCTGCCCGCGCTGCGCCAGCTCGCCGCGACCCTGAAGGGACAGAACCACTTCCAGCGGCTCGGCCTCACCGAACAGACGGAAGGCAGCGCGGTGAAGATCGCCTACTTCCGCCTCGCCAAGCTCTACCACCCGGACACCCTGCCCCAGGGCGCTCCGCCGGAGCTGGAGAAGCTCCAGGCGGAGGTGTTCGCGTACATCGGCGACGCGTACCGGACGCTCACGGACGACAAGAGCCGCGCGGCCTACCTCGAGGAGCTCAAGAGCGGCGGCGGCGACGGCGTGGACATCCACTCCATCCTCGAAGCCGAGGAGCTGTTCCAGAAGTCCTGCATCCTGGTGAAGGCGCGCAAGTACCCCGAAGCGGTGAAGATGCTCAACGACGCCATCGCCCTGAACGCCGAGGAGCCGGAGTTCTTCGCCTGGCGTGGCTACGCGCGCTTCCTCGCCTCTCCGGACAAGAAGGCTGCCCAGCCGGAGGCGTTCCGGGAGATCCAGGCCGCCATCAAGCGCAACGAGCGCTGCGCCCCCGCCCACTACTTCCTGGGCGTCATCGCCAAGCTGAGCGGCGACGTCACGGGCTCCCTCAAGCACTTCAAGCGCACCGTCGAGCTGCAACCGGACCACATCGACGCGATGCGGGAGATCCGCATGGCGGCCCAAAAGAAGTAGGGTGCGCCCCTTTTCGCGGAAGCCGGTCCTCCCAACGGCCCGGCGCCCGCGCCCTTCTCAAGGAGACACCCCATGCCCCTCACCGGGAAACAGCGCCGCCACCTGCGGGCCCTCGGCCACCACCTGGAGCCGGTGGTCATCGTCGGCCAGTCCGGCGTCACCGACGGCGTCATCTCCGCCGTCGAGCAGGCGCTGAACGACCACGAGCTCATCAAGGTGAAGATCAACGAAGGCCCGGACGGACGCCACGAGGGCGCCGACCGCCTGGCCGAGGCCACCGGCGCGGAGCTCGCGCAGCTGCTCGGCCGCACCGCCCTGCTCTTCAAGAAGCGCAAGGACAAGTCCCGCTTCGAGGACATCCTCAAGGGCCCCCACGAGCCCAAGCCCGCCCCCAAGACGGAAGAGAAGCCGAAGCCGCGTCGGCGC
>NZ_RAWA01000451.1 GCF_003611675.1 Corallococcus sp. CA053C
GGGATGAACAGCAGTGCGCATCCCCACCCGATGGCTTTCATCCCCCACCCCGCTTCCGCGGCGGAGCAGTCCCTGGCGCAAGCGTCGTATGCGGGCAGTCCCCTGGCGATGATGGGGATGCTCGCGCTCCTGTCGTTGCTGCCGTTCGCGGTGTTGATGCTGACGAGCTTCTCGAAGATCGCCGTGGTGCTCTCACTGGCCCGCTCGGCGATGGGGACGCAGCAGGCACCGCCGACGCTGGTGCTCACGGGACTCGCCGTGGTGTTGACGGGGCACATCATGGCGCCGGTGATGGAGCGCATGTACGACGCGGGACAGGCGGCGTACGAGGAGGTGCACTCCGGCGCGCAGCTCCTCTCCGCCGCGAAGCAGGTGACGGAACCCCTGCGCGGCTTCCTGATGAAGCACGGCAGCGCCGAGGAGCGCGCGCGCTTCGTGGACCTGGCCCGCGAGCTGCGACCTCCCGAGGAGTCGGACCAGGTGCAGGAGGCGGACCTGTTCGTCGTCATCCCCGCCTTCGTCATCACCGAGCTGAAGGAAGCCTTCCAGATTGGCTTCATCGTCTTCCTGCCCTTCCTGGTGCTCGACATGGTCATCGCCAACGTGCTGCTCGCGCTGGGCATGCAGACGCTGTCGCCGAGTCAGGTGAGCCTGCCGTTCAAGATCCTCCTCTTCGTCGCCGTGGATGGCTGGGCGCTGCTCGCCCGGGGCCTCATCCTCGGCTACCGGTGATGTCATGACCCAGGACGTCCTGCTCACCCTGGGGCGCGAGGCCTTGTTGTTGATGGTGCTCGCCTCTCTGCCACCCATTGGCGCGAGTCTCGTGGTGGGCTTCCTGATGAGCCTCTTCCAGGCCACCACGCAGTTGCAGGAGAGCACGCTGTCGGTGGTCCCCAAGCTGTGTGCCGCGGTGCTGTCCCTGGTGCTAGCGGGCCCGTGGATCGCCGGGCAGCTCACGCGCTTCACCCAGCAGCTCCTCACGCTCATCGCGGATGTGGCGTTGTGAACCCGGACGCCCTGGCCGAACAGCTCCTCACGCTGGGGCCGCACTTCATCGCGGTGGCGCTGTGCGCGGCGCGCCTCGTGCCCATCGCGTTCCTCTGTCCATTGCTGGGCGGCCAGGCGGCTCCAACGACGGTCCGACTGGGGCTGGTGCTCGCGCTGTCGCTCTTCCTGCACATCGAAGCGGGCGTGGAGTTCATCGGGCCCGTGGAGACTCCCCTGGTGATGGTGGCGCTCGTGGTGCGCGAGCTGGCCTACGGCGTGTCGGTGGGGCTCGTGTCCGCGCTGCCCTTCGACGCGGCGCGGATGGGAGGCCGCTTCATCGACCTCTTCCGGGGCACGTCCGCGGAGGCGAGCCTGCCGATGGCGGGGAGTCGCGAGTCGGCCACGGGAGACGGGCTGTACCACCTGCTCGTGGCCCGGGTGGTGTCGGGTGCGCTGTTCCCGCTGATCATCTCGGCTCTATTGCGCAGCTTCACCGTGGTTCGCCTGGGCGCCTTCGTGCCCACCGAAGCCGCGACCCTGCACGTGGGAGTTCTCGTGGGCAGCGGCATGGCCACGGGGTTGGCGGTGGGGGCACCGGTGGCCGCGGCGGCGCTCGCGGTGGACTGCTTCCTGGGCATGGCCTCCCGGGCCGCGGCGCAGGTGAACCTCCAGGAATGGGGTGCGCCCCTGCGCATCCTCGGAGGCGGCGCGTTGCTGTGGCTGGGCGTGGGGCTGCTGTGTGAGCGGCTGCTCGCGGGTGTCGTCTCCGCCGAGGGCGCACTGGCGCTGCTGGGCGAGGTCGCGCGATGAGCGGGGAGAAGACGGAACAACCCACCGCGAAGCGCCTGCGGGAGGCGAGGCGCAAGGGCCAGCTTCCCCGCAGCCGCATGTTGTCCTCCAGCGCGGTGACGCTGGGCGGACTGCTGGGCTTCACGGCATTCGCGCCGGAGGGATTCGCGCGGCTGCGGGACTGGGCTGCCCGGTTGATGCTGGAGCAGACCCTCGCGGGTGCGTGGGAGGAGGGCGCATGGGTCGCCGCGCGACTGTGTGGACCGGCACTCGGTGGAGCGCTCGTGGCCTCGCTGGCGGTGTCGGTGGCCACCGTGGGCTTCGAGCTGGATGCACGACACGCCGCACCGAAGCTTGAGCGCATCAACCCCGCGGCGGGCCTCAAGCGCCTCTTCAGCGTCCGGCCCCTGGTGGAGATGGGCAAGGCGCTGCTCGTGGCGGCGCTGCTGGCGCTGATGGTCTGGAACGAGGTGGAGACCGTGGGTCCCGAGGCCTTGCGAACCGCGTGGCTCGACGGGACGCGGGGGATGGAGTTCCTGGTCGGTCGACTGGCGACGTTGGTGCTGCGGCTGGCGTGGGTGGTGCTGGGGTGCGGTGCCGTGGACTACGCGCTGGCCCGGCGCAGACACCTGCGCGACCTGATGATGACGCGCGACGAGGTCCGGCGGGAGCACAAGGAGAGCCAGGGCGACCCGCGACACAAGGGACAGCGGCGGGCCCTGCACCGACAGCTCGCGCAAGGTGGTCCGGCACGTGGGGTGCAGAAGGCCACGGCCGTGATCGTCAATCCCACGCACCTCGCGGTCGCGCTCCGGTACGACGCGGGCGAATGCGACGCGCCCTACCTCGTGGCCAAGGGCCGCGAACAGGACGCGCTCGCGCTCAAGGAAGAGGCACGTCGGCAGGGCATCCCGGTGCTTCGGGACGTGCCCCTCGCCCGCAGCCTCATCCACTTCGACGTCGGGGAGCCCATCCCCGAGGAGCTGTACCAGGCGGCGGCCGTCGTGCTGCGGACCGCGATGGAGACGCGCGGGGCGGACGACCGTCCACGGAGACAGACGTGATGAACCCACTCATGAAGGTGTTGCTGAAGGCCCGTCAGTCCTCCGACATCGTGCTCGCGGTGGCGATGGCCGCCGTGTTGGGGGCGCTCATCATCCCCCTGCCAGCGTGGCTGCTCGACGTGGGGCTCGCGGTGAACCTGGCCGCGGCGGTGGCGCTGCTGGTCGCGGCGCTGCACGCGAAGGATGCGCTGAGGGTGACGTCGTTCCCCACGCTGCTCCTCTTCACCACGCTGTTCCGGTTGTCGCTCAACGTGTCGTCCACGCGACTGGCGCTCTCGGAGGGACACGCGGGCGAGGTCATCCAGGCCTTCGGCGAGTTCGTGGTGCGGGGCGACTACGTGGTGGGCGCGGTGGTGTTCGCCATCCTCACGCTGGTCCAGTTGCTGGTGGTGACCAAGGGCGCCGAGCGGGTCGCGGAGGTGTCCGCCCGCTTCACCCTGGACGCCATGCCCGGCAAGCAGATGTCCATCGACGCGGACCTGCGCGCGGGCGCCATCGACCAGGGGGCGGCCCGGCGACGGCGGCGCGACCTGGAGCGCGAGTCCCAGATGTTCGGCGCCATGGACGGCGCGATGAAGTTCGTGAAGGGGGACGTCATCGCGGGCCTGGTCATCGTCGCGGTGAACCTGTTGGGGGGTACCCTCATCGGCGTGTTGCAGCAGGGCCTGTCCTTCTCCGAGGCCGCCGCCACGTTCGCGCTCATCGCCATCGGTGACGGGCTCGTGTCCCAGGTGCCCTCGCTGTGCATCGCGGTGGCCGCGGGCCTCGTCGTCACGCGGGTGGCGTCGGAGAAGGAAGAGGACTCGCTGGGGACGGAGATCGGCACCCAGTTCTTCGGGGACCCCCGGACGCTGGGCGTCGTGGCGGGGCTGTGTGTCGCGCTGGCCCTCATGCCGGGCATGCCGCACCTGACCTTCCTCGCCCTGGCGGCGGCACTGGGCGGGCTGGGGTATGCGCTGCGGCGCAAGGCGCGGGAGGCCTTGGAGAAGTCGCAGGTGAAGGACGGCGCTCAAGCGGGCGCCACCGTCCCGGTCGGCGCGGCCGGCAAGCCTCCGGAGAGCGCGGCGACCCCGGTGGGCGTGGCTCCGCTCGCGCTGGACCTGTCCCCGCAGCTGACGGCCCTGGCGGAAGGGGAGGGCGGCGCCTTCGTGCACACGGTGCTGAACGGGGTGCGCGACGAGCTCTTCTTCGAGCTGGGGGTGCGCATCCCCGGCATCCGCGTGCGGACCCAGGCCGCGTACCTAGGACCGGGCGAGTACCGCCTCCTCCTGGACGAAGTGCCCGCGGGTGGGGGCGTGGTCCAGCCCGGGAGCCTGTATGCGCTCGTCCCGCCCGGTGAGCTGGCCTTCCTGGAGGTCCAGGCGGAGGGCTCGGTGGAGCCCGCGACCGGGCGGTCCATCAGCCGCGTCGCAGAGGGCGCCCGCTCCCGGCTGGCGCTGGCCCAGGTGCCGCTGCGCAAACCCTCGGAGCTCATCGCGGACCACCTGCGCGCCGTGCTCCGCCTGCGCGCCGCGGCGCTGCTGGGGCTCCAGGAGGTGCAGGGGCTGCTGGAGGGACTGGAGGCCCAGGCGCCCGTGCTGGTGAAGGAGGCGCTGCAGAAGGTGCCGCTGCCGCTGCTGGTGGACGTGCTGCGGCGGCTCGTCCAGGAGCAGGTGAGCATCCGGGACCTGCGCTCCATCCTGGAGGCGCTCGTGGCGCCCACCACCGAAGGGGACGCGACCGCCCTGGCCGAGCGCTGCCGTCAGGCCCTGCACCGCTACCTGAGCCACCAGTTCGCGCCCACCGGCCCGCTGTACGCGTACCTCGTGGACCCGGAAGTGGAGGACGTGCTTCGCGCCAGTGGCCCCCGGGGACCCGCTCCGGAGCCGGAGCGGGTCGTCGAAATCCTGGAGGGGGTGCGGCGGATCGCCACCGGTGGCGGTGGCCGGGCGGTGCTGCTCACCGCCCCGGACATCCGCAGGCCGCTGCGCAAGCTGTGCGAGGGCCCGTTCCCGGACGTGGCGGTGCTCACCTACGGCGAACTGGATGGAGACCTGCAGATTCGCCCCATCGGCCGGCTGACGCCCGTCGCCGTGGGGCGGTGAGGACTACAGGGTGCCGGTGCCGCTGCTGCCCTTGAACTCGGAGGGCGGCAGGTCCGTCTGGGCCTGCAGGGGCGCGGGGCGGTTGACCCGGTCGCGCAGCTCCTTGCCGGTGCGGAAGAGCAGGCCGCGCTTGGGCTTCACCGGGATGACCTGACCCGTCTTCGGGTTGCGGCCCTGGTAGCCCTGGTAGTTCTTCACGTGGAAGGCGCCGAGTCCGCGAATCTCGATGTTCTCGCCGCGGCAGAGCGCGTCCTTCATCGACTCGAAGATCGTCTCGATGGTCGCTTCAGCCTGCTTCTGGGTCACGCCTCGTTTGGCAACGAGGATGTTGATCAGATCGGACTTGAGCATCGGACGCTCCCGCAAACCCCGTGACCCCTTGGTGACAGGGCTCTCTGGCCCGTGGTCGAGTCCCGAATACATAACAGAACACCTCCTCCTTGCAAGCCGGGTAGGCTCCCAACCCTCTAAAAACGTTACGGATTTCCGCTGCCGGCCGCTGCCTTGGGTGCTTCCGGGGCGGGCGGAGCCAGCAGCCCCGGACGCAGGGGCGTCACGAGGTCGATCCAACGGGTGCGACGCAGCAGGTCGACCCCGGCACAGTCGGCTGCCTGGAACAGCGGTTCGAACTGTTCGAAGCCCGGGGCCCTGGGCCCCGTCCAGGTCTCAGGGCCTCCGGAGATCATCACCCCGTGCACCGCGAGCGTGGTGTCCGCGAGCGTGAGCTCGGACGGATCCCTTGTCGGACGCAGGCCCCCCCGGCGCCCCCGCTCCATCAGGCGGGCCTCCACCAGCCGGTCCACGACCTCATGCACGAGCGACTCGGGGACGCGCAGCCGCGTGGCCAGTTCGCGCGGCAGCGGCGGCGTGCGCCCGTCCACCCAGCACAGGGTGACGTCCTGGGCGACGCGCGCGGCCACCAGCTCGTGCGCTCGCGGGTGGCTGCCGAAGGCGAAGAGCGAGTCGCGGAAGGAGACGTGCTCCACCGCGTAGGACAGCCGGGCGCCGAACAGCATGATCAACCAGCTCACGTACATCCACGCGAGGAACAGGGGCAGGGCGCCCAGCGATGCGTAGAGCGGGTTGTAGAGGAAGCTGCGCACCGCGAACTCGGCGTACACCTGCTTCGCCAGCATCCACCCCACGCCGGCCACCAGCCCGCCCGCCAGCGCCGAGCGCACGCGCACGTGGGCGTACGGCGTCCAGAGGTACACCAGCGTCAGGCTGCCAATGGCGATGAGCATGGTGCCCAGCGCGATGAACAGCGGCGCGGACGGCGCATAGGTCTGCAGGAACACACGGACACGGCCGGTGCCCGAGAAGGAGATGGCCAGGAAGATGGGGCCCAAGAGCAGCAGGCCCGCGTAGATGGACAGGCGCGTCAGCCATGGGCGCTGGCGCCGGATGCCCCACAGCTCGTTCACCGCACCGTCGATGTGGCGCAGCAGCGAGCCCGCCGACAGCATCACCGCGAGGAAGCCCACGCTGCCCACGGCCAGCGAGTTGCCCGGGTGCAGGAACCGGTCGAGCAGCGCGGCGGACTCCTTGCTGACTCCCGGTGCCAGCACCTCCGCGATGACGAAGCGCAGCTTCTTCTGGAACTGCTCCTGGTGGAGCGTCCGCAGCAGCACGAGCCCCACCGTCAGCAGGGGCACCAGCGAGAACATGCTGATGTACGTGAGCGCCGCGGCGCGAAGGCGCAGGTTCTCGCCCATGAAGCCGCGCGCCACCGTGCGCGCCGCGAAGAGGATGTCCGCCGCGAACCGGCCGCCCGACGTGGCCCCGATGGGCGCCCACAGGCGGGCCGCCGTCGAACGCGTCCAGGCCCGTCCCCGGACCATGGACTGCCGCAGGTGCCACGACAGGCCCTGCGTCACTTGCACGAACCCCTCCAGGCGCGTCCCCGCCCAGGCGAACGCAGGCCACCAGGGTCCAACGGCGTGCGGAGGCGCGGAAGGGGGCGGGTCATCCCGAAGGCTTCACATGGACCGACGGGCACGGACGACACCCCCCGGTGTGGAAGCACCACCGTAGCCAAACTCGGGCCCGGGGGACCAGCCCACCTGGCCGGGGATGTGGCTTCCACCACGGTGCACCCGGGACGCGTCCGCCCGATCGGTCGCTGGACAGGTGAGCGGGCTCGAGCACCCCGAATCCGCGCGACCACGATCGCTGGGGAGGCAAAAGAGAAAGCCCGGCGGGATGCATCCCACCGGGCCTTCGCTGTCACTCGCGGGCCGCCTTCAGCAGGCGGCGTCGCTCACCGGCTCAGCCTTCGCTGCCCCCGCCGGACGACTCCGAGGAGCCTCCGCCGGACGCCTGCGGAGTCGAGCCACCGGAGCCCCCGCCGTTCTGCCCGGAGCCTCCCTGCTGCGAGCCGCCCCGCTCACCGCGCTCGGGCCGCTCACCACCACGGCCCTCACCGCCGCGACGCTCTCCACCCCGGTTGCGGTCGCCCCCACCA
>NZ_RAWA01000452.1 GCF_003611675.1 Corallococcus sp. CA053C
GTGTTGGGCCCGTCCTGCTCGTCCTGCGCGTCGAAGCGGCGCAGCGCCACCTTCCACAGGTCCGGCACGTTGGTGAGCGCCTCGTTCACGTCCGCGAGCGCGTCCCGGTTCTTGAGGACCTCGGCTGTCTCATTGGCCTTCGCCATGGCCGCGTCCCAGGTGAGGCCCTCCAGTTCCTGGATGCTCCGAGCCAGGGACTCCGTGTCCACCTTCGCGGACTCCATCGACTTCGCCCAGCCCTTGAGGAAGCCGAGCGGGTGCGCGCCGAGGATGCTGATATCGCCGAGCTTCTTGAACACCCATTGGATGGCGCTGATGATGCCATTCCACGCCGAGGCGAGGCCCTTAATCACATACAGGATGCCCAGGCCGACGTAGCGCAGGACTTCGAAGAGTCCCTTGAGGACGTTCTCCAGGAGCCAGCTGGTGGCCTTGCCGACGAGTTCGAAGGCCGGCGCGAGCATCTTCAGGAAGACGCCCACCAGGACGATGATGGGGGCGATGGACTCCATGGCGTGCCCCATCTGCTCCATCACGGGGGTGAGGAAGTCGATGATGACGTTCACCAGGTAGCCGATGGCCCCCACGATGGGCTCCAGGCCGGTGGCCGCCGTGCCGAAGAGGTCCTTCAGCTGACCGATGATGCCGTTGAACATGTCGATGATGGTCGCCATCTGCTCGCTGCCCATGAGCAGCTCGCCAATGGCGGCGAAGAGGGCGCCCCAGATGCCGCCCGCCTCGAATCCCTTCTTCGCGCTGTCGATGATGCTGCCCAACTCGCCCATGCGGCCGAGGAAGCCGCTGATGAGGTCCGCCCGCGCCGCTGCCATGGCCGCCTTCGCGTCCTCCGCGAAGCGCTGGGTGTCCTCCCAGATGGCGCCGAAGGACTCCTGGGCGCGCTCCATTTCTGCGCGAGCGGCGTCGGCAGCCTCCTGCCGAGCGTCGTCCGAGGTGTCGCGGTTGAAGTCCAGCTCGTCCTTCGCGCGGTCCGCCTCATCGGCCAGGTCCGACAGCGACTTCGCCGCGCGCGCTGCGTCCGCCTCCGTCGCGCGGTCGGCCTCGCGCTTCGAGGCCTCGTCGGCGTAGGTCTGGAGCTGGTCGTAGCCTTTCTGCCGGAGGTCACCGGTCAGATCCCCCGGCTGGCGGATGCGTGCTTCGCTCTTGCCGTTGAACATCTCCATGAGCTGCCCCAGCCGGCCCTTGAGGTCGTCCATGCCGGTGGCGCTGCTGATGTCCGCGAGCATCATCTTGACGCCCGTCATGGCGTCGCTGAGCCCTGCGCCCGCCACGTCCTTGACGACGCCGACGCCACGCCCGACGGCGGCGGCCGCGTTCTGGACAGTGGACGTCACGCCCGCCATCAGCTCCGCCTTCGCGGCGGTCATCATCTGCTTGGCCTCCGCCATGGCGCCGACGCCGCTGTCGAAGGCCGCCTCAACACCCTCGCGGAGATCCTTCCCCGTGACCTTCTCCATGGACGCGAGAGCCTTTTCCGTCGACGACATGCCCGCGGCCTTGGCGATGGGGCGGAGCACCTTCGCGGAGCGAGAGACGAGGAAGGCAACGAAGTCGAGGGCCCGGTCCACGATGCTCTTGATGGTGGAGTTGATGGCGTCGAAGGCCGCGACGAAGATGCCCGTCAGTTTGTCGGCGACGTCGCCCAGCCCGCCCATCATCCGGCCGATGGACTCGCCCATCGCGTCCCACGCCTCGCCAGCGATGAGCTTGATGTCGCCCCAATTCTTATAGAGGACGCCCGCCAGGAGGACGATGGCTGTGATTGCAGCGGCCACCGCGAGGATGGGGACGGCGGCCGCGCCGAAGCTCATCAGCATCTTGCCGACGCCGGAGAGCATGGACGGCGTGGACTTGGCGAAGTCCCCCATGGACTTGCCCAGGGTGCCGAGTCCCCCCTTCATCGCTTCCATGGTGGGCAGCATCCCCTTGAAGCTCACCCACATCTTGGACAGGGAGGCGCCGACGTCCACGGTCTTCATGGCCTGCAGCGCCTGCCACGCCGACGAGGCGGCTGGGCCCACCCCATTCAGCACTGGGCCCAGCTTCGCGATGACGGGCAGCATGGCCTTCGTCGCCTGCATCGCGAGGCCGACGCCCTTGGCCAGGCCCTCCACCGTGGCGGCTAGCTTCCCCACGACGCCGACGCCCAGGCCAATGCCTGCCACCCAGGCTGCGACGCTCGCCGCGGAGCGCTTCACCCCTGGACTCAACCGCTGGAAGTGGGCGGTGAGGTTGGAGAGGAAGTCGCCGATGCGCCGCACCAGCGGGGTGAAGAGGTCGCCCACCTCGGCGGCGAAGGTGTAGAGCACCTCCTGGATGTGCTCCACCTCCGCCGCCAGGCGCTGGTTGGACTTCGAGGCGGCCAGCACCGCGCCGCCGATGCCGGCGGCGATGACGGCGCCCACCTTGCCGATGGGGTCCGCCGCCTCCTTCACCCCCTTCGCGACCTTCTCCACCTCCTTGGCCAGCTTGCCCAGGGACTGCACCGCCTCGCCGATGCTGGCGGTGACGGCGACGTACAGGTCTCCAACCTTCAGGGCCACGGCGGGACTCCAGGGGTGTGCCGCCTACCGCTTCGGCTTCGGCGACGGCTTGGGCGCGAGGCGGTAGGTGACGGTGGTGGTGCCGCTGGCGGGCGCGTGGCTTGGCGCGCCCGCCGGGCGGGGGTGGTGCTGGGTGCGCTGCTTCAACTCCTCGTTCTCCAGCTCGCAGTAGGCGAGGAGCCCCAGCAGGTCCTCATGGTCCCAGGAGCGCACCTCGTCCGGGGACTGCCCCGTGAGCTTCACGACCGCGAAGAGGAGCTTCAGCTCGGGGTCGGCTCGGAGTTTTTTCGGACGTCCTTCATGTTCGGCGCGAAGGCTGCCTGCACGTCCTCCTGCACGTCTTCCAGCCACACGGCGCTGTCCACCACGCTGTCGAGGTCCGCGTCACTGAAGAGGCGCTGGCCGTTGGTCGGGTCGTACAGCACGCACGCCGCGATGCGGGCCACGAGGCGCAGGGCATTGCGCGGCGACGTGGGCTTGTCGTCCTCGCCCATCTCGCCCTCCGCCTTGGCGGCCTCAATCACCTTCACGCGGTCGCCCTGCGTGGGCTTGCAGAGGTGCACCTTCTCGCCGCAGAGGTCGAGCTGCTTGAGGACCTTGCGGTTCTTCGCGAGCAGGCGGTGCTTGAGCACGCCGGGGTTGGTGGGGGTGGAGACGAGGGCGGTCTCCATGCTGGCGGTGCTGGTGTCGCTCATGTCTGTCTTCTCCAAGGTGAGGGCTGTGAAGAGAGGAAGGGGCGGCTACACCGCGACGGGAGCGCCCTGGCCGGTGAGGCTGACGGTGAGCTTGTCCACGTCGGACGACGGGCCCCCGGACTCGAAGGACATGACGCGCACCTTGTAGCGCTTGCCGCGCTGGCCCGCGGTCGCGTCGGCGTCCCGGATGACGTGCAGGTAGCCGATGCGCCGGAGCTGCCCCTCCAGCGCATTCTGCGCGGCGTTGTCCTTGATGCGGTGGCCGCTGACGGTGACGCTCAACGCGGTGAGGGTGGCGGCGTTCGTCTTGTAGCCGTCGCTGCCGTAGTAGTTCGTGTCGACGCTGTCGGCCGCCTCCGAGACGGAGCACTCCATGATGCCGTCCAGCTCGGTGGCCGTGCCGGGAGGAGCGGCCTCCGCCGCCTCGGCCATGGTGACGAGCGGGGTGGTGGGTTCGACGGTGAAGTGGATCTGCTGCGCGTAGAGGACCTGCGGTTCGTCAGCCATCTGCAATTCCTTTCACTTCGAGGGAAACAGCTTCTTGAGGGCCTGCTCCAGGGCCGTCTTCACGCCCTTGCGGCCGACCGAGCGGCTGCGACGGAAGGCCTTCTTCAGGAAGTGAGGAGGCGGGTTGATGATCTGGTCCCCCCAGTGGAAGCCCTCGTGGATGGCGCCGGCCGCGGGGTGCGCGTAGCCGGCCACCCACGTGGTGGAGAGGCGCCGGTCCAGGTGGTGCTCGGGCCCGTCGATGAAGCCGGTGTCGGCGAGCGGGCGTTCCTCGCGCTTCGCGTTGCCGTGCGCGTCGTACTCGACGTCACGGTCCCCGCGCGGCACGTCGAACTGCGACAGGTCCAGCGCGTGGCGGACAGTGGCGCGGCCCGGCTTGTCCAACTCGCGCAGCACCTCGGGCGCGCGCTGGCGCAGCTGGAGGAGGGGGCGCATGTCGAGCTTCACGCGGACGGGCATGCCCCATAGAAGGGGCGCCCGCCGCCACGTCAGGCGGCGTAGGCCAGCGTGACGGTGAAGACGAAGCGGTGCTTGTCGCTGCCGTCCGGGCCCATGTACGTGGGCGCACCCTGCGCCTGGCAGGAGACGTAGCCGGGCACGGCCGCCAGGTGCAGCGCGCTCCAGCACCGGCGGGCCAGGGCCTGGGCGTCCGCGTAGGTGCGGCCGCGCACCAGCACCTGGACGTCCGGCTGGAGGTAGCTGCGCCCCGTGCCCATGTAGTCCTCGGGCCCGGTGCCCGTCACCTCGCGCACCGCCACCACCTGGGGCGGTGCGGTGAGCGGCCAGGGCCCCGTGTAGAGGCTGGGCGGCGCGGGCGGCGTGGGCGTCATGGTGAGGCCCAGCTCAGCGGCCTCCAGCACCTGGGCCACGTGGAGCTCCACGTCCTGCAGCTCGGCGCCCATCAGACGTACACCTCGTAGTGGTCCAGGCCCCCGCGAATGTCGAAGCAGGGGGTGATGCGCAGGGGCCGGCGCCGGGTGTCGAGGTCGCCTGGGGTAGCGCCGGGCAGCCAGAGGGCATCCCCCGGTTTCACCTCGACGGTGGTGAAGAGGACGGCCTCGGACGTGGCGTCGGTGCCGTCCGAGGTGACGAGCCGCTTCGTACTGCCCTCGAAGCGGCAGGCATGCACGGTGGGCTCGGCGAAGTCCTCCTCCCCGCGGTTGTTGACGCCCAGCAGCCGGGCCAAGCCGAAGCGCTGGCGGAGGCGGTGTCCCATCAGCATCACGCCACCCCCTGGCGCGGGCGGCGGTACCGGGCCACCAACCGCCGCGCGCGGGCGGGCACCGCGGGCAGCTGGCCGTCCTCGTCCGTGGCGCGCGTCAGCGACGTGCCGCCGATGGACTCGGAGACGGCCTCCTCGGCACCGTCGCCGTGCACCAGCGCGGCCACCACCATCTGCGCCGCCAGTTGGAGGTCCGCCGGCAGGTCCACCTGCAGCGCCCCGTCCAAAGCGGCCTGGCCGGGCGTCACCCAGCCGGCGTCGTAGGTGACGACGAGCTCGCCCGTGTCCTCCACGTGCAGCGGAGTGGAGGACACGCCGGGCGAGTAGCGGCCGGTGAAGGGCCACGCCTCCCCGCGCGCCAGCACCCGGCCCATGACGGCGGACTCGAGTGCGTACGCGGCGGCCGGCAGCTCCACGCCGCACACCTCCACGCGCGTCACCTGGCGCACGCCTCCAGAGCGCAGCCAGAGGTAGCGCCCGCCCGTGCTCGCCACGGACTCCACGACGCCCAGGCGCCGGTGCAGCAGGTAGCCCACGTGCGCCGCCAGGGTGAGGGACGCGGCGGTGATGAGCAGTGGCAGGCGCTCGGGGTCGGCGGCGTCGCGCACGGTGGCAGGCAGCTGCGCGGCGGTGAGCAGGTCCTCAACGGCAGGCATGGGCACCTCGAAGAAAGAGGGCCGGGGCGGCGCGCTGGCCGCCCCGGCCCGGGCAGGCACGGAAGGGGGTAGTCCGCGCCCGCCGCTACACGGGGAGGCGGTTGGCGCCACCGAGCACCAGCACGGCGCCGGTGGCGAGCGTCGGCGTGGCGCCGCCGGTGAAGGCCAGCACCTGCTTCACGCGCAGCTGGTCGTGGTCATCGCCGAGGAAGGAGAAGTCCAGGTCCAGCTCCACGGCGCTGTCCGCCGCGGTGGCGACGACGGACAGCTCCTCGCCGTCCCTGTCCACCACCGGGGCCCAGGCGCCCGGCACGCCCTCGGCGCCCGCCGTGCTGCCACGGGACTCGAAGGTGAAGGTGGCGCTGATGCCCGTGGGCCCGCCGGTGGCGGCACCCACCGCGACGGCGAGCACTGCCGAGCGGAAGGAGAGGACGTCGAGGGTGGGGCCCTGCGTGGTGCCGGCCGCGCGTGCCGCGGGCGCGAGGGCCAGGGTGTTCGTCTTGATGTACGCGCCGATGTTGGCGAGGGAGGGATGCATGGAAGGACTCCGGAAGGTGAGGGAGGAGGGCGATGGGACGCGGGCTAGTAGGTGACGCCCGTGCGGATGGAGAAGGCCTTCGGGCGGCGCACCTGCCAGTCGCCTTCCTGCACCCCGCGCAGCGTCTTGCGGTCGCGCTTGAAGTCGTTGCCGTTCTCGCCCAGCTCGATTTCCAGCGGCGCGGCGTTGCCGAAGTACAGCTCCTGCGCGAGGCCGAAGCCGATGATGTTCTTGCCCGCCAGCGTCTGCGAGTGGCCCACCGGGAAGCCGTTGAGGGTGGGGTTCTGCAGGTCCTGGAGGCCGGGGAACACCCAGCCGCCGGTGCCCGAGGCGGCCGCGTCGCGCAGGCTGGACAGGTGCATCATCGTCGTGGACGTCATGAAGTAGAACGGGTTGGCGCCCTCCAGCGGGATGTTGGCCTCCATGACGTCAGCGACCATGGCCTTCAGGTCCGCCACCTTCTGCTCGATGGTGGTGCCGGCGATGGCCTTCTTCGTGATGCCTGCGGTGTTGAGGATGCCGGTGGGCGTCTTCGGGCCCTTGCCCACGAGACCCGCCTGGTCGAAGGCCAGCCCCATGGCGCGACCGACGTCGGCGGCCAGCTGCTCGGCGGAGCGCAGGCTGCCCTTGCGCATGAGGCCGTTGCTGATGCGGATGGTGCCCATCGCCTTGTAGGCGCCGAGGATGAGGTCCCCCGTGTCCAGATCCGACTCGCTCGACTCCTCGTCCTCGCCCTCCCACTGCACCTGCACGCCCTGGTTGATGACGCCGATGGTGAGCTTCGCTCCGTAGCCCGACTCGATGCGCGGGCCCGCGCGCAGGAGGATGGAGGCGGGGCGCAGCACATCGATGATCTCCTCGCTCACGGACTCGCGCGCCCAGAGGCTGCCGCCCTGGCCGAAGACGGACTCGAAGACGCCGGCGGACTTCACCTTGTCGAGCCACTCGCGCAGCGGCTGGTTGAGTCCCTTGGACTTCTCGCGCGCGGTGCGGTCCTCGAACTCCAGGAAGGCCGCCTTCATGCGCACGCCCAGCAGCGCATGCGCCGGGCTCTCCGTGTCGAACATGCCCTTGAACTTCAGCAGGGCCGGACCACGGCCGGGCGCCGCAGGGCTGGTGATGGCGGGGCGCGCGGCGAGCGCGGCCTCGACGTGCTTGATGATGAGGGGCGCGAGCGCGGCCTCCACCACCGGGGGGACGG
>NZ_RAWA01000453.1 GCF_003611675.1 Corallococcus sp. CA053C
GGGGCTGGAGGTTTCGGGTGGAAGGTGAGGGTGAGGTCGATGCAGTCTGGACCGCGCCTGCCGTTGAGCCGTTCGTCGAACAGCGGGAATTCGACCTCGGCCCCGAACCAGTATCCGGGTTCCAGCTTCAGGAGGTCCTCCTCACGGGCTGGAGGAGGGAAGCGGTCCGCGACCAGGAACTCCACGGGCTGTGCTGTCGCGCAGTCCAGGACCGCGGCGACTTCCAGGGAGGTGTTCTCGATGAGCCGCCGATCCAGCGTGAGGGGCCCCGCTTCGGCTCCCACCAGGATGCGCCCGGAGAGGGCCGTTCCGTCGTAACGGGGAGATTGGAACTCGAGGAGGGGACGCGCGGCGGGCGCCGTCTCTGGCATGTGCTGAGGGGGAGCGACGCGACGACATCCTGGAGCGGAGAGCAGTGACGTCACGAAGGAAGCGAGGACGAGGTGCCTCATCTGCATCTGAGTTCTCCACTGTCGCCGGGGACTCCATGGCCATCGCCATGATTCCATCCGCAGGAGTGTGCCAGTTCGTGGACCATCGTCTGTGCTCGGCACCTGTCGGACATGGGCAGTTGGCACCAGTAGATTTCCGCCTTGGGCTGGCGACACGTCTGCTCGCCCCGGAAGACGAAGCCACCGATGTCACCCCTGCGCTTCTTCCCATCATCCCGGCATTTCTGCTGGATGTAGTCACTGCACTTCACCAGCACACCGCTGCACTGGAGCTGGATGCACTCGCGGAGACAGGCGTCGTCGATGCTCTCCGCCGCGGCTCGACATTCCTCGACCGTCGGGACCGCACGGCACTGTGTCTGGCGCATGGGGGTGCCGGGCACCTTCGGGGTCGCGCACGCCGCGAGCAGCAACAGTCCGGCGATCGCGATTCGGTGAGAAGGGGGATCCGAGCGCAAGAAGGGGCTCCATGCCTCGCGTGGGGAGTTGGTGCCGCAGCAGGGCGCTACATCTGCACGTCTGTTCCCGTAAAGGCATCAACGGACGGGAGAATGGATCCGTCAGAGATACCCACGAGGGCATGGAAGAACCCGTATTGCTGGCGATATAGGTGGCGTCCGTCGGGAGTGTAGTAGCGTGGATCAGAACGGGAGGGTTCTCCAAGTGCGCAACAGTCTTCGATGGTTGGGGTCGCTGCTCGATCGCGTGGGCCTCACGGAGGTGATGGAGGAGGCCAGCGATTGGGTGCGGTACTACGCGCAGGGGAAGCCGCCCACGAGTGAAGCGAAGCCGACCCGTGTCTCCCGGCCGGTGCACTCGGAAACCCCGCACGCCTCGGTGCACGAGGTCGTCGCTCCCGCGACCGTGTCAGAACGCAACATCAACGCGACAGTGGTAGAGATTCCCTTCGAGGGGCGTATGGAACTGGCGACTGCGGCACGTCGGAAGACGGCGCCCAAGGCGAAGAAGAGCGTGGGCAAGGCTGCTGCTGCCCGGAAGAAGACGGCCCCCGCTGCGAAGAAGGCGGCGGCCAAGAAGGCACCTGCGAAGAAGGCAGCGGCCCGGAAGGCGGCGCCCCGCGCGAAGTCCGCGGCGCAGCCGGCGAGCGAGGACGCGGTGTCGGTGCTGGAAGCCGCACTGCGCAGCCACGCGCGCCAGAAGGACCTGGTCTCCGCCGGCAAGGAGAAGGACCAGCTCCTGCGCTCGCTGATCCCGCTGTACCTGGCGAAGTCCCTGGACGTGGAGATCACATCGGGCACGACGTCGCGCTTCTGGAGCGGGCTGGGCGTGACGTACGCCGCGCCGAACGCCGCCAAGGCGCTGCGCCTGCACGCCGGTTACGCGCAGGACACCAAGAAGGGCAAGGCCATCACGGCCAAGGGCGTCCGGTACGTGGAAGACGCCCTCAAGCAGGGCTGAAAAAGCAGTGCCGCGCCTTTATGTGTCATCCAGGCGCGGCATGGCTCGACTCGTGGCCGGCGTGCTCGTAGGGACGCTGGTCGCTTGCGCGGGCGCGAAACGCTACTACTTGAACGAGGAATTGCGCCGCAGAGAGGGCAACTCCTTCCTCGCGGTGGCTCCGGGCCCATGGCCGGATGTGCCCGTGGTCATCGAAGACGGGACCCAGGTTCCAGAGGATCTGGTCCTGACCACGTTGTCTTCGCTCATGGGTCTTCCTGGTGCCGCGGATGCCTGTGAGCCGTCGACCGGTCGGCCCCGGGCGGATGCCACCGAGTATTGCGTCGCGCTCTAGCGAACGCCCAGGGACTGGCGTGCTTCCTGGCCCGTGCGCAATGTCCTGGACGCGACGCGATCGTGTTGGCCGCCGTTTGGCGGAGTCGATGATGCGGAGTTTGGCGATGACCTGCCTGTCTTCGGCTATGCGCATAACCACCCTTGCGGCGCAGGCGCGAGCAGCCAGGATCTCAAAAACTGGCCCCGATTGAAGGTCGGCGAAGAAGGCTGGGTGTTGGTTGCGTACGCGGCCACCCCCAGCGGAAGGCTTGCTCGGGACTCCCAGGGGAAGCCCATTCCTGCGTGGGGATGGCTCGCCACGGGACATCGGGATGCGCCGCGTTTCTACAAATGGAACCAGGCAGGCGAGGTGTTCAAATGGGTGGGCCGCGACTCAGGCTGGACCTTCCAGGCAACGTGCCACCCCGCCTCATCCAATATTCTCCGACGTAGCGGAGTCATGCCGGAATGTTCTCCTGCACTGCGCTGGTAGCGCCCTGCGTCTGGGCCCAAGGTCCAACTGGAACGCCGTGATGATGCTCCATCCGATGCTTGTGTGGGTCATGCTCCTCGCGGACGCGGGAACACCCCCAGCGCCTCAAAGCCCCACGAAGCCAGATGCGGGTGTTCCCATTCTGACGCGTGCCGCACCTGCCACGGATGCAGGGACAGGTCTCAAGAGCGGATCGAAGTCTGCCTTTGAATGGCCAGAGGATGTACAGCCCATGGCGACCTTGGACGGTCCCGCCATTCTGGCGTCTTACGCCGCCCTCCAAGATGTCGTGAGCCGCTTCCCGAAGTCCCGTCGGAATGAGTGCATCTTCACCGCCCAGGCCTTGGAAGTGGTCGTGGGGAAAGGGAAGGGCGTCTACATCGTCCGCGTGAATCGCCGTGTCGACCACTGCGAGGGAATTGGTCCCGGTGGGAACTTCGAGTTCGATTGGTTCGAACTCTACGCCGTCTCCCCTGAGGGACGGATCATCGAGCGGTATCAGTACGCCCCCTGAAGCGCATGGAGTTCGCTCTCAGTCCCGCGAAGAAGGCAGCGGCCCGGAAGGCGGCGCCCCGCGCGGAGTCTGCGGCGCAGCCTGCGAGCGAGCTCCCCGGGAGGCCCTGGCATCATCGGCCGGGCCTCCCGTCTCACCGAGGAGCAGCGTTCTCAGTTAGCGAAGCACACCGGGTCGGCGGTGCCCGGCAGCGGCGGCGTCGCCGGATCACCACAATAGCCCCTGTGGTAGACGACGTTGCAGGCCGTGCTGCTCGTGCCGCCATCCGCCAGCGACAGCGTCTGCACGCCGCTGCCGGAGAAGGCATTCGGGTAGCTGGCCCAGACCGGGCAGCCAGGGCCACTGCAGTACGTGTGGATGCCGTTGTAGCAAGAGCCCAGCAGGGACTGGTACCCAGGCAGGCCACCGATGTCGATGGCGTAATTGGTGTTGCGCAGCGTGTTCCCATACACCCAGCTGTTCAGCGTGTTGGAGAGCTGGATGCCATAGGCCGCCGACGCTGCCGCACCCTGTCCATCAATCGTGTTGAACCCGATGAAACCCCAGTTGACCCGGTACATCGAGAGGCCCAGCACGTTCTTGTAGAAGCGATTGTCCCGGATGTAGACGTGGTCGATGAAGCCGCGCTGCGGGTCCGTCTGGAAGTTGCGGTGCTGCGAGTCGTCCAGCATGAACTGCGACAGGTCGAGGAAGTTCTGGACCGTCGCGAACTCCCGCTTGTCATAGCCAGTCAGCTGGCGGAAGGCGCAGTCATTCACCACGATGTATTGATTGCCATCCGTCAGGAAGCCCAGGGTGAAGCCCGAGACGTAGTTCTCCGAATAGGTGGTGTTCTGCGTATAGGGCATGTGGCCATCGGAGCTGAGGGCGAAGTGGTTGGCCGCCGCCGTGGGATGCCGGATGACGACGTTCTTCGTCACGTCGATGTTGCCACCCAGCACGTTGATGCCCACCCGGACGTCACAGATGGAGTTGTTGTGGATCTGCGAGCGCGCGTTGATGTTCCCGCGGAACTCGTACGGATGCACGTTGCAGTAGTTGGGGAGGGCGCTCCCCGGCCCCTTTGTAATGCAGTACGGATAGAGGAGGGGGTTGCCCGCGTCATCCTTTGACTCAGCAGATTCCTCATACGGGGTCGACGGATAGTAGGTCCCCGCATCATCGGGGCACTGGGGCGTGTTGGGCGGCGGGGATGCGGCGCAGGAAACCGGCCGGCACTCCGTGGCAAGCGCGCTGCGGCGAAGCATCCGCATATCCGAGCCCGTAGGGCATCCTCCATCCGGCAGCAGGGAAGGGTTGACTGTCAGGGTCAGCCCAGGCTGCGTTTCGCAGTTGGGATCCTCCGGGGTGTTCGACGTGTTCCAGCCATAGGCAATGCCCATCGCCAGATGCGTGACCTTCATGTGGTGCACGTTGACGGGTGCCCCCGTGATGTCATTGGACTGAAGGACCCGGAGCCCCGCGGTAAATTCGCGATTGTGATGGATGAAGTTCCACGGCCCGGGCGCGAGCTGGGGCGGCTGGGCGTCCAGCTGGAAGATGGAGGTGAGCGTGTCAGCCGTCGCCGGGCATTCCTGCCCCAGGCTGAAGGACGCGTCCGTGGTGCCCACCAGGTCCAGGTAGGACACGCTGGCGTCGGAGAGCATCGGCGCGGCAGTCAGGTCCGCCACGAGGACGAGCGCGTCCAGTGGCGTCTCGAGGCCCACGTTGATGATGGTCGGTCCCGTGGTGTCGCGGGAGCCCTTCAGGTGGATGCCGGAGGGGACATGGATGCCCACTGGTGAATACGGGGGCCCGACAACCTGCGAGGTGCTCGCGGTGATGGTGATGGCGCCGGGATCGAGGGTGACCTTGGGATGGCCCTGCTGCTTCGCCCAATCAATGGCGGCCTGATACCAGATGGTGCGGGGCCACGGGGGGGCTCCAGGGCCTGGGTCCTCCTGGTCACAGGTTCGCGAGAGATTCCCCCTGCACGCCAGCCCCTGATTGCCATGGGCACAGAACGTCTGCTGGGTGGTCCCCGCGGCGTTCGCGACCCACGCGCACATGACTCCGGGAAGGGTATTGGGGTCGACGAGCGGGTTCTCTCCTTCGCGGGGCTCCGCTGCTCCACTTGACGGAGATGCGTGGGCCGCTGCGGGACCTGCATCCGGTGAGAGGGACGCGTCGGATTGACAGCCCAGGACAAGGCCCAGGGCGATGGAACATGGCACTGCAACGAAACGACGAATGTCTGGCATCTACCTGTTAAATCCTATCACTCTCGAAAGTGATAGGATTCAAGACTTGATGGGGGCACCTCCCGCATGCCCCCCTCCCGGCATGCGCTTCACCCCAGCAGCCGCGAGTCATCCAGATCAATCTCGTCCTGGATGAGGTCCACGCCGTTCTGCCGGAACCGTCGCGCCGCCGCGCGGGTGCGCGGGCCGTGTCCGTGGTCCAGGCACCACTGCGCGTGCTCGCTCAGGAGCGCCAACTCCAGTGTGCGCCCCAGCGTCAGCGAGAACCGCCGCGCCCCGGCCTCCAGCGTCGTCGGGTTCGCCATCGCGCCGGCCACCCAGACCCGCGCGTGCTCCAGCGCGTCCTGCGCCGTCCGCACGCACGGGCGCAGGCCCACGTCCGTCACCTTCGCGAGCCGCGCCTCCACCTCGTGGAAGTACGCCTCCAGCGTGCCTTCCTTCGCCAGCGCGCGCAGCGCGTCCAGGGACAGCACGTTCGTCGTGCCCTCCCAGATGGACAGCACCTGCGCGTCCGCCTGGATGCGCGGCAGGCCCGTGTCCTCCACGTAGCCCGCGCCGCCGAAGGACTCCGTCACCTCCGACGTCACGTGCACCACCTGCCGGCCCGTCGTCAGCTTCGCCAGCGGCGTCACCAGCCGCTGCAAGAGCTGCTCCTGCTCCGTCGCCGTGCGCGTCTCCAGCTTGCCCAGGAGCTCCACCCCGCGGAACGCCAGCAGGAAGCCCGCCTGGAACTCCGCCTCCAGCCCCGCCAGCGTGTCCATGTGCAGCGGCTTCTCCGACAGCGGCGCGCCGAACTGCACCCGGCGCTTCGCATAATCGTGCGCCAGCGCCAGCGCGCGCCGCATGCTCCACGTCGCGCCCATCGCGTTCCAGGTGCGCGTCACGTTCAGCATCATCGCCATGTTGCGGATGCCGTCCGTCAGCCCCGCCACCGGCGTCGCCAGCGTCCCGTCCAGCGTCAGCTCCGCCGTGGGCACCTTGCGCGTTCCCAGCTTGTCCTTCAGCCGGTTGATCTGGATGTGATTGAGCTTCCCCGCCGCGTCCCGCGTCTCCACGAAGAAGAGCGCCAGGCCCTTGCCGCCGGGGCCGTTGCCCTGGGGCCGCGCCAGCGTCAGCGCCATCTGCGCCGTCGTCGCGGACGTGAACCACTTCGTCCCGTACAGCCGCCAGCCCTCGGGCGAGTTGCGCGCCTCCGTCAGCGTCAGCCCCACGTCCGAGCCGCCCGTGCGCTCCGTCATCCACTGCCCGGAGGTCCAGAACGTCGCCGGGTCGCGCGACGTCAGGTGGGGCAGGGCGTGGTCGATGAGCGCCTGGTTGCCCAGCGACAGGAGCGAGCGCGCCGCGCCGTCCGTCATCGCCAGCGGACACGAATAGACATCCAGCGACGGCTGCACCAGGTAGTTCAACGCGAACTGGTGCACGCGGCTGAGCGCGCCACTCTTCTGCTCGTAGGCCACCGCCACCAGGCCCTTGCGCGCCGTCAGCGCCTCCGCCTCCTTCCACAGCGGCGACACCTCGATGTGGTCGATGCGCTGGCCCCACGCATCCCACTGCGTCAGCACCGGCTCGTTCAGCCGGTCGCGCAGCTGGAACTCGTGGAAGTGCTTGCCGCCCAGCTCCCCCAGCTCGCGGAAGTCGTCGGTGATCGAGCGGCGAAGGTCCTCCGGCAGGGTGCGGGCCAGATATCCCTGCAGGAACGCGTCGTCGTCGTACTGGTTGCCAAGACCGGGGGGCGCCTGGAAGAAGCTCATGCCCCGAAGTTAACACCCTGGCCCGGGGTGGTGGAGTAGACTGGCCGCCCCTCTGCCGGAGCCGTGATGACCGACTTCTTCCGCAGGCCCCCTCCTGGCGCGGGTCCGTCCTCCCAGGACGACGAGCAGGACCCGAACCGCAGCATCACCCCGCTGGAGACGCCCGCCGCCGCGCCGAACCCGGTCCTGGCA
>NZ_RAWA01000454.1 GCF_003611675.1 Corallococcus sp. CA053C
GTCCCACCCACCCCACTTACGGGCGCCAGGCGTCCGCGTCCAACTTCCGGCCCCTCCGGTGGACATCCCGGGGGGCCGGCAGGGGGGAATCAGAACAGCAGGTTGAAGTAATTGGCCTTCGCCCTGGCGCCCACGCACACCTTGACGTCCGCGCTCCACGACTGCGCGGGCGGCGAACCGGAGGCCTGGAAGAGGAACTCCAGTTCCTCCTGCTTCGCCAGGTCCAGCACGTCCACCTCGCCGCTGCTGGTGAGCTGGAGCTTGTTGGTGGGCCCGGTGCCGGTGCGGCGGAAGTCGCCCAGCAGCACGTACTCGGTGGAGCCCGGCTTGCGCACCGACAGGCTGGCGCGCTCGATGCCGCTGATGTCGGTGGTGGCGGTGGCGTCGAAGAGCTTCAGCCGCACGTGGGTCTCCACGTCGGTGTCGTCCGGCAGGGCGCTGGCGAAGTCACCCAGCGGTACCTGGAAGGTCTGCTCCACGCTGCCGTTGAGCGGAGGGGCGGCGGGGAAGGAGAGGTCGTTCTCCGTCTTGCAGATCTCCTCGGCCTCCACCTCGATGGCGAAGAGGGATTCGCAGCCCGTGGTGAACAGGGGCAGGGCGCAGCAGAGCAGGAGGGTGCGGAAGGATTTCGTACGCATGGTGGGGAGTCTCCTGGCTCAGAAGAAGTAGAGGATGAAGCCCAGCTTCACGGACGGGATGGTGGCCCGCATGTGCAGCGGCCCGGAGGTGACGGAGGAGTCGTCCGCCGCGTCCTGGAGGAGCGGGGTGGGGTCCGGCACCGTGAGCGCCACGTAGCTCAGGCCCACGTGCAGGAAGAAGTTGAAGCGGCTGTGCGCGCCCACCTCCAGACCCGCGCTGCCCGTCACGTAGTTGTAGGTGACGTCGCGGATGGCCTGCGACGTCGTGCTCGGCTCGCGCCCCAGCCAGTCCAGCACGTCGCTGTACTCGGAGCCGAAGTAGTGGCCGACCTCCGCGTTGAAGGACGGTGAGATGAACGTCTGCATGGGCAGGATGCTCACCCCGCCGCGCAGGCCGAAGCTGAGCGTGTTGGTGGTGGGGCCCGCCTGCAGCCGCAGCCACGACGCGGGCCGCACCACCGCGGACACGCCGACGCCGTGCGGGGCACCGGCGTCCACCAGCAGGCCCAGCGTGTGCTTGGGGGCGCCGTCGTCCTGCGCCAGGGCAGGGGTGGCGAAGCCCAGCGCCGCCAGACACCCGAGCGCGAGGGGGGAGTGAAGAAGGGGGGTGCGTCGTCTCATCGGAAGGGAGTCCATCGTCATGACGAAAGTTCCACGGTGTTTGCCGGCCCGCGTTCATCATTCGCGGAAGGGGGCCCCGAAGAGAAGCGAGGTTGCGTGAAACCCGTACGGGCTTTCCGGGATGCCGCGATCCGCGGGCCGAGGACTGCTCGGTTCCCGACAGGGTGGGCGTGACCCGGGGGGCTTCAATCCCTGTCGGGTCACGGACGTCCCGCTCCACCTCATGGGTGATGGCCAGACGCGCAACCCAATGCGAGCGTACGATGGGCTGGCAGCGCAACGGTTGTCAGGACCGGGAACCGGGGGCCAAGGATGATCGACGAAGTCGATCAACGCATGAAAGCCTGGGTAGGGCGCATTGCCACGGAAGCGCCCGTGTATCTGGGCGTGCCGGACAGGGACTCCCTGGAGCGTGGCGTCTGTCTTTATCTGCTGGAGCTGGGGCCCGCGCCCCTGACGCGCACGGTGGCGCGCGGCACCCTTCAGTTCACGGTCTGCTATCTGGTGACGGTGGGCGCGGACACGCCGGAGCGCGCGCACCGGCTGCTGGGGGACCTGGTCTTCGCGGCCATGGGTGACAAGGAATTGGAGGTGGACCTGAGCCCGGTGCCGGCGGCGCTCTGGGCGGGGCTCCGTTCGGTGCCGCGTCCGGCCTTCCGCCTGCGGGTGCAGGTGCGCAAGGAGCGGCCGTTGGCGGAGGTGCGCTGTCTGTCTTTGGTGGGGAGCGCCCCCGCGCCGGGCCCGCTGCTGGGGCGGGTGGTGGGGCCCGGGGACGTGCCCATCCGCGGCGCGTGGGTGGCGCTGCCGTCGCTGCACCTGAGCACGCGCACGGATGCGGAGGGCCTCTTCCAGTTTCCCAGCGTGTCGCCCATGGAGTCGCTGGGCCGGCTGGAGGTGCGCGCCGAGGGCGAGATGCTGGCGGTGGAGTCCGAGGTGCTCGCGTCGGGCGCGATGCCCCTGGTCATCCGGATGCCGGTGAAGGAGGACTGATGCTGCCCGGTGTCCCGCCAGTCGAGGCCGAGGAGGCCCGGGTGTCACCGCCCCGCGAGCGCTATCACGGCGCCTGGGTGCTGGCGCTGGCGCGGTGGCTGAAGGCCTGGGCGGAGCGGATGCTGGCGGAACATGACGCCGCGCTCGTGAAGGAGGCGGAAGGCGTGAGGGCGCGGGTGCGCTCGTTGCCGCTGCGCGAGCCGGTCGTGACGCCGCCGCCGCCCGTGCCCGCGTGGCTGCCGCGTCTGGAGGGGTCCTCCGACGTGACGCGGCCGCCGCCCGTGATGGCTGTCTTGCCACCGCTGCCGTCGCACCTGTTGGATGATGACACTCCCACGCCGCGCCCCAACACGCTGCGGTGCTTGCCCAGGGGGGACGGGGACGTGGAGGTGCCCCTCCAGGTGGCGCTCGGGCCGCTCCTGGATTTCGACCCGGATGACCTGCTGCCCTCCGAACCCGGGACGGTGGTGGCACGTCCGCCGCTGCCCGCGTCCCTGCTCCAGGCCGCCGCGATTCCCTGCGATGACCTGACCCTGGCGCAGCCCGATGCCACGGCGCTCGGGGATGCGCAGGCAGCGCAGCGCTCCTTGCATGTCGTGCCCCCGCTTCCTCCCGGGCAGCCCGCGCGGGAGTTGCTCGTGCTCTTGAGGGAGCCGGAGGACACGCCCACCCGGCCCTCGGTGCCGTGGCTCGAGTCCACCCCGCCGACTCCGTCCGAGTCCGCCGAAGCGGAGGAGGTGCTGCGCGAGTGCGAGCGTCTGGAGTTGGAGACGCAAGGCGAGTAGGGCGCGCGTGCCTGCATGTCTCCGCTTCGCGAGGCTATGCTGCGCGGCGCGATGGCCGAGCGCACCCGACCCAGCACCTTGTCCCCAGTCCTTACCGGGGCTGACGCCGAGCGCCAGCTCGAAGGCCGTGCGGAGCTCATCTCCGTGGCCCGGCGTCAGCACGCGGAGCTGGAAGCGCTGCTGTCAGGCCGTCGGTGGCGCCGGGCGCTGCTGCGCCGGCCGGAGCTGGTGCCCGCGCTCGTTGCCCAGGCGGACGCACTGCGAGAGGCCCTGGAGCGCGTCCAGCGTCGCGCCGCAGTGGAGGCGTGGAGCGAGGACACGCCCGTGCTGCGCGAGGCCCGGGAGCTGTCGGCGCGGCGCGAGCGGCTCATCGGCCTCGCGCGGCGCAGGCTGGAATCACTGGCCGTGGTGCCCGCGCACCTCTCAATGGAAGAAGTGCTGACGCGGCTGGAGGCGCTGGTGCGTCAGCCGCTGGTATGGGAGCTGAACCCGGGCGAAGTGCTGGTCTTCGAAACCGACGCCCGCTTTCATCCGAGAGCACGCCAGGGCGAAGCGCTTCTTCCCGGCCGCGGCCTGTCCCTTCGCCAGCGGGCAGCTCCCCTCGCGCGCACCGTGCTGTCGCCGCTCGTCCGTCCGCTGGTGTGGCCCTTCCTGGGCTCCGGCCGGCTGCGGATCACCAGTGAGCGCGTGCTCTGGCGTCCGGTGTTCGGTGCGCTCCAGGAAGTACGCCTGGGCACCATCGTCGAGGATGGCATCCAGCTGGAACCCGGCTCGCTCGGCATGCGCGTGGTGGGCAACCGCCTGCTGCACGCACGGGGAATGACAGACGCGGAGGAGGTGGCCGCGCTGCTGGAATTGCACCGTCAGGCTCCCCTGCGCGGAGCAGCCCGGTCCGGTGTGCGGCTGGAGTCGGTGGCAATCTTTCCCGCGAAGCTGGGCCGCCTCGCGGGACATGCCGTGCTGCGTCCCCAGGGCGTGTCCTTCATCCCGGAAGGGCAGGGGGCCAGGGCCCTGAGCGCCGTCACCGGCAAGGCCACGTCACTGCGGGGCTTCAACGCGGTCCCCGTGCTGGAGGCCCTGCGCTGGCTGCCGGAAGCAGAGTTCGACGCGTGCGTGGCGCGCGTGGTGGACGCCACCGGAGGCCAGTCCTGGGCCGCCGGGGACACGCGCTATGTCGCGGGTTCCCCCGTGTGGAAGGAGCTCCGCATCGTGCGCGGCGAAGACACGCTGGTCGGCAAGGTGGAGTGGGCCCAGGAGGCCGCTGCGGGAACGCTCCTGCGCGAGTGGCCCCAGGCACTGCCGTCCCAGGGTTGAAAGTTTCCGCTACGCCGTACAAAGGCTGTCGCCGGGTCCCGGTCCACCCGTTCCCCTGTTCAAGACACTTCACCTACAGTGAAGCCTGGGCTGTCCGCCCCTTTTCCAGAGAGGCATCATGAAAGCCAGACACCCGGCCTCGCGCCGTGGCCTCGCGCGCGCCTTGTCCGCGGCGCTGCTGTTGTTGAGCCTCCCGTCCTTCGCGCAGCACTTCACCGTCTTTGAAAGCGGTCAGGTCCGTCCCCTGGCCCTCTCCCCCAACGGCCAGTGGCTCTTCGCCGTCAACACGCCCGACAACCAGCTGGAGATCTTCCAGGTCGGCACGGGCGGCCTCGTGCACACCGGCTCGGTGCCCGTGGGCCTGGAGCCCGTCGCCGTCGCCGCCCGGAGCAACGACGAGGTCTGGGTCGTCAACCATCTGTCCGACAGCGTGAGCATCGTGCGCGTGGACGCGGGCGGGCATGGCGGTGCGGTGACGCGGACGCTGCTCGTGGGGGACGAGCCCCGCGACATCGTCTTCGCCGGCACCGGGAAGAAGCGCGCCTTCATCACCGCGGCGCACCGGGGGCAGAACACCGCGTTTGATCCGCAGCTCACCACGCCGGGCGTGGGCCGGGCGGACGTCTGGGTGTTCGACTCGGAGAACCTGGGCGCGACGCTGGGCGGCACCCCACTCACCCGCGTCAGCCTGTTCGGGGACACGCCGCGCGCGCTCGCGGCCTCGCCGGACGGCTCGCGCGTCTACGCGGCGGCGTTCCATTCCGGCAACCGCACCTCCGTGGTCCACGAGAGCCTGGTGCCCAACGGTGGCGAGTCCGTGGGCGGCGTTCCCGGCCCCAACGTCAACCACCAGGGCCTCGCGGCGCCGGAGGTCTCCGTCATCGTGAAGTACAACGGCCAGGACTGGCTGGACGTGCTCAACCGCCCGTGGACGCAGTCCATGCGCTTCTCCCTGCCGGACAAGGACGTGTTCGCCATCTCCGCCACCGCCAATCCGCCCGTGCAGGTTTCTGGCGCCGGGGGCTCGTACTCGGGCGTGGGCACCATCCTGTTCAACATGGCCGTCAACCCGGTGAGCGGGAAGGTCTACGTCAGCAACACCGAGGCCCGGAACGACCTGCGCTTCGAGGGTCCCGGCACCCTGGTGGGCAGCAGCCTGCGCGGCCACCTGCACGAGAGCCGCATCACCGTGCTGGGCAGCTCCGGCGTCGTGCCGCGCCACCTCAATTCACACATCAACTACGCTGCCTGCTGCGCGCCCGCGCCCAACGCGGAGAGCGAGAAGAGCCTCGCGCAGCCCATGGGCATGGCGGTGACGTCCAACGGCGCCACGCTCTACGTCGCCGCGTTCGGTTCGTCGAAGCTGGGCGTCTACGCCACCTCCGCGCTGGAGGCCGGCACCTTCGTGCCGAGCACCGCGAACCAGATTGCGCTGACGGGCGGCGGCCCTACCGGCATGGTGCTGGATGAGGCCCGCAACCGCCTCTACGTGCTGACCCGCTTCGACAACGCCATCTCCGTCGTCAACACCACCACGAAGGCGGAGGTGGCCCACCTGCCGATGTTCAACCCCGAGCCGCCGAGCGTGGTGCAGGGCCGTCCGTTCCTCTACGACGCGCGCACGAGCTCCAGCCACGGCGATTCGTCCTGCGGCAGTTGCCACATCTTCGGCGACTTCGACAGCACCACGTGGGACCTGGGCAACCCGGACGGCGACGTGAAGGCCAATGCCAACCCCGTCGTGCCGGTGCTGCCGGAGTTCGGGACGGACCCGACGTTCGGCCAGGACACGTCCTTCCACCCGATGAAGGGCCCGCTGTCCACGCAGAGCCTGCGCGGCATGGCGAACCACGGCCCCATGCACTGGCGCGGGGACCGCACGGCTGGCAACGCCGCGCCGAGCGTCCAGCCCAACGGCGGCACCTTCGACGAGGTCGCGGCCTTCAAGCAGTTCAACCCCGCGTTCATGGACCTCTTGGGGCGCAGCTCCCAGCTCACCCCGGAGCAGATGCAGAAGTTCTCCGACTTCATCCTCCAGGTGGCCTATCCGCCCAATCCCATCCGCAACCTGGACAACTCGCTCACGCCGTCGCAGCAGGCGGGCAAGGACTTCTTCACCAACACCACGAGCTCCTTCCAGGGCTCATGTGGGGCCTGCCACCGCGTGGACGTCAACGCCAACCCCGGCGAGGGCCCGTTCAAGGGCTTCTTCGGCACGGAGGGCAAGAGCTCCTTCGACGTGGAGCCGCTGTTCCCCAAGGTCCCGCACCTGCGCAACATCTACCAGAAGGTCGGCATGTTCGGCGCGGGCTTCGCCTTCGGGACCACTCCGGTGGATCCGTTCCTGGGCGACCAGGTGCGAGGCATTGGCTTCAACAGCGATGGTGCCATCCCCACGCTGTTCCTCTTCAACAGCGGCTTCGACTTCGACCCCATCTTCAACGCGGTGGGCATCCCGAACACGCCCGCGGGCGTGCAGGCCAAGAAGGACATGGAGCAGTACATGTTCGCCTTCGAAACCAACCTGGCCCCCATCGTCGGGCAGCAGGTGACGCTCACCGCCAGCAACGCTGGCGTGGCGGGGCCGCGCATCGACCTGCTGACGGCGCGCGCGAACGCGGGCGAATGCGACCTCGTCGCCAAGGGCCGCGCCGGGACCTACGAGATGGGCTTCCACTACGTGGGCGGCGGGCTGTTCAAGGCGGACCGCGCGGCGCTGCCGCTCGTGGCCGCTTCGGCGCTCCGCTCGGCCGTCGCCGCGAACCAGGGTGTGCTGACGTACACCTGCACGCCCCCGGGTTCAGGCACGCGCGTCGGCATCGACCGGGACCTGGACGGGTTCCTGGATGGGGATGAGCGGGCAGCGGGGACGAACCCCGCGAACCCGTCCAGCCACCCCTAACCCTCTTCAGGGAAGTCCGGTAAGGCGCAGGCCAGCGTGAAGGAAGAAGGCGGCGAGAACGTCGTGGCGGTGGCCCAGGCGCACGAATGAAGCGCGTGCCTGGGCGCGCAGCTCGGCGAC
>NZ_RAWA01000455.1 GCF_003611675.1 Corallococcus sp. CA053C
GCCCTCGCACCCGCTGGCGCCCCGCGCTCCAGCGGGTCGAATCCGAATCTGACCCCGCCCCGCGCGCCGTCGGTCTCCCCGCCTCCTGCGCCGTCCGCCGCGTCCGAGGGCCCGGCCCTCACGCTGGCGCAGCTCACCGAGCTGGAGGTCCGCTGCGCGAAGCTGGATCAAACGGACTACTTCGAGCTGCTCTCGCTGGACCGCTCCGCCGTGCCCGCCGACATCAAGAAGGCCTTCTACCGGGAGAGCCGCATCTACCACCCGGACCGCTTCTTCCAGCTGGAGTCCAAGCCCCTGAAGGAGCAGGTGCACGAGCTCTACAAGCGCGTCACCGAGGCCTATTACGTCCTGCGCGACGACACCAAGCGCAAGAAGTACCTCGCGGACATCGCCGGCCCGGACCGCGCGCAGAAGCTGCGCTTCACCGACGCCTCCGAGGCGGAGACGAAGGCCGCGGTGAAGAAGGAGCAGGAGGAGCAGATCGGCACCCACCCCAAGGGCCGCCAGTTCTACGCGCAGGCCCAGAAGGACCTGGAGGCCGGCAACCCCTCCGCCGCGGAGCGCAACCTCAAGATGGCGCTCACCTACGAGCCCGCCAACGCCCGCTACAAGGAAACCCTCGCGGAAGCCCAGAAGCAGACCGCGGAGAAGTCCAAGGGCGATTCGTCGTTCAAGATCCGCTGAGCGCACGCGGCACCAGGAGTCCCATCCATGGTCATCGACCTCATCCTCCTGGGCCTGGTGCTCTTCTTCGGCATCCTCGGCGCCCTCTCCGGCGCGGCCCGGCAGGTGGCCAACACCGCCGGCCTCGCGGTGGGCTACTTCGTCTCCCGCAAGCTCGCGCCCATCGTCGGCCCCAAGCTCGCCGTCGCCCTGGGTTCGCCGCTGCTCGTGGGCACCCTCGCGGGGACGGTGCTCCTCTTCGTCGTGACGTGGCTCACCGTGCGCTACGCCCTGGGCGCGCTGCTCTTGCGCTTCCTCTCCGGAAAGAACCCGGACGAGCGCGGCATGGACCGCGGCCTGGGCTTCGTGCTCGGCGCCGGGAAGATGGCGGCCCTGTTCTGGGTCTCCCTGAGCGCGCTCACCTTCCTGGAGCAACACGTCATCGTCGCCGGCAAGCGCGTGGGCGTGTCGCCCATGGGCTCCGTCGCCTTCGACCTGTCACGCCGCTACAACCTCTTCGAGATCACCCAGTTCGCGCCCCTGAAGGACCTGGTCCGCGTGGCCCAGGCCGCCCAGGATCCCGCGAAGGCGCGCAAGCTCCAGGACGACCCGGCCTACAAGGCCCTGCGCAAGGACTCGCGCTTCCAGTTCGCGCTCCAGCAGCAGGAGCTCAAGAGCGCGCTGGAGCGCGGTGACACCCAGGCGCTCCTGCGCAACGAC
The DNA here is from genome assembly GCF_003611675.1 of Corallococcus sp. CA053C. GTDB lineage: Bacteria > Myxococcota > Myxococcia > Myxococcales > Myxococcaceae > Corallococcus. The sequence continues at coordinate 1,384 of NZ_RAWA01000455.1, forward strand.
CTGGTGCTCCAGCTCATCCAGGACCCGCAGGCGGCGGCGCGGTTGGGCGCCGCCGCACGCGCCGCGGAGCGGCCCGCTCCCGCTGCTAAGCGTTGAGCTCCACGTCGTCCAGGCTGGCGAGCCGCGCCTTCACGAACTCCGCGTCCACCGCCACCTGCCGGTGCCGCCGCTCGGGCGCCTCGAACATCACGTCCGACATCACGTGCTCCAGGATGGAGCGCAGTCCGCGCGCGCCCAGCCCGCGCGCCACGGAGTAGCGCACCACCTCCCGCAGGCCGCCCTCCGGGAACTCCAGCTCGATGTCGTCCAGCGACAGCAGCTCCTTGAACTCGCGGGTGATGGCATCCGGCGGCTCGGTGAGCACGCGCAACAGCTCCGGCTCCCCCAGTCGCTCCAACTGAACCATCACCGGCATGCGGCCCAGGAACTCCGCCATCATCCCGAAGTCCACCAGTTGCCGCGTGGAGATGCGCTTCTCCTTCCGCTTCGCGCCCGCCGCGTCCGCGCCGAAGCCCATCATCCGGCTGCTGTCGTCGCCGAAGTCGTGCAGGTCGCTGAACGTGCCCGCGCAGATGAAGAGGATGTCGCGCGTGTCCACCTGCACGAAGTCGCTCTTGTTCCACGCCTGGGTGACGTTCATGGGCACGTGCACCTCGCGCCCTTCCAAGAGCTTCAGGAGCGACTGCTGCACGCCCTCACCGCCGATGTCGCGGCTGCCGGCGCCGTTGCGCGCGCCCTGCGTGCGCCGGGCGATCTTGTCCACCTCGTCGATGAAGATGATCCCCCGCTGGGTGTCCTCCACCGAGTGGTTCGCCTTGAAGAGCAGGTCGGACACCATCACCTCCACGTCCTTCCCGTAGTAGCCGGCCTCCGTGTACTCGGTGGCGTCGACGGTGGTGAAGGGCACGTGGAGGATGTCCGCCAGGTTGCGCGCGATGTGCGTCTTGCCGCTGCCGGTGGGGCCGATGAGCAGGATGTTCGACTTCTTGATGAGTGACTGACGCCGCATCCGCCGTGCCTGGATGCGCTTGAGGTGGTTGTGCGCGGCGATGGCCACCGCCCGCTTCGCCGCGTCCTGTCCGATGACGAAGCGATCCAGCCGCTCGAAGATCTCCCGCGGGGTCAAAGGTGCTTCTTCCCTGCGTGCGGACGACTCCATGTACCCTCCCCTTCTCTCCACTCGGCCTCCCTGGGCTTCCACAGGAGGAAGGGTAGGAATTGGATGCTGACCGGCCCACCAGGGCCAGCACCTGCGCAGGGCCCCTGCTCGCCTGCCTGCTTCACGAACAGGCGGCTATTGAATGCCCGGGACGTTTCCGATAGTCCGGCCCCCCTCCCTTGTTCATGGGAGTTTCCATCCGCCGCACGTCTCACCGGAGGCAACGAAACAACGATGCCCGCTACCGCCCCTCAGCACCGCTGGACCCTGGCCGATGCCCATGAGCTCTACGGAATCCGGAACTGGGGCTCGCCCTACTTCGGCATCAACGAAAAGGGCCACGTGTGCGTCCATCCGGACGGCCCCGCCGCTCCGAGCATGGACCTCAAGGAGCTGGTGGACGAGGTCCGTCGCCGGGGCATCGGGCTGCCGCTGCTCCTGCGCTTCACGGACGTGCTGCGCCACCGCGTCGTCCACCTGAACAACGCGTTCAAGAAGGCCATCGCGGACCAGGGCTACAAGGGCCTGTACCGGGGCGTGTACCCCATCAAGGTGAACCAGCACCGCTACGTGGTGGAGACCATCATCGAGGCGGGCAAGGAGTTCACCTACGGGCTGGAGGCCGGCAGCAAGCCGGAGCTGCTCGCGGTGATGGCGCTCCTGGACAACGAGGACGCGCTCGTCATCTGCAACGGCTACAAGGACGAGGAGTACATCGAGACGGCGCTCTTCTACTCGCGCCTGGGCCGCAACGTCATCCTGGTGGTGGAGAAGCCCAGCGAGCTGCCCCTCATCGCGGAGGTCGCGCGCCGCACCGGCATCACGCCCCGGCTGGGCATGCGCGTGAAGCTGTCCACGCGCGGCGCCGGCAAGTGGGAGGCGAGCGGCGGTGACCGCTCCAAGTTCGGCCTCTCCTCGTCGGAGCTCATGTCCTGCATCAGCTTCATGAAGGACGCGGGCCTGCTGGCCTCCTTCGAACTGCTGCACTTCCACCTGGGCAGCCAGATCTCCAACATCCGCAACGTGAAGAACGCGCTGCGCGAGGTGGGCTGCTTCTACGTGGAGGTGTGCCGCCAGGGCGCCCCGCTGAAGTACCTGGACGTGGGCGGCGGCCTGGGCGTGGACTACGACGGCTCCCAGACGAACTTCGCCTCCTCCATGAACTACACGACGGAGGAGTACGCCAACGACGTCGTCTTCGGCGTGATGGAGGCGTGTGACCGCGCGGGCGTGCCGCACCCCACGCTCGTCTCCGAGTCCGGCCGCGCCGTCGTCGCGCACCACGCCATCCTGGTGGTGGACGTGCTGGGCACGAGCGAGTTCGACCCGTCCCAGACGCCCGACAAGGTGGACGACAAGGCGCCCTCCGTGGTGCGCAACCTCTGGTCCACCTTCCGCGAGGTGACGAACAAGAACGTCATCGAGGCGTTCCACGACGCCCAGGACGCCAAGGAGGAGAGCCTCCAGCTGTTCTCCCTGGGCCACCTGTCGCTGGAGCAGCGCGTGGCGGCGGAGAACCTCTACTGGGCCATCTGCCACAAGATTCTGCGCGTCGCGCGCGAGTCCGGGGAGATTCCGGAGGAGCTGGAGGTGCTGGAGAAGCAGCTGTCGGACACCTACTTCTGCAACTTCTCCGTGTTCCAGTCGCTGCCGGACTCGTGGGCCATTGATCAGCTCTTCCCGATGATGCCCATCCACCGGCTGGCGGAGAAGCCGACCCGGCGCGCGACGCTGGCGGACATCACCTGCGACTCGGACGGGAAGATCGAGCACTTCATCGACAAGCGCGAGGTGAAGGACGCGCTGGAGCTGCACGCGCTCAACAGCGACGACTACTACCTGGGCATCTTCCTCGTCGGCGCGTACCAGGAGATCCTGGGCGACCTGCACAACCTCTTCGGGGACACGCACACGGTGCAGGTGTCGCTGGCGCCGGGCGGCGGCTACCTCATCGACCACGTCGTCGCGGGCGACACCGTGACGGAAGTGCTCAACTACGTGAGCTACAACAAGGACGACCTCGTCGCGAAGCTGCGCAAGTTCACGGAGCTGGCGCTGCGCCAGGGACGCATCACCCTGGACGAGTCGCGCAACCTGCTGCGCGTCTACGAGGACGGCCTGTCGGGCTACACGTACCTGGAGCGCGAGGTGGACGCGACGTTCACCTCCGCCAGCCAGCTGCGCCTGCTGCCCGGGCCGGAGAACGGCGCCGCCCGCGCGCCGGTGTCACCCTCCGGGACCTGATGTCGTGAAGGCTCACGCCTCCGTCGGGACCGGCGCCTCGCCGGTCTCGACGGACGTGTCCGTGAACGCGGTGTCCGTCGCGCGCAGCCGCAGGTTCTGGAGCGTGAGCAGCTGCCCCTCGGCGCGCTCCGCCAGGAAGCCGAAGTCGAACCGCTGAAGCCGCGGATCCTTCGCCGCCAGCCGCTCCAGGCTCCTCCACAGGGACACCCGCCCGTGGGAGCCGACGCAGAGGCCTTCCAGCTCCACCAGCCGGCTCAAGGGGGAGTAGCGCAGCCAGGAGCCGTTGAGTTTCAGCCGCGACACCTTCTCCACCACCCACGCACCGCCCATCTTCAGCGGATCCGCCTTCACGTCCAGGGCGGCCATCACCGCCAGCAGTGTGGCGCGGTCCTGCTCCAGGAGCGGCACGAGCGTGCCCAGGTACTGGCCCACCGGGTTGCTGCGGTTCTCCTGCTCCGTCCTGCGCGCCAGGTCCACGCCCACCGTGGAGCCCAGGAGGTGGTCGTTCAGGTAGATGCCCAGTCGCTTCACGTTCATGCCGCATGCCCTCCCCGGAGCGAGCTTCCAAGTGCTCCAGGCAGGGTGGGCACGCAGGCGCGTTGGCGCAGGCCGCCACCGGGGCTCGCCACCGGGGCTCGGAAGGCAGGCAGCCCGCCGAGCCCCTGTCTACGCGGACGTCAATCCGGATAGCCGAACGACGCCGTCACCTTCACGTCCGGGTGGAGGCTGCGCGCCACCGGACACTCGTGGGCGATGCGCTCCAGCAGCTCGCGCTGGGGAGGGGTGAGGCCCGACGGCAGGAGGATGGACAGCACCAGCTCCGCGATGCGGCGCGGGGGCGGCGTCATCCGCTTCTCCACCGACGCGCGCACCTCGCCCAGCGTGAAGCCCTCGCGGTTGGCCGTCAGATGCATGGTGGTCACCACGCAGGACGCGAGCGCCGCGCCCATCAGGTCCGTGGGGGAGAAGCTGCCGCCGGTGCCGCCGTTGTCGCGCGGCGCCTCCGTGGGCAGCGACGCGCCCGACGGGCCGTGGGTCACCTGCGTCTTCAACTGGGGAGCACTCACCAGGGACATCACCACGCCCGGAGCGGGCACCGCGGGTTGCTGACTCATCACCGCCTCCTTTTGTGACTTGTGGGGGACTGTTCTCTAACGCACGAAGCTGTCGTGGGCCTTCGCGTCCTTCTTCGTGGAGGGCTCGGCCTCCTCGACGCTCCAGTCCAGCGTCTTCATCAGCGACTTGCTGCGCTTCTTCACGTCCGCGTCGAGGAACTTCACGGCCGCGTCCATCTTGTCCATCAGCCGCATCGGCTTGCGCTTGTTCTTGGGCTCGCTGAACAGCGCGTGCGTGAGCCAGGGGAACACCGCCGTCACGTCGCAGTGCACGTACATGGAGCCCGTCTCCACGGCCTCCACGGACACCTTGCCCCAGGTGTGGCCCTCACCGGCCGGGCAGCTGGACAGCGCGCCGTTGTCCACCGGGTCCACGCAGAACTGCACGTCGATGTCGAAGCCCGACGTGGGGACGTTGAGGATCTGGTCGAGGAGGGGCTCGCCCTGGAGCGTGTAGTTCTTGGGCACGCCGCCGCCCAGGATCCAGATGGCCAGCTTCCCGCTGCCGTTGTGGCGGCAGTAGTGCTGCATCGCGGCCATGGAGAAGACGTCGTCGTTGATGTCGAGCTCGAACTTGAACGCGTCCCCCAGGAGGCGCTTGAGCTTCACGACGTTGAGGAAGATGGAGCCGTCCTGCACCGCGCCCACCCAGATGGGGACGCCGTGCTTGTAGCAGGTGGACAAGAGCGACGGCTGCTTGACGCCCAGCTCCTTCTCGATGCCGTGGATGGCCTTGCCGAGCAGGTAGTGGAACTCCGGCGTGGTCATCTTCTTCTGGAACTGGGGCTGCCGGAGGATGGCGGAGAAGAGGCGGTCGGTGTCGAGCAGCGCCTCCTCCCAGAAGCCCAGGTCGTAGATGCGGATGATGCGCGCCAGGCGGTACTGGAGGTCGCCCGCGTTGGGGTTCACCTCGCGGATGCCGTGGCCGATGATGCGGTGGGCGTCGTGGTAGAGGTTGGCGCCCGTGGTGGTGATGGCGGAGATGATGCCCTTCTCCACCAGCGGGATGAGGCAGGACTGGTGCAGGCCCGCGGGCGTCATCGCGCCCGACAGCGTCAGGAAGATGGACGCGTCCTGCTGCACCGACTGCTGCATCAGTTCGAACGCGGTGCGCTCCTGCCGGCCCACGTAGGCGCTGAACGCGTGCGCGAGCAGCTCCGCCGGCTTCTCCTTGCCGGTGATGGGGCGGGGATCCGCCTTGCGCGCGTTCGCGTAGGCGGCGCGAAGGGAGGACTTCTTCGGGGTCGGGGTCTTGGCCATGGCGCGGCGATCTAACACCGCCAGCCGGCCAAGGGGAGCACGGCCTTCACCCGGGGCCCCTGCCAGTGGACGCGCGGACGATGGGAAGAAGACAGGAACAATCCCGCCGCCGTGCTGATTCACACAGGGCCCGCTCTTCCGGCCCCCGCTCCCATGGACATGACATAAGAGTGGCCG
>NZ_RAWA01000456.1 GCF_003611675.1 Corallococcus sp. CA053C
TCGCGGAACACCCCCCCTCCCCTCCTCGCCCCTGCGACGTGGGCGTCGGCAGCGGCGGTGGGAGGGGCGGATCCACCTTGAAGCTGCCTCCCTCGCCTCGCTCCAGCGGATGGAGCACGCGGTCCAACTCCGTGAGCATCGCGGCCACGGCGAAGATGTCATCGCGCGGATCACTCATGTCGGACCTCCCAGCCATCCCTTGAGCACCGAGACCGCGACCCGCAGCTCCGGATCTCGCAGCACCGTCTTCGTCACGCCGCCGTCCTGCACGGTGACGTTCGCCGTGCCCGGATCCAGCTCGATGGGCAGCATCACCCCGGTGGCGAGGCACGGGCCTCCGAAGCCCTTGAAGTCGCGCCGCAGCGTCACGTCACGCACCAGCGTCTTGGGCAGCTGCAGGTCCCGGAGCGTGATGACCACCACCTCCTCGTCGTCCCCGCAGCACGGCGGCGTGGGTGTCACCGCCGTCTCGTCGTCCGCGCGGGCCGCCGCTCCCGTGCGCACCTCCACCGTGTCCACCTGCGCCACGCCCTGCCACCAGGTGCCCTCGTCATCCGCGCCGCGCACCAGCAGCAACTCTCCCGGCCTCGCGACTGGCACGGGCTTCGTCGAACCCGACGTGCTCTCCAGCGGCATCCCGTCCAGGAACAGCCGCGTCGCGCCCACCTCCACCGGTGGCAACAGCGCGAACGTCTTGCCCGGATACGGCGCGGCCACCGCCGGAGGCACCAGCCCCAGCGCACCGCCGCCCTGCCCCAACACCAGCGCCAGCCGCGTCCCCAGGGAGATGGCCTCCTGCACCACGCCGTCCGCCTGCGGACCCGCCGCCGCGCGCCCTTCCATCAACTCCTGCGTGCTCAGCGACACCGCGCTCCCATCCACCGGCGTCCCGCTCCGCACCAGTCCCGCCACGCCCGGCAGCTTCGCGTCCGCCGCGATGGACACGTTCAGGGGCGCGATGCGCAGCCGCTTGTCCCCAGGCGTGCCGCCCTTCACCTCCCAGCCCAGGACGAGCGCCAGCGTGGGCCGCTCTCCCAGCACATGCGCCACGTGCCCTGCCTGCACCTTGCCCAGGTCCGCCCCGGGCGACACCGACAGCGCCGTCGCCTGCGTGGGCGTGTCCTTCACCACCGTCACGGTGCCCACCAACGGAATCCCCGTGGGCGTCCCCGCGAGCACCCGCGTCAGGCTGTCGCAGAACGGCGTCAACACCTGGCGCAGGAGCGGCGCCAGCGCGGCGCGGTTGCGCACGTCGAACCATCGCTGACGGAACACCCAGTGGAAGCGCAGCGACCACTCCAGCGTCCGCAGCATCCGCAGCGACCCGTCCGGATACGCGAGCCGCGCCGCCACCGCCTCATCCATCCCCGTCCCCGCCGCGACATCCAGCAACGTCATCTCGAAGGACAGCTGCCCCGGAAGCCCTGGCGCGTCCGCCCTGCGCAGCGTCGTCTTCAGCGCGTTCAGCGCCGACGTGGAATGCGTGGCGGTGCGCGGAGGCTGGAGCGCCGTGGCCACCGTGCCGTAGTCCGTCGCCTGGACCTGGAGCGAATCCGCCGCGCGCTGGAGCGCCTCGGTCAACTCCGCCGCCGCGCCCTGCTCCTCCACCGTGGTCTTCGCCTGGAGCAGCACGTTCCGGTCCGCCAGGCACTCGCCCTGGCGGGACGATGCGCCTACCGCCACCGCGTCGAAGTCGCTCACGGACGAGCTGACCGTCAGCGCATCGAACTGGCTGCTCAGCGAGACCGTCTCCGCCGAGGTCGTCAGCTGGCCCCGCCGTTCATTGCGCAGCGCACTCCACGTCTTCATCTCCGCGATCCCGCTCTCCGCGGCGTCACGGCGCTGGTCGCTGCTGAAGAGTCCCGCGTCAATGGCATCCGGCACGAGCCCACTCGCCACCAATTGCCCGAAGTCATACGTGGGCACGCGCACCGCCACCTCGCCGCCGTGCTTCTCGTCGCGGAACGCGAACAGCGTCACGCTGCCCGCGAGCAGCGCGGCCCCCGTGAGCTTCCCGTCGCCGTCCGCGCCGATGGTGCCCACCGCGAACTCCAATTCCTCCACACCCGGCAGCCGCTGCTCCCCTCCCGCGAGCGACGCGGCGGACAGCGCGGGCAGCCCCTCGCCCCGGGGGGAGCTCGCCAGGGCCGACGACAGCGCGAGCCCCACCGCGCGACGGCGGGACCGCTCGATGACGCTGAACACGGGCAACAGCGCGCACACCGTCTGCACGTGCGGCGCGTCCTGCTCCGCCACGCCGTCCATCCGGTCCAGGAAGGCCTCCAGCTGCTTCCAGGCCGCCTGCCAGCCATCCAGCTCCATGCTCAGGCGCTTCACCGCGCTCACGGGCCGCTCCCCTTCTTCGGCGGCACCGGCGTCTGCGTGGCGGGCGGAGCCGGGCTGGGCGGGCGCTCAGACGGCCCCGGCCCTCCGTACCCCATCGCCAGCGAACGACTTCCCCGGCGCTGCGCCAGCTTCGTCGCGGCGATGCCCGCTTCGACGCTCTCCGACGTGGGCAGCTGCTCCTTCGCCTGCTCCAGCGCTCCCACCAGTTCGGAGCGTGCCCGACGCGCGCCCTCCACCAGCTCCTGCGGCGTGCGCCCCACCGCCGCCGCGAAGCCCTCCGGCGCATGCTCCAGCGCGTCCACGAACGCGTCCGCCTGCGCCTGGCTCTGCGTCTTGAGATTCCCCCAGGCGTCCTTCACCTCGTTGCCGCTCGCCTCCAGCACCTGCAGCACCTTGCTGTCCGCGAGCTGCTTCCCCACGTCCTCCAGCGTGAGGTTGCCTTCGGCCAGCTCCATCGCGGCGGACAGACCCAGGAGCTCCCACAGCACCGCGGCCTTCGCCAGGTTGGGCCCCGCGGCCAGCAGGCAGACTCCGCCCACGTAGCCGCCCGGGGGCCGGTTCGTCGCCGTGAGGAACGCCTGCTTCAGCCCCGCCACGCCGCCCCGCGTGGACACCGTCAGCGCGTACATGCCCGCGGACTTGAGCGCATCCAGCAGGTCGATGATGGCCTGCACCGCCTGCGCCAACTTCATCAACACCTGCACCTTGTCCAGCATCGCGTTGGCCAGGCTCTTGATGAGCCCCGCGAGGTTGTCCACGGACAGGAGCAGCGACTTGAGCGCCTCCGGCAGGATGAGCAGCTTCTCCAGGTCCGGGAACAGGTCGCGCATGCGCGCCGACTTCCAGTCCGGCTTCACCGACCTGCCGCGCGCCCGGCTGCGGCGCGGATCCAACGCTCCCTTGGGGTACTTCTCGAACGCCTTCTTGAACGCGCTGATGTTGAACAGCTTGCCCATCAGGTAGAGCGCCTGCCGGAGCGCGTCCAGCGACGGCGCCGCCATCACGATGAACACCGCCTGCACCGGCGCGCCGTCTGTCACCGTGGGGCGCGCGTCGTCGCCCGGATCATCGAAGGACGCGACGAACCGGCCCGCCCAGCGCGAGAAGGCGTCCGGCGTCACCGGCGGTCGCTCCAGCGCGTTCCCCGCCTTGAAGTCCTTCGGCAGGTCCGGGATGAAGCCCGTCTCCGCGAGGTTCGTCTCCGTGGGGCCGATGCCCGGCGCGTCCGCGTAGAGGTACGCGCCCGCGTTGAGCAGGTCGTCGATGATGTCCTTGAGCAGCGCGTAGGCCGCCAGGATGAGCGCCCGGAATGGATCCGGCAGCCCCAGCAGGATGGCCGACAGCGCCTGGAGCAGCGCCTGCACGAACTGGAGCACCGCGATGATGACCTGGAGCGGCGGCTTGACGATGCCCACCAGCTGCTCCAACCCCGGCGGCGCCGCGAGCACCAACGGCCTCCAGGACGGGCCTCCCGCGGCGCCTCCGGACGTGCCGGTGCCGTCGCCGCCCTCGGCCTCATCCAGCGCCTGCGCCAGCTCCTTGCAGCAGACCTCCAGCGCGCTGTGGAGCTCAGCGAAAGCGGCGTCGGTGGGGTCGGCCACGCGCGTCCTCCCGGGTGCGTTGCTCCAGCTCCATCATCTTCTCCAGCCGGTCGGCGTCCTGGGCCACGCCCACCGCCGCTGCCTGGAGCAGCAGGGCCTTCACCTCTTCCAGCCGCTCCCGCAGCACGCTCGCGTCCAGCGGACTCCAATCAGGGGCCTTCATCGCGTCACCCGATGGGCATGCGCTTGACGAAGCCGAAGTAGGACCAGTCCAGCATCGGCGTCATCGCGGCCCACACGTCCAGCAGGGGCCCGTACGCGGCCACCGTCATCGGGTTCACCGCCTTGAGGATCTGCGCCAGCATCGTGAAGTGGATGGCCAGCCCGTCCCCCAGCACCATCGGCGACACCGCGGAGATGCCGCCCACCTGGCACATGCCCAGCATGGTGTTGATGGACACGTTGCCCATCAGCGCGTCGATGGAGATGGCGTTGAGCGAGGGGCCCGGCATGTCCGGCATCGTCGCGGCGACCTTCACCGCCTTGCCCGCGGCGAGCTGCACGTTGCCGCCGGACGTCACGCCAAAGCCGCCCACCGCCGTCTCCTGCGACGCGCCCGACACGTTGCGCGTGTGGCTGCCCTGGATGCGGTCCTCGCGCGGGCCCCCCACCGTCTCCTTCAGGCCCGTGCCCCCCACCACGCGCGAGTACCCCGCCACCTCCACCTTCTCCGTCAGCGAGCCCGTCACCTTCAGCGTCACGTCCCCGCCGACGGTGCGCGTGTGGCTGCCGTCCACCGTCTCGTCCTGGAGCCCGCCCACCTCCAGCCGGTCGTCGCCGTCCACCTCCGCGGAGCGGTTGCCCTCGTTCACCGTGCGCTCGTTGCTGATGAGCTGATCCAACCCCTCCGCCGACAGGATGATGCGGTTGCCTTGCCGGTCGTGGATCTCCACGCGCGCGGAGTCCGGCCGGTCATCCAGGACGATGTAGTGGCCCGTGGCGGACTTGAGCATCCGCACGCCCGGCACCGCCGTCTGCGGCGGGTAGTCATGCTTTGGCACTTCGCTCACGTCCGGCGCCACGCGCGCGGTGGAGTCCGGCTGGCCCAGGTCGGAGAGCTTCGGCTGGCCCCACCACATGCCGCTCCAGATGGGCTGGGACAGGTCGCCTCCCTCGAACTCCACCCAGACGCCCGCGCCCACGTCCGGCACCACGAAGAGGCCCTGATCAGGCCCCGCGTAGGGCGTGCACGGCATGGCCCAGCCGGTGGCGACGTCGCCCATCAGCCGGGGCACCACGCACTGGATGCGGCCCAGGTTCAGCGGGTCCTGCACGTTGGTGACGTAGCCGCGGTACTTGCCGAAGTAGCGGCTCTCCGTCCGTTCGATGAGCTGTTGCAGGAGTTGTTCGATCATCGCGCGCTCCCCAAATCATTGTCCTCGTCGTACTGGCGCACGCCGGAGACATCCGAGAGGTTGATGTACACAGGCGTGGTGCCGTCCGGCCCCGTGAGGTGGACGACGTCGTCGATGAGCTCCACCACGAGGCCCACGTACACCTGGCCGAGCGTGGTGAAGAGGTAGCAGCGCTGCCCCATGCTGGCTTCGAGCAGCTTGCGCATCAGTCCTCCAGCGCCAGCACGAGCCGCGTGGCCAGCTTCGAGCGCGCATCCACCCAGGCGCCCACCTCACGCTGGCGCTCGGCGGCGAGCCTGCGCCGGGCGGTGCGCACCAGGTCCTGGAGCGTCACCGGCGCGGGCGGCACGGGCGGCAGACGGGAGATGCGCACGTCCATCGCCTGGAGCACCGTCAGGTCCAGGCCCAGCTTCACCTGCGTGCCGGCGAGCTTCGCCAGCGCCGCGGCCTTCGCGTCCAGCGTGTCCGGCGTGGTGGAGAGGGTGACCTCGGGCAGCGCTTCACGCTGGAGGGCGACACGGCCACTGAGGGCGAAGGCGTCAGGCATGGTGGGGGTCCTCGCGCGCTACGGGTTGAGCTGCACGACGGCGTCGGCTTCCTGGACGTGGACGCCGGAGGTGGTCGCGTTGCCGACGGCCGCCACGCGCGAGCCGCCCAGGATGATGACGGAGTGGGCGTGCGGATCCGGTTCGGGCACCGGCAGGATGTTCACCGTCGCCTCCTGCACCGGCTTGGAGCCCGTGCCGCCGCCGCTGTAGAACGAGTCCGCCAGCACCTCGTGCAGCACCGACACGTTGAGGATGCTCTCCTTCACGGTGGGCGCCGCCGAGTCGATGCCGAGCACGCTCTTGTCCACGAGCTGGAGGGCCTTCTTCGGGTCGCCATCCGCCGCGGCCAGCACGGAGCGCACGTGGCCCTTCACGCTCTCCGGCGCGTCCACGTAGAGCGCCACGCGGTCCACCAGGGCGCGCAGCGCGGCCGTGGGCGAGTCGTCCTTCGTCACCGCGATGCCGTAGAGCGTCCGCGCGCTGATGCGCAGGTCCAGGCCCGCGGGCAGCCGCGACCGGACGTCCTCCATCGTGGCGTTGTCCACCACGGCACGGCGGGCAACCTCCGCGCCCGCCGCTTCCTGGGGGCCTCCCTCCGCCTTCCCACCGATGGCCGGCGCGGTGACGAGCTCCGACAGCAGCGTGGAGAAGGCGTCGCTCGCCACGTCGCGGCGGCGCTGGAGGCCGCCCAGCAGCAGCTCCTGGTTCAACGGCACGCCCAGGGTGGAGCCGCCGCCCACCGGAATCTGGAGCGTCAGCGAGGTGGACGGCAGCGTCCACGGCGGGCGCACCAGCGGCGGGGGCGGCGTCACCGTCTCCGCGCCCAGCACCACGTTGCCGGTGAAGGTCAGCGGCGCGCGCTCCATGCGCACGACGACGACGTTCACCGCGTCCAGGCACTGGCACCGGTTGCCGCTGAAGACGGTGGAGTCCGTGCGGCGCAGGTACACCGCGCCCACGCCGCCCTGGCTGCGCAGCTCGTTGCCGGACACCGCGGTGGAGATGATGGCCCCGCCGTTGCCCAGGACCATCAGCGCCGGGCCCCGCGCGGTGATGTCATTGCCCTCCACCTGCACGCCCCGCTGCGCCCTCACCGGGGGGCGCGGCAGGATGGGGATGGGCTTGAGCAGGAAGTCCACGAGCGCGGGCTGGAGCAGCGCGTCCGACGCGGCCAGGTAGCGCGACGCCGCCGTGCTGGCGCTCTGCGCGGGGACGAAGACCTGGGGCGTCACGGTGAGCGAGCGGTTCAGCACCGGCCCCGCCGCGAAGCGCTGCTTCAGGGAGCCCATCTGCATCAGGTCCTCCGCGCGCGGCACCGCGGCGAGCGCGCCCACCACGGACGTCGTCGGGCCTTGCAGGACGGGGCGGCCGGCCAGGGTCGGCTTGGGCGCGGGGTCGATGGCCAGGAACGGCACGCGCGACAGCTTCGCCACCAGGTCCTGCGGCAGCGTGTCGGTGACGATGAGCACCCCCACCC
>NZ_RAWA01000457.1 GCF_003611675.1 Corallococcus sp. CA053C
AGCGCTGCAGTTTGGGTGAAAGCGCCCTCAAAAAATTGACTGCGGGTTTCCGCAATCCATATCTACTTGGGCTTGCTATTTGGTTTTCAAAGACCGAGCCGCTTGTCCTGCTTCGCGACTTTTGCTAGCGTTGCTTCTCGCTGCTTGCCGGCTTCTTTTCAACCGGCGGGGTTGCAGCTTCTATTTCAGTCCGCATCTGCTGTCAACTTCGCTTTTGCGTCCTGCGGGCTTCTTCGATTTCTTCGGCGCCGTCCAGTGACTTCCGCCGTTTCTTTCGAAGGGGAGCGGCTTTTACTTCTTCGCCGCCTTCCCTGTCAACCGCTCGTTTTCAGCTTTCCTCACCGCTTCTCGTCCGCCTGTTGCCTTCCGGACTTTTTTTCGGTGGGGCGCGGCTTCTATCTCTTCGCCGCGTTTGCTGTCAACTCGCTTGTTGACTGCCCTATTTTCTTGTCGGCGCTACACCTCTCCCAGAAGTACCTTCCGCGCCAGTGCGCGGGCTTCCGGGTGAGGGGCGCGGCTTCTACCACCGCGCACTTCAGAGTCAACCCTTTCGGTTCGGCTCTTTGCTGCTTCCGACGTTCGCGCTGACTGCTCGCTTTCGTCGGGGGCGCGGCTTCTACCACCGCGCACTTCAGAGTCAACCCTTTCGGCTTGGCTCTTTGCTGCTTCCGACGTCCGCGTTTGCTGCCCGCTTCGTCGAGGGAGGCGGCTTCTACCACCGCCCTTCTGCTGATCAACATTTTTAGTGTCGACCCTTACTGCTGCCCGCTCACTCGTCCGACTCTCTTCCGTCGGATCCGTTTGGGCGGGGCGCGGCTTCTATCTCTGCGCCGCGTTCGGGGTCAACAACCTTCGTCGACCCTTTTCTTCCTTCCCCGTGCAGCGCTCCGAAGCCCTGGGGCACCGGTCCGTTGCGCGGGGAGACAGTCTCTAACGCTTCGATTCGGAGACGTCAAACCCTGATTGATCCGGCCTGATCATTCCGTCGGAGGCGCTGAGGATATGCGCACCGAGTTCCTTCGAGAGAACCCCGGGGACATCGTTTCTTCTCTCCACGCCCCCTCTCCCAGGCGCACTGCCTGCCCCTCATCCAGCGGGGCGGCGCTGCTGCTCGCGCTTCTGCTTCCACCGTGTGCCCCAGAGCGTGTCCGCGAGGGGAAAGGTGATGTTGAAGTTGTAGCGGCCCATACGACTCGGGTCGTGGTGCACCTGATGGTGCCTCCTCAGGAACCTCACGACGGGCAGCCTGGCGCTCCAGTGGTCTCTCGGCAGGTGCGTGCTGAAGTGCACCCACTCGTACGCGAGGTAGTAGCCGAGGGCGGTGGCCATGAAGAGCCAGCCGGCGTTGGCGGACACCAGGAGGAAGCAGAGGGCCGCCAGCGGGGTGGCGACCGCTCCCAGGAAGAAGAGGAGCAGCACGGGCGGGAAGAGCACCATCTTGAAGTCCCGGCTGGACTCGTAGGCCATTGCTTCGTGGGTGAAGAACCGGTGGTGCTGCACGGTGTGGCGCTCGAAGAGGAGGCGCAGTCCTCTTCTGGGGTGGTGCATGGGGCCGCGGTGGCCGAGGAATTCAACCCCGTTCGCGAGCGCCACCACGCAGGGGACTCCCAGCAGCTCCCAGGTCCGGACCGCTTCCACCCTTCCCAGCGCCAGGGCGATGCCTCCCAGGCAGACGAGGCTGGTGAAGGCGAAGTGGGCCCAGCCCCGATAGCCCGGGCCAATGGCCTGGGCCCGGTACTCCTCGCGGAAGGTCTGGACCTGGCGGGGCACGGCGCTCGATTCCATGCGGTCGAGCGTAGCGCGCCCCCTGGGTCCGCCGCCTTTCGCGTCCGGCTAGGAGCGCTTCGAGCCCTTGGCGTCCCGGCTTGAGGCCGGGGCTTCTTCCTTCCGGCGGGCCATGGACTTCTGCAGCTTGCGCATGCGCTCCAGGATGAGGCCGCGCTTGAGGCTGGAGAGGTGGTCCACGAAGACGTGGCCGTCCAGGTGGTCAATCTCGTGCTGGAGGACGTGCGCGAGCCGGCCTTCGGCTTCCAGCTCGTGCCACTCGCCCTTCTTGTCCTGGAAGCGGACCTTCACGCGCTCGACGCGGGGGCACTTCTCCCACACGTCCGGCACGGACAGGCAGCCCTCCTCCAGCGTCGTGTCCCCTTGCTTCGACAGAATCCGCGGGTTCACGATCTCGAACGAGGTGCCGTCCTCCCTCCCGACGATGGCGACCCGGAGGGGCTCGCCGACCTGGTTGGCCGCGATGCCGATGCCCTTGGCTTCCGCCATGGCCTCCGCCATCTCCTCGAGGAGCTTTTCGAGCGCCGGACCGAAGTCGGTCACGGGCTGGGTGGACGTGGTGAGAACCTTGTGGGGCCAGATGACGATGTCGCGAGCCATGCGCCCGCATCTTGCCATGCACCGCCCCATTGCTCAGCACTTCCCGCGCACCGGCGGTCTGACGGGCCGCACCGAGCGCGAAGGCGGGCCGGTCTGCTACACCCCGGCCATGCACCCGCACTCCCAGCTCATCACCGACTTCTATTCGGCCTTCCAACGGCGCGACGCGGACGGCATGGCCGCCTGCTACCACCCGAACGTGGAGTTCAACGACGCGGTCTTCCAGGGCCTGCGCTACGCGGGCGCCACCTCCATGTGGCGCATGCTGCTGGAGCGCGGCAAGGACCTGGAGCTCACCTTCAGCGACGTCCAGGCCGATGACCGCACCGGCCGCGCCCACTGGGACGCGCGCTACACGTTCAGCCAGACGGGCCGGAAGGTCCTCAACCGCATCGACGCGAAGTTCGAGTTCGCCGACGGGAAAATCATCCGGCACACCGACCACTTCCCCTTCTGGACGTGGTCGCGGCAGGCGCTGGGGCCCGTGGGGTTCGCGCTCGGATGGACGCCGCTCCTGCACAACAAGGTGCGCGCCCAGGGCGCCGCGGGCCTGCGCAAGTACATGCGCGAGCGCGGCATCCAGGGGGATTGAGTCACCCGCCCACGTCGAGCTGCTTCAGCATCACCGGTCCTCGGGGGCCCTGGCGCGCCAGGGTGGCCTCGCAGCGCACTTCGCCCATCCAGTCCGTGTAGCGCAGCGCCGCCGTGCCGTCGGCGTGCAGCCACAACGTCGCGTGACCGTGATTGCCCCGGTCCTGGCGCACGCCCGTCCATTCGGGGAAGCGCGGCCGGGATTCGAAGAAGCGGACCGGTGCCACCGGGTGCTCGGGGGCGTCCTTCCGCTCGTAGGGGAAGCCCCCGTGGCCCAGGCTGGCCCCCAGGAAGGGCAGCCCGGGGGCCCGGTCGTAGAGCGCCCCGCCCTGGGCTCCGGCCCAGCACCACAGGTCCACCCACTCGCGCTCCAGGACGAGTGATTTCAGGTCCTCCGAGACGAGGGGGGACAGGTGCCGCGGGTCCGATCCGTAGGGGGCCGCGTGGCTCAGGAGGATGTTCATCGCGCCCCTCCTGCGCCCCTCCGACAGCCGCTGCTCCAGCCATTGGAGCAGTGCGGGCTCCTTGTGACGGCCGGCTTCGAACCAGGCGGTGTCCAGGCCGATGAGCTGGAAGCGCTCCGCGGCGAGGCAGAAGTAGCTGCCCTCCTGGGGGTGGCGGCGGCCCGCGCCCCGCCGCTCGTCCAGGTAGCGCAGGTAGGCTCCCGCACCCGAGCGCATCTCCGGCGCCGCGTTCAGGGTCAGCAGCGTCGTCGTCGCGAGCAGCGGCTCCAGGGGCTCCGCCACGTGCGCGTCGAATTCGCCCTGCCGGCCCGCGTAGAAGACGCCTCCCAGATGCACCGCGCAGTCCAGGCGCTCGCCCCGCATCACGAGCTGGCGGGCGAGGTACTTCGAGGCGTACTCGCCCGTGCCGAAGTCCCCGAAGAGCGCCACCTCCACCGGCTGCCCCGGGGCCGGCTCGCGGAGTGGATAGAGAAAGCGGCTCTTCGACCCGAAGTGCCAGCGGAACGGGGCCTGCCTCGACGCCGCGCCCTGCTCCAGCCAGAGCGGCCCGCTGAAGAGCAGCCACCCTCGCAGGTCCGACCGCGGCTCGAAGCGCGTGCGGGTGGGGTCGATGGGAATCTCCTCCGTCATCAACGGGAACGTGAAGTCAGCGGGCAACCCTCCCGTGCCCCTCCGCGCGTGGCGTTCCGTGGCGTCGAGGCGCTCCTGCAGCTGGCCCGGGTCCGTGAAGAGCAGCTCGAGCTCTTGCAGCACCTCCACGAACGCACCCACCGTCACCCTTGCGCCCAGCCCGGTCTCCGTCCAGCGCAGCACGTCCTCCGGCTCCTTCAGGAAGGCGGCCCGGAGGGCCTCCAGCTCCTCGGGACCCAGGACGGGCAGGTCCGTGTCGGGCACTGCTGGCACAGCCTCGGATGGCGCGGGCTGCGCGCTCGCCGGCGGACGGTAGCCGAGCGATTCGTAGAGTTGCTTCCACCTGCCTTCCATACGTCCCCCTCGTGACGGCTTCGGATGCCCGGGCCTCGCGGCCTCCCCAGGGACGTATCCTCCCAGGCAACCCCGACATGCTTTGTCCGCTCCGGAGGCGCGATTCAGGGGCGGGCGAGGCCTTCACTCCGGAAGGTGTAGAGCGTGTAGTAGGAGCCCGTGGCGAAGCCGGGCAGCTTGAGCGGGTTGAACACACTCAGGTTCGACAGCACCCCGCCCACGAAGCCCGGGGGCACCTCCACCAGCTTGAGCGCGCCGCCCGCGAGCACCACGCCCGCCTGGGGCTGGTCGTTGCTCACCAGTGTGCACTCACCCGACGCCGTGAAGGCGCCCACCGGCAGCAGGAAGCGCGCGTAGAAGGGCACCCGCGTGCCCGGGGCGAACGTCCGGTCCGTCAGCCGGAAGCAGGCCGTCGCCGTGCCCACCTGCTCGTAGCCGTCCGCCACGGACCGGCCCTCCACCACCCGGTGGACGGGCACGTACAGGCCGGCCCCCAACTTCACCGTGGGCTCGAACGGCGCCGCCGCGCACACCGCCGGATCCGGGGGTGACGCGGCGTCCTCCTGCGAGCGGAAGGCATACACCCACTCGTTGCCTGACTGCAGTCGCACCGCGGTCCCTGCCTGCTCCTGCGCCATGTGGCCCTCCCCGTCTGCTGGAGACCGCGTGCGGCGGCTACTGCCAGGACACCGTGTACTCGGTGTCCACCGGTCCGGTCTGCTTGCCGTGCACCTGCACGCCCCGGGCGCCCAGCGCCTCGATGACCGCTTGAAGCACGCCCTCGTGGTACGGCGGGGGCATGAAGTCGCGCTTCATCAGGAGCTTGCCGGAGCGCTCTCCCGTCCACTCCACGCTTCGCTCGCCGTAGCTCACCGCCGCGCGGTAGCCCGTGGGCAGGTTCGTCACCAGGCGCTTCGGGCTGTCTCCCGCGAGCAGCAGCAGCGTCTTGCCCGCCGCCGACGACAGGAAGTCCGTCGTCGCCTGCGTGCCCATCTTGCGCAACATCGCGTCGAAGCCGCCGAGCTGCGGCCCCATCAACTGCGCGCCCGTGAAGGCCAGCTTCAGGAAGCCCGAGACGGGGTAGTTGAAGAAGTCCACGAACTTCTTCTCCGGCACCGAAGCCAGACACCGCTCCACCGCCGCGTCACCGCCCAGGATGCGCACCGCGTTCAGCGCTCCGTTGAAGAACATGCCTCGGGCCGTGTCGTCGGGGGTCGTCAGGGCGAGACGTTTCTCCAGGTCCAGGGCCCGTGCCGCATCCAGGCCTACCGCATCCTTGCGTTGTTCACTCATAGAGGGGGGAATCTCCGGGGGGGAGGAGATGAATGCCCGCGCGCGCTAGAGGCGCACGAGTTGGGCGCCATAATGAACGTTGGCGCCGACCGCCGCCACCACCACCAGCTCTCCACTCCCGAGTGCTACGCGACCCGCCTCCAGGTCCTCGGACAAGAGGATCAGCATCCCGGCCGCGGATGTATTGCCAATGCGATCCACGTTGCAGGCCACGGCTTCCTTCGGCAGGCCCGCCCGGCTCACGAACGAGTCCATCACGCGCTTGTTCGGCTGGTGGAAGTAGTAGCGCTTCACCTGCTCGCGCAGGGCCGGCGTGGTCACCGCGTCCAGGCACTTCTGCATGTACTCCGGATAGCTGCGCGCGACCTTGAAGCCATCCACCACGAAGGCCAGGTCCGACGGCCGCGTCCGCCCTGGCTGATAGGGCAGCTTCAGCATGCCGCCGCCCCGGCGCGACACGAGCTCCGCGTACGCATTGCCGGAGAAGGAGGAGAGGATGCCCGGGCCGTCTTCTTCACCGGGCTGCGAGCGCAGCACCACCGCGCCGGCGCCGTCCCCGAAGACATACATGGACAGGTAGGCGTTGAGCGCCTTGGGCCGGCCCAGCGTGGGCGGCAGTTCGTCCGTGTAGACCTCGCGGTTGAGCAGCGGCGACGTGAACGCCGAGGCCACCACCGCCACCGTGCGGAAGCGGCCGCCCTCCATCATCTTGCGCGCCAGGTCCAACACGTACGGCGTGCCGCCACAGCCGTCGTCCACCACCAGCGCGAACGCGTCCTCGCGCATCCCCAGCCGCTCGTGCAGCGCCATGGCGTCGTGGTTGAAGTGCGGCGCGTCCGGCGTGCACGTCACCACGAACAGCGCGTCCAGTTCCTTCGCGTCCACCCCGCCCCGCGACAGGGCCTGGCGCAGCGACACCTCGCACATGTCCGTGTTCGTCGCCGGGTAGAAGCGGCCCACCACATCGTCCGGAGGGGGAATCGCCCGGCCCGTCTCGTCGTCGAAGTCCCACAGGAACCGACGCTCGCGGATGCCGATCTTCTCCTCGATACGCTCCGCGGACCAGCCGGGGATGGCTCGAGCAATGCGCTCGTTGCTGATGGTCCGCGCTGGAACAAAAGCCCCCGCTCCCACCACACAAACCCGTTCGGTCATTTCTCGAGGCCTCGTGGTCACACTGCCTTGCAGTCGGGAGGTACTCCCGGGCAGGGCTGATTCCACAGCACGTTTCAGGCCAGTCGCTAAACCCCTGGAAAGACGGTCTTCCCTCCTGAATCCGCATCACCAGTGAAGCATACCGGGAGTGGAAAGGGGCCCGGGGGCCTGGGAAATCCGTGAGATAGAGGACGCTTCAGGAGTGAAGCATTCCGCGTGGAATGAACCACACGCGAAGTGACCTTCACGCCGAGTGCAACAGGGGCGACACCCGGGGTGTCTGCCATTGAGCACCCGATGTCAACGGATGACTTGCTGGCAGGGCCCTGCCCTCCTTCTACGGAGGGCAGGAGACATCGGATTTCAGCGCGCCGCTCGGCTCAGAAGGGGATGTTGTCGTCGTCGCCGGGGGGCGGAATCTCGCCGTCGTCCGGCGACGACGACAACATCCC
>NZ_RAWA01000458.1 GCF_003611675.1 Corallococcus sp. CA053C
GACGGGGGGAGGCTTGCGTGCCTCCAGGAGCAGGCGGGCTTCCAGGCGGCGCACCCGGTCCTCCAGCGCGGCGATCCGTGCGGACAGGCGCGCGTGGAGGTCCTCGGCGGAGGCCGGGGATGGACGTGGGGAGCGCATCGGAGGCAGAGCGTGCCAGCCCCGTGGGAAGCCCGCAAGGACGCGGCGGCAGGGGGCTCCGCGTGTTATGTCTTGCGGTCCCGTGTCGCCCATTCTCTCTCCTGCCCAGCCCATCCCGGGCGGACCCTCCGTGGATCCGCTGCACGGGAGCTTCCGTTCCTCCATCCACCGGGAGCGCGCCGCCGAGGCCTCGCTGCGGGCCCGGGAGCTGCTCAACGACGAGGTGCTCGGCCGGTTGCTCAGCACGCCGCGTCCGCCCACGGCCCAGGTGCCGCGCGCGCGGGAGGTGTTCGTCAACCGCAACCTGCGCATGGACCACGTCGAGCTGATCGGCTTCGACATGGACTACACGCTGGCCATCTACCACATGCGCCGGCTGGAGCAGCTGTCGTTCGACATGACGATCGCGAAGCTGATCAGCGAGTACGGCTACCCGACCTTCGTCGGCGGCCTGCTCTACGACCACCACTTCGTGATGCGCGGCCTGGCGGTGGACCGGGTGAACGGCAACGTCCTGAAGATGGATCGCTTCGGGCACGTGGGGCGCGCGTACCACGGCCTGCGGCCGCTGAAGCGCGAGGCGTGGAAGGAGCTGTACCGCAACAAGCGCGTGCGGCTGCGCAACCCGCAGTTCGCGTGGAACGACACGCTGTTCGCGCTGCCGGAGACGTGCCTGTTCTCCGGCATCATCGAGTTGATGGAGTCGCTGGGGCACACCGTGAACTACGGCAAGCTCTACGACGACATCCGGGAAGCCATCGACACGGTGCACCGGGACAACTCGCTCAAGCGGGAGATCCGCAAGGACCTGTCGCGCTACGTGTTCCTGGATCCGGAGCTGGGACCGGCGTTGCACAAGCTGCGCTCGGGTGGGAAGCGGCTGTTCCTGCTGACGAACTCCGCGTGGGACTACACGAACGCGGTGATGCGCTACCTGCTGGACGGGCAGCTCCCGGAGTACCCGAGCTGGCGCAACTACTTCGACTTCACGGTGACGGCGGCGGGCAAGCCGGCGTTCTTCACGGAGAGCCGGCCGTTCCTGGAGCTGGACTCGACGACGGAGGAGGGCAAGGTGGTGGGCGAGGCGAAGTCGCTGGAGCGCGGCACGGTGTATTCCGGCGGCAACCTGCCCCAGTTCGAGGAGATGACGGGCTACCGGGGCGAGAACATCCTCTACGTGGGCGACCACATCTACGGCGACATCCTGAAGTCGAAGAAGTCGTCGCTGTGGCGCACGTGCATGGTGGTGCAGGAGATCGAAGACGAGATCACCTACACGGACGGACGGCGCACGGACATCGACACGCTGTCGGAGGTGGAGCTGACGCGCGCGCGGCTGGACGACGAGGTGAACCACCGCAAGACGGTGTTGAACTCGCTGGAGCGCAGGCTGGAGCGCGGGGAGCTGCCGGAGGCGGAGCGGCTGGAGGCGGAGGAGCTGCGCAAGAAGACGAAGGCGGAGCTGGAGAAGCTGCGCAAGTCGTTGAAGGCGACGAACGGCATCGCGGACACGTTGGAGCGCGACGTGGAGGAGGGCTTCAATCCGTACTGGGGCCTGCTGTTCAAGGAAGGCAACGAGAACAGCCGCTTCGGCTACCAGGTGGAGCAGTACGCGTGCCTGTACACGAGCCGCGTGTCGAACTTCCTGCACCACTCGCCGATGCAGTACTACCGCTCACCGCGAGACTTGATGGCGCATGAGCAGGCCGGTGCGCTGTCGAGCAAGCTGTCCCCGCTGGGGAGCGAAGGGCCTCCGAAGGGTTCGGATCAGTAGGAAGCGGCAGGCCTATGGGGACGCGGGCAGGCGTCCCCAGATGACGTCGCTGAAGCGCGACGTGGGCGCGGGTTCGATTCCCAGCTTGTGCAGGTCGTCGGTGTGCCGAGCGCCCTTCACGACGACCCAGCGGCGCGCGACACGCCTCCCCTCCTCCAGCGCTTCGGAGGTGAGGGGCGCGTGCTCCGCGAAGCGGCGCAGGACGTCGAACGCGGGCTGGGCCTTCTTCGGCTTCGCGAACATCGGGTCGAAGAAGACGACGTCGAAGGACTTCGCGGGCAGGGTCTTCAGGTACGCGTGCGCGTCCGCGTGGTGGACCTCGATGGCGCAGGAGTCCGCGCCCCGGTCGTAGCGCCGGAGTCCCTCCGCGGCGACGACGCACAGGGACAGGCTCTTCTCCAGGCCCACCACCCTGCCCTCCGGTCCCACGGCGAGCGACGCCACCAGCGCGTCCTGGCCCAGACCCAGGGTGCAGTCGAGCACGGCATCCCCGGGGGCAAGCTCCGCGAGCTTGAGGAACGTGTCGTCCCGCTGGCCCTGCCGCAGCCGCATGCGCCGCAGGTGCGCCATGCCCGCGTGGAAGGAGAACGAGCCCTCGGGCTCCCACAGCGTGACGCCATCGCCGCCCACCACGAGCAGCGCGTCCACCTTCGTGCCGAGCCACGGCGCGATGCCCTCGCTGGAGCGGCGCGGGAGGAACGGGAGGTTCCACCGCTGCGCCACGGCCCGCGCCTCGCGCACCGTGGGCACATCCGTCTTCGTGCTGGTGGTGACGGCGAGGGGAATCGGGCTCATCGTGGAGCGTGTCCGGAAGGTGCCTTAGCTTCGTGTGAAGGACGGTGCTGCATCAATGGTCGAAGATCTCGAAGGCGACTGGCACCAACTCCGCACGCTCGACACCCGGGTCCAGCAAGGCGGAACCATGGCCCTGGACGAGCCCCTGCGCGCGCTGCTGCGACGGGCGGGGCCCTCCCTGGCCATGACCGACTCCGAGGTGGAAGCGGGCCTGCGCACTCCAGAGGCCGCGATGGCACTCCTCCACGAGATGCGCCAGCGCGTCACCGAGGGTTCCCGACGTCTAGGAGACGCGCTCCACCGCATGTACCGCCTGCGCGACCAGGGCGACCTGGACGGTGCGCGCCAGCAGCTGCGGGACGTGCTCGCCGTAGAGGTCGTGCCCTATTACCGCGAGCTCGCCGAAGGGCAGCTCGCGGACCTTGACTGAACCGCCCTACTCCGCGACCGCCTGGAGCTTCCGGCCGCCCTGCATCTGCGCCACCGTCACGGCCTGGTTCCGGCCGTTGCGCTTCGAGTGGTACAGGCACTGGTCCGACAGGTCGATGAGCTGCTGCTTCTCCTGCCCGTTGTCCGGGAACGTGGAGATGCCCAGCGACATCGTGATGCGCAGCGGGCCCATCTCCGTCTGGAACACCTCCGCCATCACCGCCTCGCGGATCCGCTCGGCGATGACCTTCGCGCCGTGCGCGTCCGTCTCCGGCATCACCATCACGAACTCCTCGCCGCCGTAGCGCGCCACCACGTCCGTGTCCCGCGCCAGCGTCTTGATGATGCGCGCCACGCCCTTGAGCACCTGGTCGCCCGTCGGGTGCCCGTACGTGTCGTTCACGTTCTTGAAGTGGTCCACGTCCGTCAACACGATGGAGCACTTGCGGTTGTACCGGCGCGCCTGCGCCAGGATCTCGTCCGCCCGCGACTGGAACGTGCGGTGGTTGAGCAGCCCCGTGAGGCCGTCCGTCGTCGCCATCTTCTCCATCTGCTCGTAGAGCTGCGCGCGCAACACCGCCTGCGCCGCCTGGATGGCGATGACTTCAATCATCCGCAGCACGTCCTGCTCGAACGCCGCCTTCTTGCGCGACCCCGCGACCAGCGTGCCCAGGATGCGGTCACCCGCCACCAGCGGGAAGATCTTCAGCGCACCCAGGCCGCGCACCTGCGTCTCCTCGTCGAAGATGACCTGGCGGTCCATCGCCTTGATGTCCCGCCCCGGCAACGGCGCCCCGTAGCGCACCACGTTCGCCACCAGGCCGTTGTTGTCCGGGAACGTGCGGCCCTCCAGCGCCTTGCCCTGCGCCGTCACGCCCGTCATCCGCACCACGCGGTGCACCCGCTTGCCCTCCTGCTCCGACACCAGCGTCACCGCGCAGAAGTCCAACCCGGCCAACTGCCGCGTCGACTCCAGCACCGCCACGAACACCTGGTCCGGACTGCCCGCGCGGTTCAGCTCCTCGATGGCCCGGAAGAACCGGTCCTTCTCGTCGCGCGTCTTGCGGATGTAGCTCATCACCCGCTCCACCTCGATGGAGCGCAACACCTCACCGGCGATGGTCGTCAGCAGCTTCTCGTCCTGGTCCGTGAACGGCTCGTTCTTCAGCTTGTCCGCCACCAGCACGCCACGCACCAGCCCGCTGCCCTCCAGGATGGGCACCGCCAGGAGCGCCTGCACCGTGGGACCGCCGCTCTCGTAGTACGTGACGCCCTTCAATCCCTGCGGCGAGTTCATCCGCACCGGCGCTCGGCGCTTCAACACCCCGCCGATGATGCCCTCGCCCGCGTTGAACTTCTCACGCTGCACCCGCTCCGTCGGCGAGCGGCAGTCGTACAGCTTCAGGCTCCGGTCATCCGACGTCAGCAGGAACGCCGCGCAGGTGTCCGTGCGCAGGCCCGTCTCCGCGATCTCCAGCGCCGCGTGCACCGCGCCCTCAATCTCCTTCACCGAAGCGACGAGCCACTTCTCGTCGGAGCTCATCCCGCTGAAGCTGTCCTGCGTCCCGGAGCTCACCAGCCGGAAGGTGCGCGCGCGCTCCTCCACCTCGCGGATGCGCTTCTGCACCGCGTCCGTCTCCGCCCGCTTCGCCACCGCCATCCGCGCCGACAGCACCAGGTGGTACAGCCCCGCGAACAGCGCCAGGAACATCGTGTGCATCAGGAAGCCGGTGAGGTTCACCACCGGCCCGCCCAGCGTCACCAGCCCGTCGTACACCAGCGCCACGCCCAGCAGCGTCATGCCCGCGTTGCGCGGCAGGAACGCCACCAGGAACGCCATCAACAGGTAGACGATGGGGAACAGCTCCCCGCCGCCAATCGCCACCACGATGAACGCCGCGGAGATGAGCCCGCCGCCCAGCTCCAGGTCGTCGCGCAGGTCGATGATGGCGCCCACCGAGGAGCGCATCGCCCGGCGCCACGCCGCCATCCCGATGCCGACGAGCAGCCCCACCACCAGCGCCGCTTCCGTCCACCCCAGCGTGTGCAGGCCCCGGAAGCCCCCGCTCGCCAGGTGCACGAACGTCGCCAGGGCCACGGCTGCGGGAATGGCGCGGAAGAACGCGCGCACGAGCTTCGCCGGAGAGGGCACCGAGGACAGCGAGGTCATGGCGACTCCAGGTGGATGACGATTTCGCCCGGCTTCACGTAGCCAAGCTCCTCACGCACGGACTGCTCCAGCGTCGCCGGATCCTTGCGGAGCGCGGCGATCTCCTTGCGGAGCACGTCGTTCTGCGCGGCCAGCGCGCGGTTGCGCTCGTCGAGCACCTCCACGTCCTGCCGCAGGCGCAGGTAACGACGGAAGCCCTTGGCGTCCGCCACCGAGGCCAGGCTCAAGGCCACCGCCACCACCGCCGCCACCATCAAGAGCTTTCGCCGAGGCGTCATGAACGCCGGCGAAGGTACCAGCGGCCCCCCTGCCCGCAAGAATTCCGCTCCAGCCCTGTAGCACCGGAAGCAAGCCCCCGGGACGGCACGCAAACGCAGCCGGGAACTCAGTCCTCCTTCAGCAGCTTTTCAATCGCCTTCGCCACGTCCGCCTGGCCTTCCACGCCCTGCCACCCGGCCACCGCGCGACCGCGCTTGTCCAGGAGCACCGTGCTGGGCAGCGCGCGGATCCGGCCGAAGGCGCTCTCTCCCGCGCGCATCCGCTCGTCCGACACCAGCACCGGGTACGGGAAGGCGTAGTGATCCGCGAACGGCGCCAGCACCCGGCCCTCGTCCAGGTCCATGCCCACCGCCACCACCTGGAAGCCCTGCGAGCCGTACTTCTTCTGGAGGTTCTCCAGCGTGGGCAGGTCCGCCAGACACGGGAAGCACCACGTGGCCAGGAACGACACCAGCACCACGCGCCCGGAGAGCTGGCGCGGGTCGTAGCGGGTGGGACCCACCGACGGCAGCGCCAGCGCCCGGAGGAACGCGGGGCCCGCGTCCACCGGCCCGCCCCGGTGACACCCGGACAGGGACAGCACGCCCACCGCCACGGCAGCCACCAGGGCGCGCCACCGCACCGGGGTCACGCCTCCGTCGTCGGGGGGCCGCCCCGCAGCTGGCAGTCGCGGCACTGGCCGTACAGCTCCATCTTGTGCGACGTCACCGTGAAGCCGTGCTTGCGCGCGACCGCGTCCTGGAGCGTCTCGATGCGGTCGTTCTCGAACTCCACGATGGTGCCGCAGCTGGTGCAGATGAGGTGGTCGTGGTGCTCGCGCCCCGCCGCCGCCTCGTAGCGCGTCTGCCCGTCACCGAAGTTGCGGGCGTGCGCCAGCCCGCACTCGTTGAGCAGCTTCATGGTCCGGTAGACGGTGGCCACGGACACCTTGGTGTCCTGTTCACGCACCTTGTTCCACAGCTCCTCCACCGACAGGTGACCGCCCACGGCGAAGAACGTGTCGATGATGAGGCTGCGCTGGCGCGTGCTCTTCAGGCCATGCTGGGCCATGTACCGGGCCAGCACGTCATCCTTGTCCTTCTCTTCATGGGAATGGTGGGCGTGGCTATGGGTCGTCATCTGCAATCTCTGGAGCACCACATGTGTTGAGGCTGGGATGCCCGCCCCCGCAAGCCAATATCGCCTGCCGTGTTCAGGATGCGCCCGCTCCCCTGACTACCACGGCCTTCGACTTGCGCCGCGCATGGGCTGTTTACATTGGGGTCGGACTGGCTCATTGACACCTGTCTGGCGGCGAAGATAGAGGCATCCGCCCTCGTAAACGAGCATTTTTCCGAACCTTTCCTTTCCATGATCAGTCCCTGGCAGAGAAGACGGCAGCCTGACGACGTACCCACGCCGGTGGCCGTGGCGGTGTCGGACTTCTGCCGACGCGCGAAGGCCCCCGCACCCGCCCAAGAGGTGCGTGAGGCGCTCGCGCTCCTCACCGAGGAGGAGGACTTCCGGGTCCGCGCCCTCACGGACGGTGAACCCGAGACCTCTCCGCTGGGACCCTTCGCGGTGGTGGACATCCTGCGCGGCGTGGCCCCGTCGCTCGCGGCCCAGCGCCAGACGTGCGGCTTCTACGGAGTCGCCCAGGAGCTGGCCCAGGTGCGTGAGGAGAAAACCCCTCCCCCCGCGCCCGCCTCCACGGCC
>NZ_RAWA01000459.1 GCF_003611675.1 Corallococcus sp. CA053C
GCTTCCGGCTCCGGCGTGGCTTCAGGCGTCAGGGCCTCGGAGGGCGCGTCGGGCTCGGGATCGACATGCAACTCGACCTCGACGGAGAGGACCACCTCGGTGTCATCGGGTATGGCCGCGCCCGGTGGTTCCGGGGGTGGTGCCTTGGCGACGACAGGAGGGGCGGCTTCGCGCGGGGTGACGGGCGCCGGTGTCTCGGGTGCGGTGTCCTTCGGCTTCGCGCGGGACGTGGCCTGCGTGCCTTTGCGCGCGTACAGGTCCGCGAGCATCTGCTGCACGCCCTGGTGGGAGGGATCCAGCTCGAGGATGAGCTTGCTCGCGGCGATGGCGCGCGGCAGGAAGCCCTCCTTCGCGAAGCCCTCCACGGCGGACTGGTAGGCGGAGACGGCGCGGTCGCGCTGGCCTGCCTTGGCCCAGGCATCGCCCATGCGCAGGCGGCTCTGGTGGTCCTTCGGATCAGCGCGGCAGCAGTCCGCGTACAGCTCGGCGGCCTTGGCGAAGCGGCCCTTCGTGAAGGCCTCCGTCGCCTTGTCCTTGAGCTCGCGCAGCTCCATTCACTTCGCCCCGCCCGCAACCGGGGCGTCGTCCTTCAAGGGCGCGGCACCCGCGGCGACGCGGACCTCGCGGAAGTAGTCGCCCTTGAGCGCCTCCAGCGGTTCGGCCTCCATGCCCGAGTTCATCTTGCGCAGCGCCGTGGCCGCCGCGGCGCGGATCTCCGGAAGGTCGTGGTACAGGTCGCGGCCCACCACCTCCGCCGACTTCGCGTCGCCGATGGCGCCCAGGGCCAGCAGCACGTCGCGCCGGGCCACGCTGTTGGAGTCGTCCAGCGCCTTGAGCAGCGTGGGCACCGCGTCCTTCGCGCCCATCCGGCCCAGCAACATCGCCGCGACCGCCGCCTCCGCCCCACCCTCCTTCACCACGCCCTGCAGCACCTCCGAGGCCGACGCGGGCGGAGGTGCCACGCGCGCCAGCGCTCCCAGGACCACCAGCTTCTCGCTGCCCATCTTCGGCAGGGACGTCACCAGCGCGAGCTGGCCGCTCTCGCCCTGCTCCGCCAGCGCCAGCGCCAGGGTCTTCTGCAGCTCGCGGTCGGGCTCCAGCAGGGCCGCGCGCACGATCTCCACGCCCTCGGGCCCCGCGTGCGTCAGGCCCACCAGCGCCGCCGCGCGCAGCGCCGGGCTCTGGTCGTTCGCGTAGCCCTTGAGCAGCTCCAGCGAGCCGGGGGCCTTGAGCGCGCCCAGCCCGGTCAGCAGCGTGGCCAGCGGCTCCAGCTTCGCGGCGTCCACGTCGTCCCCCAGCTCCGAGGGCACGCGCGGCGGGACGACGACCCGGCCGGCCTCCTTCGCGCGGGCAGCGTTCAGCGCCTGCAATCGCTCGAAGAGCTGCGCGTGCTTGCCGGTGCGGTTGTCGTCCTTCGCTCCCGGCGCGCGCGGAGTCGAGGGATCCAGCTCCGGGCTGTACTTCAGCGGCAGCGCCTGCGGGATCCAGTCCGCGCGCAGCGCCGTGATGCCGGCGATCTCCTGCTCGTAGAGCTTCTGGAGCGTGGGCGCCACGGAGGTGTCCCCCACGCGGGTCACCGCCTCGACCGCGAGCGTGCGCAGCGTGACGTCCGGCTGGTTGAGCCACGGCGTCACCTTGGGGAGCAGCGCCTGCGCGGATGGGCCCAGCCCCGCCACGGCCTGAAGCCCCGACGCGGCGGAGGCCGGTTTGGCGAGGCGCTCCACGATGGGCTCCGCCGGGCACCCGCCGCGTGAGCGCATGGCGCGTCCGGCGGCCAGGGCCTCGGCGCGGGCACCGTCGAGCGCGATGGCGCACAGCGCGGCATCCGTGGCGGGCGTGCGCTGAAAGGTCAGGATGGCGTCGGTGGCCAGCGGGCTCACCGCGCTCTTCTCCACGGCGACGGCCTGGAGGCGCGTGGCGGCCGTCGGATCCTGCAGCTTCATCAGCGCGCTGATGGCGGACTCGCGCAGCTCCGGGAAGCTCTCGTCGAGCAGCAGCGCGATGGGCGCGACGGCGCGCGTGTCGCCTGCGTCTCCCAGGCCCCGCACGGCGGCGGCGGCGAGGATGACCTGGCTGTCACGCACCATGGGGAGCAGCTGGTTCACGGCCGCGGGACGGCCGCTCTTGCCCAGCTCCTCGGCGGCGCCCACGCGTTCGGGGAGCGCGCCTTCGGTGAGGGCG
The DNA here is from genome assembly GCF_003611675.1 of Corallococcus sp. CA053C. Taxonomy (GTDB): domain Bacteria; phylum Myxococcota; class Myxococcia; order Myxococcales; family Myxococcaceae; genus Corallococcus. The sequence continues at coordinate 2,182 of NZ_RAWA01000459.1, forward strand.
AGGAGGTTGCGATCCCAGAGGCCCTTGGACTCGGCGGCGACGACGGTCGCCATGGGGTTCGGGACGTTGGCGCTCTTGAGGGCCTGGACGATGACCTGGCGGGTGGCGCGTCCCCGGCGTCCGTACTGGAGCGTGAGGTACGCCTTGGCCTTGTCGTTCTTCACCTTCGCGAGCGCCAGGGCGGCCTGGCCCTGCACGGCTTCGTCCGGATCCTCGAGCAGCTCTCCGAGGAGGTCCACCACGCGCGCATCCTGGCTCTCGCCGAGCGCGGCCGCGGCCTCGCCCCGAACGATGCCGGAGAGGTCCTTGGCCGCTCGGGTGAAGAGGACCAGGTCGTCCGCGTTGTTCTGGGCGGCCAGCTTCTTCACGGCCGCCGCGCGGGTCTCCGGACGGGGATCCTGGATCTCCGCGAGGAGCTGATCCCGGTTGCCGTTGCACCCGACGAGCAGGGTCAGGGCGAGGAAAAGGGGGCGCACGCGGATTCGCATCGTTCTCCCGGAGCGGCGGACGGTGGAGGTAGGCGGCGGTTATATCAACGCCCCCCCGGGCCGCCCACCGACGGCACGACCCGGGAGGATGGATGTTCTAGCGGGGACGGCGGGGGCCGCGTGGGGCCGAGCGATCAGACGCTCCGCGAGGCGCCTTGCTGGCCCCCTCTTCCGGAGGACCCTTGCGGATGCCCGCGCGCACGATGCGCTCGCCCGTGGGCCGGGCCGAGTCACCCGGACGGCTCGCGCTCGACGTGCGGCCTACGCCACCGCGACGCTCGCGCGGAGGACCGCGGCTGCCACCGTCTTCGCCGCGAGGCTTCCACTCACGGCGCTCGGGACGACCCGCGCCGCCCGCGGACTCGCCGCGGGGCTTCCATTCACGACGCTCCGGACGGCCTTCGCCGCGCGAAGCACCGCCGGCCGGCTTGCCGAAGCGGCCGCCGCCACGAGCACCGCCCTCGGCGCCACCGAAGCGGCTGCCACCCGCGGGCTTGCCGAAGCCACCCGCGCGAGGCGGACGGCCCTCGTCACGGCTGAAGCGCCCTGCCGGCTTGCCGAAGCCACCCGCGCGAGGCGCGCGATCACCGTCCGGCTTGCCGAAGCGACCACCACCCGCGGGCTTGCCGAAGCGACCGCCACCACGGGGACCACTCTCGTCACGGCTGAAGCGCCCTGCCGGCTTGCCAAAGCCACCCGCGCGAGGCGCGCGATCACCGTCCGGCTTGCCGAAGCGAGCACCGCCCGCCGGCTTGCCGAAGCCACCCGCGCGAGGAGGACGGCCCTCGTCACTCCCGAAGCGCCCTGCCGGCTTGCCGAAACCACCGGCACGAGGCGCACGACCCTCGTCACTCCCGAAGCGGCCCGCCGGCTTGCCGAAACCACCGGCACGAGGCGCACGACCCTCGTCACTCCCGAAGCGGCCCGCCGGCTTGCCGAAGCCACCCGCGCGAGGCGGACGGCCCTCGTCACCACCGCGACCCGCGGGCTTGCCGAAGCCACCCGCGCGAGGCGCACGGCCTTCGTCACCACCGAAGCGGCTCGCACCGGCCGGACGACCCCGAGGCGCACCACCCTCGTCACCGAAGCGGCTTGCACCGGCCGGACGGCCACGAGGAGCACCACCCTCGTCACCACCGAAGCGGCCCGCACCCGCCGGACGCCCACGCGGAGCGCCGCGCTCGTCACCGAAGCGGCCTGCCGGCTTGCCGAAGCCGCCCGCGCGAGGCGGACGGCCCTCGTCACCACCGCGACCCGCGCCCGTGTGCGCCGGCTTGCCGAAACGCCCACGCGGAGCGCCTTCGTCACCGCCGCGACCCGCGGGCTTGCCGAAACCACCGGCGCGAGGAGGACGGCCCTCGTCACTCCCGAAGCGCCCTGCCGGCTTGCCGAAGCCACCGGCCCGAGGCGCGCGATCACCGTCCGACTTGCCGAAGCGACCACCGGCCGCGGGCTTGCCGAAACCACCCGCGCGAGGCGCGCGCTCTTCGCCCGACTTGCCGAAACCCGCGGCGCCGCGCGGTGCACGCGCACCACCCGTCTCACCTTCCGCGGCACGTCCAGCGCCGCGGCGACCCTCGGCCTTCGGCTCCGTCACTTCCTCGCCTTCGTCGTCGAACGTCGGCACCTCGGCGTCATCCAGGTCCTCGTCCTCCGTGGGCAGCGTGGCGCCCCGCACGGCGAACTTCGGCGGACGCGTGCCTCCGTCCTGCACGCCCTTCCAATCCTTGCGCTCCGGCCGGGCCTCGCGCGTCTTCGGACCCGTGGGCGCCTTGCCGGCCGCGGCCTTCTTGTCCGGACGCTCGGCCTTGCCCGCGGGCTTGCGCGGCGGCATCGGCGCGTCGTCGTCCATCGACAGCTCGGTCTCGTCGTCGTCCGGCCCGTCGAAGCCCGGCGCCGCACGCCCGTGGCGACGCGGCGGCAGCTTCATCTCCGCTTCCGCGGGCTGCGCGCGACCCTCCGCCACCTCGTTGAGCTGCATCACCTCCGACAGCTTCAGCTGCCGCAGCTGGCCCGGACGCAGTCCTTCCACGCCCACGCCCGCGTACGCCGGACGGAACAGGCGCACCACCGGGTGGCCCACCGCCGCGCACAGGCGCTTGATGAGGTGCGGCCGACCTTCGGCCACGACGATCTTCAGCCAGGTGTTGCGCTCGACCTTCTCGAAGATGCCCACGTACACCGGCGTCGCCATGCCGTCTTCCAGACGCACGCCGCCGCGCAGCTTCTCGATGGTGGGCATGTCCGGCACGCCCTTCACCTTCGCCAGGTACGTGCGCGGCACCTGGAAGCTGGGGTGCGTGAGCTTGTGCGCCAGCGCCCCGTCATCCGTGAAGAGCAGCGCGCCCTCGGCGTCGTAGTCCAGGCGGCCCACGGGGAACAGGCGACGGCCCGTCTCCTCCACGTAGTTCGCCACGGTGGGACGGCCCTGCGGATCCGACAGCGTCGTCACGACGCCAATGGGCTTGTACAGCAGGTAGTACGACGACTCTTCTGGCGGCGTGACGAGCTTCCCATCCACGGTGACCAGGTCCGTGCCCGGCTCCACCCGACTGCCCAGCTCCGTCACCGTCTGGTTGTTGACGCCCACCCGACCGGAGGTGATGAGTTCTTCTGCGTGCCGGCGCGATGCCACTCCCGCGCGAGCCAGGTACTTCTGCAAACGTTCCGCCGCCATTCCTTGCCTTCTTCCATTCCATTGCCGCCCGTCACTCGGGCTTGGGGCCCTCGCTATCACCCTTCCCGGGTGATGGGGGGCTTTCCAGGACGCTGGAACTGACCTTCTGGCTCCGCTCCGCGGCCGCCATGGCCTCCTCCAGCTCCTCCAGCGCGGCCTCACTCGCCGCCTCGTTCTTCTCCATCCGCTTCGTGAAGCCCGGGTCCGACAGCGCCGCCACCGTCCCCGATGCCACCGGCACCGGCGGCGCCGCCTCCTTCTCCACGATGTCCCGATGCTCCTGGGTCAATTCGTGGAATTCCCGCAGCGTGGGCAGCGCCGACAGGTCCTTCAGCGCGAAGAACTCCAGGAACTCGCGCGTGGTTCCATAAAGAATGGGGCGGCCGACTTCTTCCCGCTTGCCCAGGATTTTCACCAGCTTGCGGTCCATCAGCGCCTTGAGCACCGCGCCGCAGTCCACCCCTCGGATGTCCTCCAGCTCCGGCCGCGTGACGGGCTGCCGGTACGCGATGATGGCCAGCGTCTCCACCGCCGCGCGCGTCAGCCGCTGCGGCTTCACCCGAAGGTAGCGCCGGACGTACTCCGCGGAGTGGGGGTCCGTGCGGAACTGCCAGCCGCCCGCCACCTCGTAGAGCACGATGCCGCTGATGCCCTCGCGGTGGATGCCGGAGAGCTGATCCAGCGCCTGGGTGATGGCGTCCCGGTGGATGCCCGTCGCCTGGTACAGCTCATCCACGGACAGGGGGCGCTCGGCGACGAAGAGCACGCTCTCCAGCACCGTGCGGATCCGGTCCACGGACAGGTTGCGGCTCTTGGAGACGAGCTTCTCGAAGGAGCTCTGGAGGTCGGGGACGGCGTCGTCCGAGTCCTCCTCGATGGCGGCGGGCTCCACCCCGTCCAGCTCCGCGTCGTCGGGACCGGGGCCGGTGACGGCGGCGATCTCCTCCTCGGAGAACTGCCCGGGGCCTCCAGGCGTGCCGGGGGCGGGCGTCTCGTCACCGTCGTCGGGACCGTTACCGGTAGTCACTCTCGTCGACCTCCGTGGGGAGCAGCTGTTGCAGCGCGTCCCCGTTGGGCGTCACCTGGATGGGGCCCAGGGGCTCCTCCTGGAAGACCTTGATGAGGCGGCGCTTCACCATCTCCAGCATGGCGATGAAGGTGATGACCACCTCCTGGCGCGTGGCCGCCTCCGTGAACAGCGCCTCGAACACCACCGTCCCGTCCGCGCGCAGGCGCTCGGCCAGCCGGAGGATGGCCTCGGACAGGCTCACCCGCTCCAGCACCACCTCGTGCTGCACCTTGGGCGTCAGGCGCTCGAGCACCCGGTCGAGCGCCTCCACCAGCTTCAGGACCGAAATCTCCTGGAGGCCAATCTCATCGTCCGGAATGGGAACGGCTTCCACCGGCACCCGGCGCGTGAAGACGTCCCGGTCGAGGATGTCCTGCTTCGCCATGTGCTCGGCGGCGTCCTTGTACTTCTGGTACTCCAACAGCCTGCGCACCAGCTCCGCGCGCGGGTCCTGCGCCTCCTCCACCGCCGCGAGCGCATCCGCGCCTTCGGGCACCTGGGCCGCGTCCTGCCGGGGCAGGAGCATGCGGCTCTTGAGGTGCGCCAGCGTGGAGGCCATCACCAGGAACTCCCCGGCGATGTCCAGGTTCAGCTCCCGCATCCGCTCCAGGTACTCCAGGTACTTCCCCGTGATGAGCGCCAGGGGGATGTCGAAGATGTCGACCCGGTGCTCCTTGATGAGGTGGAGCAGCAGGTCGAGGGGCCCCTCGAAGTTGGGCAACGCCACCCGGAAGGCGTCCGCGGGCGTGCGCGGCGTCCCCTCCCCGTCGGGGTCTGGCGGGAGGTCGTCGGGCGGTGGTGGCTTACGACCTTCACTCACCGGACGGCGTCCTTAGGGG
>NZ_RAWA01000045.1 GCF_003611675.1 Corallococcus sp. CA053C
TCTTCATTGATTCCACCCCCACGCCCACCGGCGTCATGCTCATCGTCTGCGACGAGGCGGGCCGCCTGCGCGCGCTCGACTGGGAGGGCTACGAGGCCCGCATGCACCGGCTCCTGCGCCTGCACTACGGCGAACAGGGCTGCGTCCTGGAACCCGCGCGCGACCCGTCCGGCCGCACCACCGCCCTCCAGGCCTACCTGCGCGGCGAGGTGAACGCCATCGACGCCCTCCCCGTGGAGACCGCCGGCACGCCCTTCCAGCGCGAGGTCTGGCGCGCCCTGCGCGAGATCCCTGTCGGCACCACCACCACCTACGCCCGGCTCGCCGAACGCATCGGCCGGCCCAAGGCCGTGCGCGCCGTGGGCATGGCCAATGGCGCCAACCCCGTGGGCATCGTCGTGCCGTGTCACCGCGTCGTCGGAACCAATGCCTCCCTCACCGGCTATGCCGGAGGGCTGGAGCGCAAACGCTGGCTTCTCGACCACGAGCGGGCGCACGCTCCGTCCGCCTGAGTTCCCTCAATCCCTCTCACCTGCCCGGAATCCCATCCATGTCCTCCACGCAAATCACCGCCGCCAAGACCTTCCGCGCGTTGCACCAGGGCCCTGAGCTGCTCATCCTCCCGAATGCCTGGGATGCCGGCAGCGCCCGCCTGTTCGAGAGCGCGGGCGCCCGCGCCATCGCCACCACCAGCGCCGGGGTCGCCTGGGCCCAGGGTTACCCGGACGGCGACGCGCTGCCCATGGAACGACTCGTCGCCACGGTCCAGGCCATCGTCGACATCATCCGCGTGCCCCTCACGGTGGACGCGGAAGGGGGCTATTCGGACGACCCGGCCACCGTCGGGGAGAACGTGGCCCGGCTGCTGTCCGCGGGCGCCGTGGGCGTCAACCTGGAGGACGGCGCCAGCCCTCCGGAGCTGCTCGCGGCGAAGATTGAACGCGTGAAGCAGGCCGCGGCGCGCCTGGGGCTCGACGTGTTCGTCAACGCGCGCACGGATGTCTTCCTCAACAGCAAGCTCGTCCCGCCCGAGCGCCGTCTGGAGGAGACGCTGTCCCGCGCCGCGCGGTACCAGCAGGCGGGCGCGGATGGCCTCTTCGTCCCCGGCATCATGGACGCGGCCGACATCCAGGCCATCACCCGGGGCACTCCCCTGCCCGTGAACGTCCTCGCCCGGCCGAACCTCGCCGGTCCCGCGGAGCTGCAGCGGCTGGGCGTCCGGCGCCTCTCCGCGGGCATCGCCATCGCGGCATCCCTCTATGGACGGGCCGAGGCCCTCGCGAAGTCCTTCCTGCACGAGGGACACTCCGCCGAGCTGTTCAACGGCGCCGCCAGCTACCCCACCCTCAACGGGCTGATGACCCGGCGCTGACGCACCACCGGAGCCCCGCGTGTCCCAGGACGATCGCCAGCGCTGGAACGACCGCTACCGGCAGGCCCCGGCGGCACGGGAACCGTCGGAGTTCCTGTGCTCGCTCGCGGACCGGCTGCCCATGACGGGCCGGGCGCTCGACCTGGCGGGGGGACAGGGTCACGACGCGCGCTGGCTCGCACGGCGCGGCCTGGACGTCACGCTGGTGGACGTCTCCGACGTGGCCCTGGAGCAGGCGGAGGCGCTCGCTCGCGACGCGGGTGTGCCCCTCAAAACCAGACAGCTGGACCTGGAGACGGAAGCCCTGCCGCCGGGCCCGTTCGATCTCGTCGTGTGTCTGAACTACCTCTGGCGGCCGCTCTTCGCCGCGCTCCCCTCGGTGCTCGCGCCAGGGGGGCTGTTCGTCTTCGCCCAGCCCACCCGGAGCAACCTGCAAGGACATCCACACCCGTCCGCCCGCTTCCTCCTGGAGGACGGAGAGCTGCCCACGCGCCTCCAGGGGCTCCAATCCCTCTCACTCACCGAGGGTTGGACGGACGCGGGCCGGCACGAGGCGCGGCTCCTGGCCCGGCTCAGCCCCGACGCCGGTACTGGATCTCAATGGCCTTCTGCGGCGCTTCCCCGGGCTCGATATTGAAGTGCGTGATGACGAGCGCATCCGGTCCGGTCCGCGACATGTCGATGCGCCAGCCCCAGCGGGGCGACTGCTCGCCCGCGCTGTAGCTGCCCAGCACCGAGAACCGGTCGCTCACGCCGGCCTCCCCTTGCAGGGTCATGAGGTCGGTGCCCACGTGGAAGGTGTCCACCCACCCCATGGTGAACCGCCGACCGTCCAGGTGGTAGCCGAGCGTGGCCATGCCCGTCAGCGGCTTCCCGCCCATCGCCGACGTGTACTCGTGCACGACGAACCGGCCGTCCAGCACGGAGCGGAAGGTGCCGGAGATCGGGGACTCGTCCGCCACCTTGTCCGGCTCGAACCACGTGCGCGCCGTGCCCTCCCAGACACCCACGCACTGGGTGAGGAAGTGATGGGGACCCCCGACGGAGAGTGACTGCTGGAGAAGTTCCTGGCTCATGGTGCGCGGGAGTCTCCCGGACGGCCCTGCCCAGGTCCACTCCCTTTCCCCAGCAGCAGCAGCGCGGCTCCGTTAGCTTCCGCGGCCCTGCCGGGTCTTCCCGGCGGGCCTGCTTTGAATCCCCCTGGAGCCTTACTTGCCCACCACCCAAGCCTACGCCGCGCCGAGCGCCAAAGCCGCCCTCGGCCCCTTCTCCCTGGAGCGCCGCGCGCCTCGCGCCCAGGACGTGCTCATCGACATCCTCTACTGCGGGGTGTGCCACTCCGACATCCACCAGGCCCGCGACGAGTGGGGCGGCGCCATCTTCCCCATGGTGCCGGGCCACGAAATCGTCGGGAAGGTGTCGCAGGTCGGCAGCGCCGTCACCAGCTTCAAGGTCGGGGACGCCGTGGGCGTGGGGTGCTTCGTGGACTCGTGCCGCGAGTGCTCGGCCTGCGTCGCGGGCGAGGAGCAGTATTGCGAGCGCGGCATGGTGAGCACCTACAACGGCCGTGAGCGTGACGGGTCGCCCACCTACGGCGGCTACTCCACGAGCATCACCGTGGACGCGAAGTACGTGCTGCGCATCCCGGAAGGCCTCCCCCTGGACCGCGCCGCGCCGCTGCTGTGCGCGGGCATCACCACCTACTCGCCCCTGCGCCACTACGGCATGAAGCCGGGCCAGAAGCTGGCCGTCGTGGGCCTGGGCGGCCTCGGCCACATGGGCGTGAAGCTGGGCAAGGCGATGGGCGCCGAGGTGACGGTGCTGAGCACCTCCCCCTCCAAGCGCGATGACGCCCTCGCCCTGGGCGCCACGCACTTCGCCGCCACGTCGGACAAGAACACCTTCAAGGCGCTGGCGAACCAGTTCGACTTCATCCTCGACACCGTCTCCGCGCCGCACGACTACAACGCGTACCTGGGCCTCTTGAAGCGGGACGGCACGATGGTCCTCGTCGGCGTCCCGGAGACCCCCACGCCGCTCGCCGCCTTCCCGCTCGTCATGAAGCGGCGCAAGCTGGGCGGCTCGCTCATCGGTGGCATCCGCGAGACGCAGGAGATGCTCGACTTCTGCGCGAAGCACCACGTCGCGTCCGACGTGGAGGTCATCCCCGTCCAGAAGATCAACGAGGCCTATGAGCGCATGCTCAAGGGCGACGTGCGCTACCGCTTCGTCATCGACACCGCGAGCCTCCACACGAAGTAGCCGCTCGCGACAGGCCCCCGGCGCGGACGTGTCGCGCCGGGGTCGCCCGCATCAGCTGCGCCAGGCCGCCCACAGCGACACGAGGCCGAAGAGGAAGAAGAGCGAGGCGGTCACCCACCGCACCCACTTCATCTGCACCCGTCCCGCGAGCCGGTCCCCCAGGAAGACGGCGAGCCCGTCCGACACCAGCATCCCGGCGGTGGTGCCCACCGTCACCAGCACCGTCGCCTGGTAGCGCGCTGCGAGCGCCATGGTGGCCAGCTGCGTCTTGTCCCCCATCTCCGCCAGGAAGAAGAGCACCACGGTGGTGAGGAAGGCGCCGAAGCGCGGCGGCTTCTCCCCGTCCTCGTCCAGCGTGTCCGGCTTCAACGTCCACAGGCCGAAGCCCAGGAACAGCACCGCCAGGATCAACGCCATCACCCGCGCGGGCACGTGCGTGGACACCCACGTGCCCACCGAGGACGCCAACGCATGGTTGGCCACCGTGGCGACGAGGATGCCGGCCAGCACCACCCACGGCTTGCGGAACTTCGACGCGAGCGAGAACGCGAGCAACTGCGTCTTGTCCCCCATCTCACTGGCGGCGACCAACACGAACGACCCGAGCACGGACTCCCACGACATCATGAAGACTTCCTTCCAGTGCCTGGCACGGAGGCGTCGTCAGGAGAGCGCGTCAGGGAGGAGCGCGCACGACGGACCTCGGCCAGGGAGCATTGAATCCCTGTCCGAAGGTCTCGTTCGTCTCGCGCGCTTCGCGAGGTGGGGGCCCGGGCTGTCACCAGCCAGTGTGTCGAGCTTCCCGACGCCCATTGCCGCGGGCGTGAACTACTCCCCTTACGTGATGCAGCACGTAGCAGCGGGCTCCGGATGAGTCAACCCGGCACGTCCGGCGCTCCGGGCGCTCCCCCGCCGGCGTCCCTTTTTTTGACGACTTGCGAGGCTGCCCCCCTAATGCCGGGGACAGGTCGGTAGCGGCCTGTAGCAGCAGCTCGCCTGGAGGAAGCCCCGATGCAGGATGGAAGCGCCAGCCCGCTGAGCCCCGACGCTCCGTCGTCCCAGTCCCCGGTGGAACCCGGTGAGGTCCGGAGCCCCGAGGCCGACATCGTCTCCACCCACGTCCTCGTTCCCGAGGAGCAGGTGCACAAGCTGCGCGAGTTGGCGCGTCGCACCCGCATCCACCAGAGCGAGTACCTGCGCGAGGCCGTGGAGGACCTGCTGTCCAAGTACGGCCGCATGCCCGCCAAGACGGAAGGCGAGTCATGAGCCGCCGCCGCCCCCTGTCGCTGCGGGAGCGGCTGCGCCGCTGGCTGGAGCAGGAGCTGTAGGCCTCCGCTCGCTGGCTGGAGCCCCTGGGAGGGAACCGCTAGGGTCGGAAGCCTTATGCGTCCCTCCCTGCTGACCGCCGTCCTCGCGCTGGCCGCCACCGGCTGCGCCACCCCTGGCTTCGAGAAGCTCTACCCCGGCATGACGGCCGCCGAAGTCGCGGACGCCATGGGCAGAGGCCCCGCCCGGGCGCAGGAGTTCGCGGACGGCTCCGCGGCCTGGTACTTCGACGAGGACCACTGCGTCCTCATGCGCGACCACACGCTCGTCGCCAAGTCGACCACCCGGACGCGCGCGGAGGTGAACACGCCCGTCGTGTCCATGAAGGCCGAGGACAAGGCCTGGTGCGGACCTCCAGGCTCCGAGGCCGGCGCGAAGAGCGAGCAGGAGGTCCTGACGCCCTTCGGCACCTTCAAGGGCACGCTGGATCCCGCCGCCGTCACCGAACAGGTGCGCAACAGCGTGCGCGGCCACAAGGTCCCCGCCCCGCCCGCGCCCGATGCGGGGACGACACAAGCCCCCGCGCCGTAGTCGTCAAGCGCTGCCGCTCAGGCCACCGACGAGCGGCTGACGTTGTTGGGGTCGCCGCCGTCCTTCTTCATGTTCCCGGCCAGCTCGCGGAAGGACATGTGGCTGACGGACAGGAGGATGAGGCCGAAGATGATCTGCTGCGCCGTCTGGCACAGCCACAGCACGTTGGCGTAGGCGAGCCCGTGGGCGTTCACCACCGCGGCGGGCAGGAACAGGCCCAGGCCCACCTTGGTGGCCGCCTGGAAGGTGCCCATCATCCCGGGCGCGGCGGGGATCATGATGCCCACCACCAGCACGCACATCACGATGTACGACTGGAAGAGCGACAACCCCATGGGCTCGCACGCGACGCCGGGGGCCGCGCCGGAGCAGTCGAAGGCGTGCGCGAGCAGCGCCATGCCCACACCGTTCAAGCCCCAGTACAGGACCGTGTAGAGGAAGAAGAGCGCGATGTGCTTGCCGTCCGGGAGCTGGCGCATGGCGCCCACGAAGGTGTCCACGATGTCGGCCACCTTCTCCGCGATGTTCGGGGAGAAGCGGCCCACGGTGGCGCGCACCAGCCGCACCGTGCGCTCCTGGTGCCACAGGCCCACGAGCAGGAACACGAGCCCGCCGCCGAACACGGCGAACATCAGCCACGAGCCCAGCTTTACGTACCGCACCCCTTCGGTCTCCACCGGGACGAAGAAGAGCAGCACGCGGAACAGGGCCGCGACGAAGAGCCCATCCACGATGCGCTCCAGCACCACGGACGTCATGGCGGCGCTGCGGCGGATGTTGCTGCGCTGGGCGATGAGGAAGGGCCGGGCGAACTCCCCCAGGCGGAACGGCAGCACCAGCAGCATCATGAAGCCGATGCCGGACGCCTCATTGAGCTTGCGGAACGGGACGCGCTCCAGCCCCGACAGCAGCGCCCCCCACCGCAGCGTGCGGAAGACGTGGATGCAGGCGAGGCACAGGAAGTACGGCACGACCCACGCGTAGTTGGCCGCCTTGAGGCTGGCGATCTGCGTGGACACGTCCGTGTCCCGGAAGGCCCACCACATGAAGGCAACGGTGACGAGCAGGCTGGCGATGAGGTTGACGGCGCGTTTCACGGCGGCCGGGTATAGCGTCACTCCCCCCGCGACTCCAGCGGAACGCCTGCCCGGCTGCTCCCAGAGCGCTCCCTGACCGCCCGCCCGCAGGGCCTGCGGTGGCACGCTCCCCTGCTCCGTCGTTCAGGCGTCGTGGCCGCGGTCGGAGCCGTCGGAGGGCATTTCGTCCTCCCGCTCGTCGGCCTGGCGGTCGGGCACGCGGTACTCCTCGCCCAGCCAGCGGCCCAGGTCCACGGCGCGGCAGCGGCGGGAACAGAACGGTTGGGACGTGTTCTCCGGACGGGGAGCCACGGGCTTCTGACAGATGGGACACGGCTGAAGAGGCATGGCGGACGAGGACTTAGATAAGCCTTGACGGTCGCGCTGGCCAGGACGTTTCTTGGCCCGGCCGTGCAGACGACCCCGGAGAACGCTCACACGCTGTTGCAGAGCGACCGGCTGTCCCGGGACTTCACCGCCGTGGGCGTGGAGGACACGGTGGCCGAGGCGCTGGAGAAGATCCGCGCGAACCCCGGCACCGGGGAGATCTTCTACTGCTACGCCTGTGACGCGGACGGCCGGCTGGTGGGCGTGGTGCCGCTGCGCAAGCTCATCCGCGCCGCGCCCACGGAGCGCATCGCGTCGCTGATGTTCACACGGGTGGTGAAGCTGCCGGTGGACGCGTCCGACGCGGTGGTGGAGGACTTCTTCGTCACCTACCGCTTCCTGGCGTTCCCGGTGGTGGACGCGGACGGCCGCATCGTGGGCGTGGTGGAGATGAACCAGTTCGTGGACGCGTTCTCCGACACCCTCTTCGACGAGGTGGAGGGCCGCGTGCGCGACGAGGTCTACCGCTTCGTCGGTCTGCCCGAGGGGGAGCTCCAGGAGACGCGGCCGGTGCGGCTCGCGCTCAAGCGCTTCCCGTGGCTGCTCGTGAACATCGCCGGCGGGTTCCTCGCGGCCACGACGACGCGCCTCTTCGAGCACACCGTGGCGGAGGTCGTGGTGGTGAGCGCCTTCATCCCCATGGTGCTGGTGCTGTCGGAGAGCCTGGGCGTGCAGACGACGGCGGTGGCCGCGTCGATGGTCGCGCACGGCGAGGTGGACCGGAAGGTGGTGGTGCGCGAGGTGGTGGCCGCGAGCCTCGCCGGGATGATGGCGGCCACGGTGGTGGCGCTCCTGGGGCGCATCTATTCACCGGGCTTCGGCTTCCCCGTGGCGCTGTTCGTGTCGGTGACGGTGTCGGCCACGCTGGCGTCGTGCTTGGGCGGGGTGCTGCCCTTCCTGTTCAAGCGCCTGAAGGTGGATCCGCACCTGGCGTCGGCGCCGCTGGTGCTGGCGGTGTCCGACAACATCTCGCTGCTGACGTACTTCGGATTGGTGACGCGGTTGTTGTTGTGAACAGCGGTGGTTTCCCGGGGAGTCCAGCCATGAAGGTCATGCGCATCACGCAGCCCGGCGGTCCGGAGGTGCTCGCATTCGACGAGCGGCCGGAGCCCATGCCCGGGCCCTACGACGTGCAGGTGCGCGTGCGCGCGAGCGCCCTGAACCGGGCGGACCTGCTCCAGGTGCGGGGCGTCTACCCTCCTCCGCTGGACGTGCCCCAGGACGTGCCGGGCCTGGAGTACGCGGGCGAGGTGGTGGCGGTGGGGCCCCGGGCGCGGAAGTTCAAGGTCGGGGACCGGGTGATGGGATTGGTGGGCGGAGGCGCGTGGAGCGAGGTGCTCACCACGCACGAGCGCGAGGTGCTGCGCATGCCCGCCGGGATGGACTTCGCGGACGCGGCGGCGCTGCCGGAGGCGTACCTCACGGCCTGGGACGCGCTGGTGCTCCAGGCGGACCTGCGGCCCGGGGAGACGGTGCTGGTGCACGCGGTGGCGAGCGGCGTGGGGGCCGCGGCGGCGCTGCTCTGCCGGGCGATGGGCGTGCAGGTGGTGGGCACGGGACGCAATGCGGAGAAGCTGGCGCGGGCCTCCGAGTGGGGCGTGGGCCGCACGGTGCTCTGCGCGTCGTCACCGCCCGTGTTCGCGGACGCGGTGCTGGAGGCCACGGGGGGCCGGGGCGCGGACGTGTGCCTGGACCTGGTGGGCGGCAACTACCTGCCCGAGTCGCTCAAGGCGATGGCGCCCCGGGGACGGCTGATGCAGGTGGGTTCGGTGGCGGGGACGCGCGTGGACCTGGACCTGGGCGTGGTGATGCGCAAGCGGCTGCGCATCACGGGGACGGTGCTGAGGAGCCGGCCAGCCGAGGAGAAGATGGCGCTGACGCAGGCGGCGGAGCGCCAGTTGCTGCCGCTGTTCGACTCCGGCGCGCTGAAGGCCGTGGTGGACGAAGTGCTGCCCATGGCGGAGCTCCGCTCTGGCCTGGAGCGGATGGCGGACAACACCACCGTGGGCAAGGTCGTGGTGCGCTGGGAGTAACATCGCCCAATCATACAGTCACAGATTGAGCCTCGGCCCGGTAGTGGCACTGCAGGGCAACAGCTCGGTAGTCCTACAGCCGTAGTTTGAGAGGGACTCCCCAAGCACGATAGTGGCACTGCATGGCAACGGCTTGGTGGTGGCGTCGCCAGCGACTCCACGCCAGGGCGTGCGCGAGCGGAGTCCCTGCGCACTGCAGGAGTGCCACATATGAGTCCTCGAACTCCCTGGACGCAGGTAACCGTCCGGCCAACGACGTGTTGCGGGCCATTGCCGGGGTAGTGGGAGCGACGGACGCTGGCGGGCATGTCGAAGCAGGTGGAGAAGCCGGAGTGAGCGCGCGTCGCGGAAGCGTTCGAGGCCAGCGGATTGACGCAGCGGGAGTTCGCGTTGGCGCGAGGCATGAGGCTGAGCACGTTGCAGTCGTGGGTGTACCGGCGGCGGGGTGAGGCGGCGCTCGCCGAGCACGGCCGACGTCCGCCCTCAAGCGATCCGTCACGTCATTGGCCGGACGGTTACCGCTCACCCCGCTGAGACGGGGCTTTGTCGGTGGGCTTCACCGGAGGGGTTTCCCCTGTCGGCGCCACCCCAGCTCTGCGGCCTTGACCTGTTGCCGCCTCGGGACTTTCACCCTACGGGTCCATGAGTTCCTCCAGGCATCACACAACTTCCCTGACACAGGGGGCAACTCATGCACGAGGGCAGGCCTGGATTCAAAGCCCACCGCGTCCGGAATTCCGCCCACCTTCGGCGGATGGCCCATAATCTCCAGGGACCATCAGAACCTTAGCGCCCCCGTGATTTTGTCGATGGCCTCACCAAACTCATTTAGATATTTTCGAGCAATATAAACAGACGCCGTCGCAACAATATCGACGGACTGGTTTGTAATGTTTGAATTGAGAATCTTACATCCCACCCGTTTCAGCATACTAATTATTGAATCACTAGACTTAGGGAGATACTTGACCAAATTCTTCCGATCCTCCGTGCCACTTGCAGACCATGAAACCTCCAGAACAATCTCCTTTTCAAGTTCCCGCCCACGCGCCCTAATAAAAACCCCAGTTGGAAGCTCTATTTCGCCAGAAAGCTCTTCGTCGCTCCATTTATACCGGCGAACATAGTCACTCCGTGCCAATATTTCTTCCGCGAGAAGCTCGGCGGAATCGACAGTCGAGGGATCAGTCCAAACAGAAAGCAACCTCGCAAGCTCCAAGCGGACATCCGAGACACCCCAGCGAATGCTCTGCTTATGCAGCGTACTACGCTCAACAAGTCGTGAATATCTATTTGGCAACGACCTCCACTGATTGCACTCCTGAGTAGCAATCAACTCTCCCAAAGTCTCCCCCCAGTTGCGGTGCTGGTGTTGCCCAAACAGCGGCTCATTTCCCGTTGCCAGGAAGTAAAGCGTCATTCCGAGCCCAAATGAATCAACCGCCGCATTTCTTGTTGACACATCTCCTGCACGAGAAAGCTGCTCCGGCGCAAGATAGCCCGACAGGGAGTTGCCAAAAACAATAGAATTTTCAGAAGCCCCTTTATGCCAAGATAAATCAAAATCAAGAACCACAACTTCACTTAACTCCGGCGCTTGGTAAAAATCCCTAAGCATAATATTCGGCGGACGAATATCGCGATGAAGGACCCTTGCCTGGAGATGATGGGCGGAGAGGATAATCTCGGTAATTTGCTTTCCAATCCTAAGCCGATCTCCCCATTCATTTATCTGCTGCGCCTCGACAGCTTCCTTTAAGTTCGGCCCCTCAATCATCTCCATCGCGACGAATGCCGGAATCTCGGAGTATTGCAGATAGGGAACCATTCCTTTTACGTTATTGGATGACAATATCTGCATGGAGCGCACCCCGCGCCTAAAAGTTCTCAGCAGGTTCTGCTGCTTCCTGATTCCTTCATGCAAAACCTTTATCGCGAGCGACTGCCCATCAGGCGAAGTAGCACGGTAGACCGTACCAAATGCGCCACTTGCAATGCGCTCCGTCAGCGTGAAACCAAGGAGCCTATTGAACGGCGCGCTCGTGCTGACATACCAAGCCCGATAAATGGCTTGATCGTAAATATCGCAAAACTCCTCATATCTTGCATAGGCATCTTCAGTCTGCGGGGCGAGTATCTCTGCCGCGTGAGCATTCAATATTTTTCGGATTTCTTCCGCGTCTAGCACCATGAGTTCGGCCTGAGTGGGAAGAGTCGGCAACACCTCATGAACAGGCACTTGAGGCGACACTGGAGGCGGGACTTCATCTACAGACCGGAATGAGACCAGATCGTCAAAAAACTCCTGCAACTCGCCATGCCCGCAATCGTCCGAACCATACCTAATAAGCCTCATGCCAACTGATTCGGCCCACCTATCAGTTGCAGTGTCTCTACGATTCGTCACCCAGAAGAGACTTTCGGGCTTAACATTAAAGCTTTTAAGCCTCTCGAGATGGCCGCCTACGGCCGTATCGTCAGCCGTCAGTCCAACAAACAGAACTGTTCGTGTCATTAGGCAGGCCGAGAGGAAAGCCTTGTAGCCTTCATCAGACCATAGTTTGTCCAGCTCGGCTTGACGAAAGACCCACGTGGACGAATCATCCATCGTGCCGTGCAAATTAGCGATAAAGGGACGATGCCCGGACAGAACATGGGCGCTTCCTGCAACCTGTTTTCCGCTCACCTCATGTACAACTTCCCCCACATGCTGCGCGTTGAACGCTCTCGTCGCCAGCCTGTCTAGGTTCATGTTGAGAATCCCATTGACACGGATTTTCCAGAGACTCTCACATGTTTTGGGGATTTTTGCCGAAAGAGCGGGGTCGAGCGCCTGCCTGATTACGGCGTTGTAAGTCGCGGCCCCCAGCTCTTCCGACAGCATCTCAAAAGCCCGCCAATAATTAGTCTCATCCCGAAGATAGCGAAGCTTCCCGGCAACTCTCTTTCGCTCCGCATCTTCGTTTGTCTGATTTTTGTCGTTCAGCGCCTGCCAGAGCTTTTGCTTTAGTCCCGCCCAGGATGGAACCCCAGCATCAGCGCTTAGTCCGGCACCAATCCAGGCAACAACCTGCGTTGTCCTCTCGGCAACCTTTCCTCTAAAGGCAACATGACTTGGCTGCTTTTTGTCAAACATCATCCCTCCAAGTAGACATATCGAGATGTGATCGGTGATGATTGCCGCAATCAGGACTTTCGACCTCCAGCCCCTTTGCAACGTGGCGAATCCTAATTTTCGAATGCGCCCATGTCGACGAGTCCAAGCGGACCCAGTTGACTGGCGGAGTTCTGATCTATCGCTGTTTGTACGGACTGGCGCTATGCTGTGCCCGAAGTCGTTGTGAAGCGCACCGGAGCCAGGCCTCCTTGAGCAGCGATTGCAGCAGCGGCCGGTCCACGGTGGTGAGCTGGACGATAACCATGGGCCAGTCCTGGTAGTGCGGCGTCACCCGGAAGACGTCTGGCTTTGACTGCAACAGCGCCTCCCGGTGGTCGAAGTCCACCTTGATGACGATGGAGTCCTCGTCGAGCACCCGCGCGAAGAGCTTGTCGCCCACCCGGAAGCCCGGCGTGCCGTACGAGGGGCGCTCCTCCGTCGAGGGCAGCGCCAGCGCCAGCTCCCGCACATCGTCCACCGTGAGCCGACCGTTGCGCTTCGCTGGCCCTGCCCGCTTCGTCGCCATCGCACCCTTCCTGGCTCTGCCTCGGGGCGGACTGTAGCCCCCAGGCGGGCAGGCATCACGGAAGCCGTTGCGTGCGGGGGGCGGAACCGTATCCTGCGCCGCCATGGCTACCCACTTCGACCCCGCGGCCGCCGCGCAGCCGGGCTCCGGCATCTTCGGCCTCCCCCACTCGCCCGAGGAGGCGCACGTCGTCGTCATCCCCGTGCCCTTCGAGGCCACCACCAGCTACGGCGGCGGCACGTCCGACGGGCCCGCCGCCCTGCTCGACGCCAGCCGACAGGTGGACCTGTTCGACGTGGAGACGGGCCGCCCTTACGAGCGCGGCATCGCCATGCTCGAAGCGCCCTCCGAGCTGCACGAGTGGAACACCCGCGCCAAGGAGCGCGCGCAGATCGTCATCGAGGCCGGTGGCATTGAAGAAGGCACGCCGGAGCTGCTCGCCGCCGCGCGCGACGTGAACGTGTTCAGCGAGAAGCTCAACGACCACGTCTACCGCACCGCGAAGCACTGGCTGGAGCAGGGCAAGCGCGTGGCCGCCGTGGGCGGAGACCACGCCATCTCCTTCGGCATCATCCAGGCCCACGCGGAGAAGTACCCCGGCATGGGCGTGCTCCACCTGGACGCGCACGCCGACCTGCGCGTGGCGTACGAGGGCTTCACCTGGTCGCACGCGTCCATCTTCTACAACGTCGCGGAGCGCATCCCCGGCGTGAAGACGCTCGTCCAGGTGGGCCTGCGCGACATGAGCGAGAACGAGCACCGCTACATCGAGCAGTCCGGCGGTCGCATCCAGGCCTTCTTCGACGCCACCCTCCAGCAGAACCGCTTCGACGGCCTGCCCTGGAACCAGCAGGTGAAGCAGATCGTCGACAAGCTGCCGCAGCAGGTCTACCTGTCGTTCGACATCGACGGGTTGGACCCCGTGCTGTGCCCGCACACCGGCACCCCTGTTCCGGGCGGCCTGTCCTTCCCGGAGGCCACCGCGCTCGTCGCGGGCGTCGTGCGCTCCGGCCGCACCATCGTCGGCTTCGATCTGACGGAGGTGGCCCCCGACCCCGAGGGCAGCGAGTGGGACGCCAACGTGGGCGCCCGGCTGCTCTACAAGATGATCGGCTGGATGCTGAAGTCGCAGCAGGCCTGAGCGTCAGGCCACGCGCGGCAACGACACGCTGAACGTCGCGCCACGGCCGGGCACCGACTCGGCCGACAGCGCGCCCCCATGCAGCCTCGCCAGCTCCGAGGCCACGTAGAGGCCCAGCGACTCACCCCGGGCCGGTCCGTCCGGGAAGGCCTGGAACAGCCGGGGCAGCTCCGCTTCGGGGATGCCCGGCCCCGGGTCGCTCACGCGCACCAGCACCCGCTCCTCCGACGCCCGCAGCTCCACGCGCACCCCACCCTGGCGCGCCGCGTTCGACAACAGCACGTCGAACACCTGCCCCAGGCGGTCCGGATCAAAGCGCAGGTCCACCGGCTCGCCGGGCACCGACACCTCCACCGGCACCCCACTTCCCCGCTCGCGGCAGCGCTCCACCGACGCCTCCAGGTGCGAGCGCAGGTCGCCCTCCACCTGCCGCAGCGTCAGGCTGCCCGCGCTCAGGCGCGCCGCGTCCTGGAGGTACTGGCCCATCCGCTCCAACGACTGGAGCTGCAGGCCCAGCGCATCCACCGCGAGCTGGCCCGGGGGCGGCAGCCCCTGGAGCTTGCGCAGCTGCTCGCGCGCGATCTCCAGCGGCCCCTGGAGCGTGCGCGCCACCCACTGGCCCAGCGCCTCCACGGGCGTCTCCGGCTCGCGGGACGCGCCCGGGAGCTTCTCCAGCGAGCGGCGGATCAGCGCCTCGAAGTCGGTGATCTCGAACGGCTTGTTGAGGAACGCGGTCGCGTCCGGCGAGCCCTGCTGGAGCACCGCGCTCAACAGGATGATGGGCACGTCGCGCAGGCCTGGCTCCTGCTTCAGCCGGCTGCACAGCTCCATGCCGCTCATGCGCGGCATCATGTGGTCCGTCACCACGAGCTGCGGTCGGCGCGCGCGCGCCAGCACCAGCGCCTCCTCGCCATCCCGGGCCCGCACGACGTCGTGCCCCAGGTCCTCCACCACCTGGCTCAGGACCTCCAACACGGCCGGCTCATCATCCGCGACCAGGACGAGACTCATGTGAAACAACTCCCTCGGCCCCCACGGGCGTGAGCAGCATGTCGCGCCAGGATGCAGCTCAGGCTCCTCCCCGGCGCCCCGGTTTGCAATCCACCCGGGGCAAGGACGTTGTGCCTGAAAGTGTGCTCGTTCACGGTTGCGTCTTCTGGTCTATGAAGAGCCGGACGCCGCTTCCAGACACCCCGGGAATGGCTGGGGCCTTCCCGACATTCAGACTGTCTTCCGGGAGACAATCCCAGGCGGCGTACGGAGGAAGGGCATGAGGGCAGCACACATCCTGTGGGGGTTCTTGCTGGTGGCGCTCGCGGTGGCGGTTCCCGCGCACGCGGATCTCTCCCGGCGCCGCAGCGACGTGGTGGAGGTGGTCCAGAAGGTCTCCCCCGCGGTCGTCTACATCGGCACCGAGCAGGAGGTGGAGTCGCGCTTCCGCGGCCGCTCCCGCTCGCCACTGGAGGAGTTCTTCGGCCAGGGCGTGGAGGAGCCGCAGACGCGCCAGCGCATCCAGGGCCTGGGCAGCGGCGCCATCATCGACGCGTCGGGCATCATCGTCACCAACGACCACGTCATCCGGGGCGCGTCCGCCATCCACGTCGTGCTCGCGGACGGGCGCACGTTCGACGCGGAGGTGGTGGGCAGCGACGCCAACAACGACCTGGCCGTCCTCAAGGTCAACGCGCGAGCGCCCCTGCCCACCGCGAAGCTGGGCACCAGCTCCGACCTGATGATTGGCGAGACGGTGGTGGCCATTGGCAGCCCGTTCGGCCTGAGCAAGACGGTGACGGCGGGCGTGGTGTCCGCCACCGGCCGCACGTTCCGCGCGGACGACCGCGTCTACAACGACTTCCTCCAGACGGACGCGGCCATCAACCCGGGCAACTCCGGCGGGCCGCTGCTCAACGTGGATGGGGAGATCATCGGCATCAACACCGCCATCTACGCGAACGGCCAGGGCATCGGCTTCGCCATCCCCGCGGACAAGGTGCGGCGCATCGTCGACGAGCTCACGCGCTTCGGGAAGGTGCGCCCCGCGTGGGTGGGCATGGACACGGCGGATCTCCCCTCGCAGATCGCCGCGAAGCTCGGGTGGGATCGCACCTACGGCGCCGTCGTGACGAACGTGGAGCCCGACAGTCCGGCCGCGCAGGCGGGTGTCCAACGCGGTGACGTAGTGGCGGAGCTGGGGGGTTCGCGCATCCAGGACGCGGAGGATTTCGACTCGCGCGTGCGCGGTTATCCGGCCCGCTCGGTCTTCCCCTTGGTGCTCTTCCGAGCAGGCTCGAACCGCACGGTGCAGGTGACGCCGGTTGAATTTCCAGCTCGCCTGCTCGAAACGCTGGCGTGGGAGCGGCTAGGACTGCGCGTGAAGGAGAATAAAAACGGAATGGCGGTCTCCGCGGTGCGGCCGGGCTCCGCTGCGTCGGAGATTGGTCTGGAGGCGGGGGACGTGCTCTTGCGAATGAACAACCAGCCGGTTCCCACCGCTGACACTTTCCGTGAAGCCCTGCTCACGGCGCGACGGGGACGTAGCGTGTTGTTGCTCGTGCGTCGCGGGCGCTACGGCTACCACGTGACGCTGCCATTTGAAGGACAGCGGCTGTAGTCGTCGCGCGGGGATTCCAGGATCGACGGGAAGGGCACTAGCATGCCGTTCCCATGAGTTCGCCTCGCTACCAATCACTCGGTCCCCTCCTTGCCGGAGAGGGCTCGCGGGCCTTCCTCGGACTGGCGCTGGAGGATGGCGCCACGCCCCGTCCCGTGGTGCTCATCTGGGCCCCGCCTGACATCGCGCAGAACCCGGAGCTGGTGGCGCGCCTGGAGCGCGAGACGAACCGCGCCATCGTCTTCGACCATCCGAACATCCTGCGCGTGCACGGCCTGGAGAAGCTGGAGGGCGGGCTCGCGCGCGTCACCGAGTTCGCCGACGGCGAGCCCCTGCGCCGCGTGCTCGAAGTGGGCCCGCGCATGTCGCCCGCGTTCGCGGCGCTCGTGGTCGCGGACGCGGCGATGGGGCTGCACTACGCGCACGTCGCGGGCAATGACGACGGCTCGCCGCTGGTGCACGGAGACATCCGGCCCGAGACGCTGATGGTGTCGTTCAGCGGCTTCACGAAGGTGACGGGCTACGGCGCGCTCTCCGTGGCGCCCCGCGAGCGCGGCGGCAAGCGCGTGAAGAACCGCCGCGCGTACACGTCCCCGGAGCAGCTCCTGGGCGGGCGTGAGGCCGTCAACGTGCAGTCGGACGTGTTCCTGCTGGGGCTCACGCTGCACGAGTGCCTCACCGGGAAGATGCCGTTCAAGGAGTCGGCGGATCCGGACAAGGCGGTGCTCAACCGCGCCCTGCCGCCGATGCCGCCGGACGTGCCGCTCAAGCTGGACGCCGTCGTCCGCCGGGCGACGACGAAGCGCGCGCTGGAGCGCTACCCCACGGCGCTCGCGTTCCGCGAGGCGGTGGTGGACGCCATCGGCAAGCTGCCGACGCATGAGTCCTTCGCGGAGCACCTGGCGAAGCTGTTCCCGCCGGAGAGCGATGCGCGGGCCGCACGGCGCAAGACGATTGAGCTGGGCATCGCGGAGGCGCTCGCGAAGGCCGGCATGTCCCCGCCGCAGATCGCGGAGGTCCTGGCGAAGGGCGCGGGGCTCGCGGAGCCCGTGAAGAACCTGGTGCCCGAGGTGAACTCGGCTCCGGCGGCCGCCGCGTCGCCCACGACGTCCAGTGGTTCCGGCGCGAACGCGCAGGCCGCGGGGACTTCCGCGACGGGTGCGAGTGCCCAGGGTCCAGCGTCCTCGCAGGCTTCGACGTCCGCGCATGGGTCGGCTGCGAATGCGCCTGCCTCTACGCACGGTCAGGGTCCCGCTGCGAGCCCCCAGGCCGCGCACGGTCCTTCTTCGAACGCGCAGGCTTCGACGCACGCGCAGGGCGCAACGGCAAGCACCCAGGCTTCGACGCACGCACAGGGCGCAGCGGCAAGCACCCAGTCCTCGACGCACTCGCAGGGCGCGGCGGCGAGCCCCCAGGCTTCGACGCACTCGCAGGCAGCAGGCCCCCAGGTCTCGACCTCCGCGCAGGGCGCGACGTCCAACACGGGTGCCCGGCCCGCGGGCCCCATCTTCGGCGGAGCGGCGAACCCCTCGGCGCAGGTGGCGGCGAAGAAGCCCTCGCGCACGTGGATCCCCTACGTCGTCGGTGGCCTCGCGCTGACGCTCGGCGCGGGCGCGGTGGTCGTCCAGCGCCAGCTCCAGGGCACCATGACGGTGGAGACCTTCGACGCGGGCGCGCCGGAAGTCATCGCCGCGCCCGTCCCCTTCGATGCCGGTCCCGAGGACGCGGGCGTGGAGGATGCCGGCATCGTGGACGCAGGCCCCGTCATGGGCATGCTCGACCTCACCGTGGAGCCGCGCGTGGAGGTCACGCTCAACAGCAACACCACCCTGCTGGGCCGCACGCCGCTGTCCGTGCCGCTGCCGCCGGGCCGCCACCTGCTCACCTTCACCAACGGCGCGCTCGGCATCTCCGTGTCGCGCACCGTGACGGTGGCCCCCACCGGCCGCTCCGCGTTCCAGTTCTTCCTCAACAAGGCCTTCATCAACGTGCGCGGCCCCGCCGGCGCCAACGTCACCATCGACGGGAAGCCCGCGGGCGTGGTCCCCGTGGAGGAGCTGGACGTGTACGAGGGCTATCACCGCCTGCTCGTCACCGTGGGTCCGTCCCGCTGGCAGAAGTCCTTCACCATCGAGCCCGGCCAGCGCGTCAACTTCGACGTGAACTTCGAGGAGCCCCAGGAGGCGGAGGAGTAGCCTCCTCGCCTCTTGAAACGGGGCCGGTCCGTGCCGGCCCCTCGGGGCTCCCTGGAAACCGCCGCGTCAGTCCCAGCGGCTGTTGAGCTTCAGCGTCCACTCCCGCAGCCGGCCGTTGCCCGTCCCCGACGGGTTGACGATGTGCAGCTTCCACAGCCCGTTGATGGTGCCGTCGCGCGGGATGCCGCGCGT
Source organism: Corallococcus sp. CA053C (assembly GCF_003611675.1). Lineage (GTDB taxonomy): Bacteria > Myxococcota > Myxococcia > Myxococcales > Myxococcaceae > Corallococcus. The sequence continues at coordinate 18,810 of NZ_RAWA01000045.1, forward strand.
CACCGGGATGCGCTTCGGGGGCGTGCCTTCGTTCGGCCCGTCCCACAGGAGCGCCGTCTCACCGCCCGGATCCTCCAGCGTGAGCACCAGCTTCGACGGGTTGTTGTGCGCCAGGTCCAGCTCCACGGTGATGTCCTCCGGCACCGTCGCCAGCCCCACCACCGCCTGCCCCGACACCACCGGCGTCGTGTTGCCCTGCAGCGCGACGTCCGCCCAGACCGTGAATTCCCCCTCCATCCACGCCGGCCGGCACCAGCCCTCGGTCGCGCCCGACGCCAGGCCGTGACACGTCAGCCCTGCCTGGCACGGCACGAACAGCGAACAGGACGCGCCGTCGCCCGGGATGCTCGCGCCCGAGACACAGCGGCCATACGGGCTGGAGGCGTCGTTCGGGATGCCCTCGCAGAAGAGGCCCGGCTGGCACGTCGTCGCGCCAGTGCAGGGGTCCCCTTCCGCGGCCTGCTGCGTGGCCGTCTTGAGGTTCTGCAGGGAGAGGCCGTCCACGCCGGGCAGCCGCCCCAGCTTCAAGATGTGGAAGAACGGCCGCGCCGCCACGACGGCGTTCGCCGCCGCCGGGGACATTCCGTAGGTCGCCTGGAGCGCGCCCGCGCCCTGCGTGTTCGCCACCGCCAGCGCCCGGCGAGCCTCCGCCACGTTGAACGTCACGCCCTGGAACGTGCCCACCCAACCATCCACCGGCAGCTCCACGCGGCCCGTGCCCCGCGCGTACGCCTCCAGCGCCGCGAGCGCCGCCGGACCCACGTAGGGCACCGCGTCCACCTGCTCGATGGAGACGAAGCGCCGGTCATCCGCCGTGTGCAACACGCCGTCCGGGCCCTCGCGCCAGTCCGTCAGCGCCTGCGCGGCCTGGAGGTTCAGCGGCACCTCGGTGTCCAGCACCGCGAGCGTCGTTGCGTAGTCATTGAGGAACAGCACCACGCCATTGCCGGCGGGCGTGCCCGTGGCCAGCTCCTGCGCCTGGGACACCGGCGCGGCGCTGTCCGGGACCGCGGCGGCGCCGCAGCTCAAAAGAAGGGGAACCGAGGAAAACGACAAGAAACGACGGAGTCGGGAGGTCATGGCCTCCATGTACTCCATGACAGGGGGGCCTGTGAGCGGAGTTCAGGCCTCGCCTTGATACAGGCTGATGACACCGTGCACCTGTTCGGTGACGACCTGCAGGATGTCCACCGCCGCGTCGGTGGACCCCACGCGGGCCACCGTCATCTCCATCATCGTGGTCAGCTCCGTGACGGCGGTGAAGATCTGCGACACGCCCGCGGACTGCTGGTTCACCGACGCGGAGATCCGACGGACGGCGTCCGCGTTGCCCTGCACCAGCCCGGACAACATGCGCAGCCGTTCGCCCGAGGCGCGGATGGTCTCGATGCCCCTGCCCATGCGCTCACCCCCCTGGCGCGTGAGGTCCACCACGCCCTGGATGCGCGCGCGCGTGTCGTCCAGCACCGTGCGCACCTGCTGCGTGGCGGCCACGGACTGCGACGAGAGGCTGCGAATCTCCCGCGCCACCACCGCGAAGCCCCGGCCCACCTCGCCCACCCGGGCCGCCTCGATGGCGGCGTTGATGGCGAGCACGTTGGACTGGTCCGCCAGGTCCTGCACCGTGCGGGTGATGCCGGCGATCTTCTCCGTGTACGTCGCGAGCCCCAGGATGCGCTCGGAGATGTCCTCCACCTGCGTGCGGATGTCCGCCAGGCCCTCCACGCTGCGGCCAATGGCGTCCTCCACCGCGGCGCCCACGTCCCCCGCCTCCTCCGTCGAACGGAGCACCCGCGCGGCCTGCTCGGAGGCGACGAGCGACGTCTGGCGGATCTCCTCCGCCGTCGCCTGCGTCTCCTGCAGCGCCCGGGCCTGCCGGGCCAGGTCCTCGTGCTGGTCCTTCGTGGACCCGGTCAGCGTGCTCACGGAGTCGCGCAGCGCGGCCACGGAGCCCACCAGCGGCTGGACGACCCGCGCCTCCACCGCCTCCCGCGACAGCTCCAGCTGCGCCTCGCGCTCCGCCGCCGCCCGCAGGTCGCGCCGTCCCTGCACGCAGGAGACGATGAGGAAGACGTCCTCGAACACCACCCAGGCCACGTGCTCCAGCCACCGCCAGGACTCGCGCGCATGCGCGCCGAAGATGGACTCCGGCCAGAAGGCGCCCCGCAGCAGGTGGTCCGCCGCCACCACGCCGCTGAAGGTGAGCAGCACCCGCCAGTCCCGGTACATGGCCATCAGCGCCAGCGAGCCGAAGATGTGGAAGTGCGTCTCGATGCGGCCCCCCACCAGGTGGATGATCAGCCCGGACATCAACGCCTGTCCCACCGCGATGACGTGCCGGGTGGACACCTGCCCGGGGCGCATCAGCACGAGCACCACCGGCAGGCCGCCGAAGAGCAGCCCCAGTCCCACCGCGGCCCAGACGTGGAAGTGGACCGCGCTCTGCAGGCCCACCCACGCCCGGGGGGACACGAACACCGCCGCCAGGATCCCCGCCAGCCACTGCAAGACCATCAGGACGAGGAAGGTCCGGTCCGTGCGCATGCTCAATGACAGACATTGTGCGTCGAAGAGCTGGCGCGACCGCTCCGCCACCTCAGTGTCGGGGAGGTGGATCTTCATGGCAGGAGTTCACCAGACACAGGCGGGGGTGTTTCCAGGGCACAGCCAAAGACGGGCGACGCGGAGGCCCTCGGTGCTTCCGCGTCCACGAGCGCCCGGATGGCGAGGCTGCCCGTACTATCACCTTCGTGGCCGCGCGCGGGGGTGATGCCACCGCTGAAGCGCTCCACGCCATCCGGCGCGAACAGCACCACCTGGCCGGACGTCCGCGCGCCCACTTCGCGTGCGGCCTGTCCGTCCACGTCCAACACCACCTCCACGCCGGGCAGGTCCCGGGCGCGCGTCCACAGCTCCGATTGGACGAAGCCCGGAGGCGCCTCGCGCGGCGCCCACACGAACACGCGCGTGGCGAGCCGAGCGCCCGCGTGCTCCGTGAGCTTCGCCAGCTCCGCGAGCGTCGCGCGCGAGCACGCGCACTGGGGATGGAGGAAGACGAGCAGCGACCACACCCCGGGACCGCGCAGGGGCGCGAGCGCCGCGGGCAGGCGGGACGGCGGCGTGGCCCCGGCTCCCGCCGCGTTCGCGTGGGACCACACCCATCCGGAGCCCAGCGCCGACGCCACGACCCAGAGCCCGATGAGCCACGGCAGTGCCCGGCGCCGGAGCGCGGTGTGTTTCAGGCCCTCGTCACGTGACACCCGAGCCGGGGCATCCAGGGGGCCTTGGGCGACTGCCGGGGAGGCCATGCCCGGCCATGCTGGAGAGTTCCCGGGGCCTTGGCAATACGCATTCAGGCAGGCGAGTACAGCCCCTCTACAGCCCTGGACAGACATCAAATCCGGCCAGATGCGTCATCCGTGAGAGATGTTCCGTTCCCACAGACGGATCTCGGTGCCCGCGCGGCGCACGAGCAGCGGGCTGCGGGCGCCATCCACGGGCTCGATGCGGCCCGGGAGGATCGCGGAGTGGACGGTCCCCCAGCCACGCTCAGCGAGCGCCGCGTGCACCTGCGCGCCGAAGCCGCCGCCATAGGACGTGAGCAGGTGGGAGGCGCGCAGCCGGTCCAGCAGGTCGCGGCTGGCGTCGTCGGACAGGTAGTAGAGCACCTCCGCCAGCAGCACGAGGTCGGCCTCCAGGGCCACGTCCTCCGCGGAGGCCTCCACGATGCGCACGCGCGCGTTTCCGCCCAGCCGCTCGCGCAGGCGCGCGACGAAGCGCGGCTCGGACTCCACGGCCTGGATGCTCGCCTGGGGGAAGAGTGACAGCAGGTGCTCGGTCATCATCCCCTCGCATGCCCCCACGTCCACCACGCGCCGGGGCGCCGGGGACGCGTGACGCAGCGGCTCCAGCACCTTCGCGGTGAGGGCGAAGCGCTCGCCTTCGTAGGTGGATCCGGCGAAGCCCCACGGGTCCGCGAGCTCGGAGAAGATCTCCGGTTTGGTGAGGGACAGGGCGCGCACCACGTCCCCGGAGCGCACCTCGGTGAAGGCCTCGAGCCCCGGCCCGTCCCGCAGCGGATCCGTGCACGCGCCCCCCTGGGCTCCGTCGGGGCGCTCGCGGTAGAGCGCGTTGAGCAGGCCCAGCTTCCGCTGGAAGGCCGCGTCGTCCAGCACCGTGCAGACCGACGGCCGCGCGCCCGTGGCGGGCACCCACAGCCGGTCGAAGACGCGGCTGACGAGCAGCGCCACCTCGCGGTGCAGCGGCGCGTCCTCCTGCGGGCTGTGCGTGAAGACGCGCGGGTCGCCCCTCTCGCGCCGCTCCCGGCACCACGGCCCCACCTCCGAGGGGGACAGGAGCAGGTGCGTGCCTCGCGCTCCCAGCGCCCGGCCCACCGCCTCCAGCTCCCGGCCCGCGCCTCCGTCCTCCGTCACCACCGCGAGCTCCGCGCCTTCGGCCACGGTGCTGAACAGGCGGACCACGTCCTCCGGGTGGGCCACCACGATGAGCGTCCCGGCCTTCGCATTCTCCGCCATGTCAGGCACTCCACTTGAGTTCCGCGGCCGCGTCGCGGGCCGGGAATCGGATGAGGGGAATCAACTGCTCGCGGATCAGCGGCTCCCAGGCCATCCGCTCCGCCAGGGCCCGCCCCGTCTCCAGCAGGAGGCGTCCTTCGTGCGCGTCGCGCGGCAGACGGCGCAGCACCTCTTCCGCCACGCGCTCCGCGGTGCGCAGCTCCTGCGCGCGCAGCACCTCCGGGGCCAGCGCCTTCCAGCCCTCGACCGTGTTCGCGAGGCCCGCCTCCCGGGCGTCCGTCACGGGGTCCGCCACCACGAGGTTCGGATGCGCGCGCTCCGACAGGCCCGCTATCGCGCACAGCAGCTGCAACGTGCGCCGGGCGCCGCTCGCGCCGGAGATGACGCAGATGGCGCCGCAGCCCAGGGGCTCCAGCTGCGCGAGCCCGTGGGACTCATACAGCGACTGTCCCAGGGACACGTCCGTGGCGCGGTGCAGGTCATCCCGCGTGAAGTCCAGCCCCGCGGGCCACGTGGGCTGGTTCACCAGCGCGATGTGCAGGCCGGTGTCGCGCGCGTTGAAGGCCTCCACCCGCGCCTTCACGTCGCGCAGGTTGTCGGACGGCTCCGCCTCGTTCCACTCGGAGACCATCACGAGCAGCGCGGGCCGCCGCTCCGGAGGCAGTCGCTCCGCCAATCGCTCGCACACGTCCACGTCGCGCCAGAGCCCCTTGCACACCTCGTCCCGGGAGATGTGCGTGAGCAGCAGGCGGAAGTCCCGTCCCCACCGCGTGCGCGCATGATGCAGCACCCGCGCACGCGCGGCCTCCTTCGCGTCCCAGTCCGTCGCGATGGCGCGATGCCCGTGGGGCACCACCGTCAGCGGCTGGTTCGAGTACCGCGTGTCGAGGAAGCGCAGCTCGTCCGCGACCGACGCGCTCACCGCGCCCACGCGGTCACACCGGTGGCCGTTGCGGAGGATTTGAAAGCCTGGCCAGGTGCCGACGGGATACACCTCCTCCAACGTCCGGCCCTGCTCCAGGCCCAGGCGCTGCACGTTGTAGAAGCGGGCGTCGGACGCGCCCTGCCCCGCCTCGCCGTACTCCACGAGCACCCGGGGCGTGCGCACCTCGCCCGCGTAGTAGACGGTGCGGCACCAGTCGCGTCCGTCGAGCAGCGCCTTGTACGCGAGCGGCAGCGACAGGTGCTCCTGCGCGAGGAGGACGGCCCCCGAGTCATCCGGGGAGCGCAGCCGCGCCACCGCGTCGAAGACGGGCTCCGCCAGCGTGACGGCCAGCATCGCGTCGTGATCCAGCGGGGGCGCGTCCACGAAGCCGTGGTGCACCGCGCGCCGGAACAGGTGGTTCACCCACGGCGCCGCGCCCAAGCGCGTTCCGAAGACGCCACGCCACACGCGGGAGAGCGCACGCCATGGCGCCGAGCGCCCTCCCCGACTGTCGAACGGGAGGTCCACGCCCAGCAGCGTATGCAGCCGTTGCAGGAACAGCGGCAGCGTGCCCAGGCGCACCCGGTAGCCCCGGAGCACGTCGGTGATGTCCACCAGCAGCACCTCCACCGGCCCGCCCGGCGCGTCGCGCCGCCCGTAGACGAACGACACGTCATGCCGCGCCTCCACGGGCTGGAAGACGCGCTCCCACCGGGCCGGGTTGTGGCGGCGCAGGCCGCTGTAGAGCACTTCGCCGTGCGCCTCCAGGTCGCGCGCGAGCGACTCCTCCGGCGCGTAGCTGCCCAGGCCGCATGGGCGCACCGTGGGGCTCACGAGCAGCGTGCGCGGGAAGGCCTCCCTGTATCCAGGCTCGCCCAGCAGGTGCTCCAGCACCACGCCCATCCCGCCCAGCGTGCGTGTGGCTTCGTAGGACAGGTGCACCAGCAGGGCGCCGCTCACGAGGCCACCGTCCAGACGCGCTCGCACAGCTTGCGGCCCGCGCCCAGTCGCCTCGCGTGCGCCTCCACCGCGGGCAGCGTCCTGGGTTCCAGCTGGCTTGCGTAGAAGGACAGTCCGCGCAGCTTCGCGCTCCACAGCGCCGTCATGTCCAGACATCGGGGCGACAGCCCGAGCGCCCACGCGTAGTCCACGATTTCGTCGTCGGGATGGTGCGCGGAGTACGGCAGGTCCTCGTAGTAGACGACGCGGCCCCGGTCCCCGCGCAGCGCCCGCACCGCGTCGCGCACCAGCAGGTGGTCCGCGTGGCTGGAGATGCCCAGCGGCACGTAGCAGACCGCGTCGTCGGAGACGTGGGCCAGCGTGTCTCGCAGCGCCTCCCGGACGCGCACGGCCAGCGTCGCCCGGGCCTCCTCCGACTCGGGCGGGCCTCCCGGCGGGGCGCGCAGGCTGGTGTCACGGAAGCCCAGGTGCACGAGGTTCGCGCCGTGCGCACGCGCGAACCGCCGGTCCTCGCCCATCCGCAGGGACGTCACCGCGAGCGCCCGCGCAGGGTCCACCGGGAGCACGAACTCCCAGCAGCTCTGCGAGAACACGGTGACGAGCGTGGGGACGACGTCCCGGGGCACGCTCAGCAGGCTCGCGTACGCGCCGAGCGCCACGTCGTCCGGGTGCGGTGAGAAGAAGAGGTGCTCGGGGCTCCCCTCTTCCTTCCGTGCGCGCTCAGCCACGGGAGCCTCCCGCGCGCGCGGGTTCCATCCGCCCGGACGCGAGCGGCGGCGCGGGCCACGCGTCGAGCGGCAGGTCGTGAAGGTCGCCCTCGGGCGTCACGAAGCCCAGCACGACGACGCGCTCGCCGTCATTGACCACCGTGTGCCGGAACGCCCGCACCGGCGTGTCCAGCTCGCGCGTCAGCCCTTCGGAGAACCGGCCGGAGGTGATGAGCCAGTGCCCCGCGTCGTTGGGCATCAGGCGGGGCACGTCGCCGTCCAGCCACACGAGGCCCGGCCGCGACTCGCCCAGGTTGAAGGTGAAGAAGCTCTTGTCCGCGTGCGGCTCCGACGCGTGCGCCACCACCTCCCGGCGCCTCCGGGCCACGCTGGGCGCGTGGTACTTCACGAACCGCACCGCGCCTTCCGTGCGGCGGCGGAACAGCCGCGTGAGGCCTCCGGTGCGCAGGCCGTAGCCCTGCTCCAGCGCCTCCAGCAGCACGCTGCCCACGGCGTGGCAGGCCCGGTAGGCGTCCTCCGAGGCCTCCAGCAGCTCCCGCACCGGCTCCGGCACGAGCTTCCGGCGGAACTCGCTCCACGTCGCGGGCTTGGCCATGAAGGCCTCGATGGCCTGCCGCACCACCGTCGACTCCGGGTACCACGTGGCGTTGTAGCCCGTCTTGAACACCGACGACGCGGGCATCAGCTCCTGCAGGTAGGGGTGCGCCAGGAGCGCGTGCTGCCAGGTGGCCTCGTAGCGTTCGAACTGGCCGTCCAGGTCGTGTCGGGCGAGGAGCGACGCGGGCCGCTCCAGGTAGAAGAAGCCACGCTCGGACAGGTGCGCGACCAGCATCCGCGCGAAGGCCTCCCGGCGCCGGGGCGTCCCCGACACGTAGTCCTCCAACCGCAGCGGGTGGATGTCCGTGAAGCGGGGCGCCTGGCTTCGGATCAGGCCGTCCCCTCCCGGGGCGAAGGGCCTGGCAGGGGGGTAAGACGACGAAGTCCGGGGCGCGGTGTCGGGCATGGGATGTCGGGTCGTCATGGGTGGGTTTCGGGCTGGAATGCGTCGCAGATTACGGTCCGCGTCTGACATTCCTGGATCAGGAAGGACTCCGTCCGGAGCCCAATTCCTCTCAATCCCTGTCACCTCCCGGGTTGTTCGTGCCCATGCGCGGGCGCCCGTCCCGGTCGGGTGTCTCCTCCACGGCGGCGCGCCCGTGTTCCACTCGGGGGACACGACCTGGGCCGGTGGATCGGCTGGGGCACGTCAGGGACGGGGCACGTCCAGGCGCGGGCGCGCAATCCCTGTCATGGGCCGTTTCGCCAGGGAATACGGCCCGTCCTGTCGTCGCGGAGGGACCGCGGACTCAGGCGCTCTTGCGCCGCCGCATCATCGCCTCGTACGAGCGGCCTACGCTCTGGGAGAGGATGAGCAGCTCGCCGACGTCCGGCGGGGTGAGCTGATCCGGCCCGTTGTCCACGTAGAGCAGGTGCACCACCTTGCCGCGCACCAGCAGCGGCAGGATGACCGCCGTCGTGGGGAAGCCGCCGCCCAGGAGCCGGTAGAACATCCCCATGGCCGCGTCGCGCTTCACCGGGCCCACGTAGTGGGAGCGCGTGTCACGCACGAGGCGGAAGGTGCTCTGGTCGCGCAGCGGCACGCCCATGCGGCGCACCGCTTCGTCGCGCACGCCCCGCCCCATGCCGTGCCAGCCCGTGACCAGGTTGCCCTGCACCGACAGCAGCAGGCACCGGCGCCACTTGCCCGAGGCGAAGCGCAGCACCGTGCGCGCCACGTCCTCGCGGTCCGAGCTGCGCGCCAGCTCCGCCTGGGCCTCCGGGAACGTCAGCGGCGTCGGACGCGGTTCGGGCGCGCGGGCGGGCGTCGGTGCCGCCGGCTGCATCGCCTGGTGCGGCCCCGCCATGGCGCCCACGGGAGGCGCGGCCTGCGCGGGCACTCCGGGCGCACCGCCGAGCGGCCCCACCGTGCTCGCGGACGCACCCGCCATGGCCGCATGCGCGGGCAGGCCTGCTGGGACCGACGGGGCCACGTGCGCGGGGATGTCCACGCGCGGTGGCACTCCCGGCGACATCGGCCGCTGGGGCGCGGGAGGCACGGGCGCGCCGGGACGGGGCTGCGCCGGCACCGCGGGCCGGGCCTGCGGGGGCGCCTGGGGCGGCCGGGCCGCGGGGGTAGCAGGGGCAGCGGGCACGGGCGTCTCCACCAGCTCCTCGCCGGTGATGATCTCCCCCTCCAGCACATCCTCGTCCCCGTCCGAGCCACCGCCCAGCGCCTGCGCGTAGACGGACTGGAACTCCTCCTCGCTCATCAGGTCCGCGGGGCGCTCCTGCGCCTTCACCAGCTCCGCCGCCGCGCCCTTCGCCGGCCGGGGACGGACCGCGTTCATGTCGATGGCCCGGAGCTGCCGGAACGCCTTCGCGTGCCGACGCAGCAGCTGGTTCATCCGGAACTCGGGGATGACCACCGGCACCACGCGCTTGCCCGTCTTGAACGCGATGGCGTCCAGCGTCGGGAAGTCGTGCGGGTTCACCACCGCGACGCTCAAGCGCGTCGCGTCGGAGCGCATCGGCAGGTACTCCTTGTCGTCCGCCTCGTTCAGGCTCACCAGCCCCACGGCCTTCGGGTCGGGCACCATCTCCCCGGACGCGTAGGCGCAGTTGTGGAGCTTGCCCAGCGACTTCGCCAGGTCCTGCTCGGACAGCAGCCCCAGCTCGACCAGGTTCGTCCCCAGCCGACCGCCGTGCACGACCTGGGACTCCAGCGCCTCCTCCACGGCCGCCGCGGACACCAGGCCGTCCTTCACGAGCAGTTCACCCAGGCGCATGGGGCCGCTTGTAGCCATGCCCCGTCACCCTCCGCAAGCCTCCGCCCGGGCGCCCCAGCCCCCCGGGCAACACCTAGTCCTCCGGGTGATGACTCAGCCCCACCCGGTTGCCCTCCGGGTCCCGCACGTAGAGCGTCCAACGCGTCTCGTGCTCCAGGGGAACTCCCGCGCGGGCAAGGGTTTCCACCACCCCACCCCTCGCGTCGCGCGGGATGCGGAACACCAGCATCAACAGGCCCGGCTCCGGGTGGCGGAAGGGCGAGGCCTCCGGCGCCCCGTCCACCGCCTCGATGGCCAGGAAGGCGCCCCCGGGGACGCCTACCCAGATGCTCCGCAGGGTGCCGTCCTCGCGCAGGTGGCGCTTGAGCTCGGGAAAGCCCAGCAGGTCCCGATAGAACGTGGTCACCCGCTCCACGTCCTTCGCTTGAATCGCCACATGGTGGAAGCCCTGAACGTCCCTCATGGGGTTGATGCTAGGGTCTGCCCGCCCATGGCGCGACTGCTCATCGTCGAGGACAACCAGGAACTGGCCTCCCTCATCGCCACGGTGGCGCAGACCCGGGGTCACGACGCGCTCGCCGTGTTCACGGGCGAGTCCGCGCTGGAGGCCCTCGGGCCCGCCTCCCGCTTCGACGCCGCGTTGGTGGACCTGCTGCTGCCGGACATCCGGGGCAGCGAGGTGCTGGGCGCGCTCAGGGCCCACGGCATCCCCGCCATCGCCGTCAGCGGCGTCTACAAGGGCGACCGCTTCGCCCAGGAGGCCATCAAGGTCCACGGCGCGTGCGCCTTCTTCGAGAAGCCCTTCGAACTCGACGCCGTGCTCAACGCCCTGGAAGAGGCCGCCGGCGTGCCGCCCGCGCCCCAGTCGGAGCTGCTCGACGAGGTGGACCTGCTCGTCCTGGAGGAGCTGGTGCAGGAGGAGCCGGTGCCGGAGGCCGCGCCCGCGCCCGAAGCGAGCCCCGACCCGGCCGAGCCGGACAGCGCGGCACCGGACCCGGACCCGGACCCGGACATGGACATGGAGATGGACCTGAGCGCGGACACGAACACGGCCGCGCCCGTGTCGGAGGCCCTGCCCCTGCCCTTCGCCCGGCGCGACGCCGTGTGGGCGGAGCCCGTGCCCGCGCCGGAGCGCCGTCGTCGCGAGCTGCCGGAGTGGTCGCTCGGCGGAGACCTGAAGCACACGCGCGTTCCGCGCCTGCTCAACGCCTACTACGAGGCACGCCACCACGGAGAGCTGAAGCTGCGCCAGGGCACGGTGCTGAAGGTCGTCTACTTCGAGGCGGGCCGCGTCGTTTACGCCGCGTCCAACCTGGCCCCGGAGCGCTTCGGCCGCTTCTGCCTGCGCAAGGGCGCGCTGACGGAGGCGCAGCTCAACGAGGCCGCCACGTACGCCCGCGAGCACTCGCTGCGCACCGGCGACGCGCTCTTGAAGCGCGGCCTGCTGAGCCCCTCGCAGCGGCGCCGGCTGCTGGAGGAGCAGGTGAAGGAGATCCTCTGGTCCACGTTCGCGTGGGTGGAGGGCGGCTACGGCTTCAGCCCCATGCGGCCGCAGCGCGCGGACCTGGTGCCGCTGTCGCTCTTCCCCGGCGACCTCATCCTGGAGGGCGTGACGCGCACGGAGACGCTGGTGGCGCTGCGCCAGTCAATGGCGCCCGGACGCCGCCTGTTCCCGTCCGCGGCCCCGCCCTACGGCCTGCACGAGCTGAAGCTCACCGGCCCGCAGGCGATGCTGCTGACGTTCGCGGACGGCACGAAGACGGTGGAGGACCTGCTGGCGCTCACGGACCTGTCCGAGCGCGAGGCCCTGGCCACCCTGCGCGGCCTGGAGCTGTCCGGCGTGCTGGAGGAGCGGCAGGAGACGCCCGGCCGCCGCCAGCGCATCAGCTTCGGGCTCTGACGCCGCGCCGCCGCCGCGCCAGCCACGCGAGCGCCCCCAGCCCGAAGGCCGTCACGCCCGAGCCACCGCCGGAGCAGCCACAACCCGACGAGGAAGGAGGCGGCGCGGGCGGCTGGGACACCGCCACGTCCCGCAGCTTTGCGACGCCTGAATACGTGGGCGTGCTCAAGAGCCCCGGACGCACCACGTAGGTGAGCGTCGCGGTCGCGCCCGCGGCCAGCGTCACCGGCGCCACCGTGAAGCGGCCGCCCTCCACCTCCGTGGGCGTCACGCGCTGACCGTCCAGCTTCACGCTGTCGGGCAGCAGCTCCGCGCCGGTGGCGACCTCCTCGTAGCGCAGGGACGCGACGCCGCACGCGGAGTCGTTGCGCAGCGTCACCACGACGCCCACCTGTCCCGAGTCGGAGCTCGTGGCCAGCTCGGTGCTGCGCTCCACCGTCACGAAGGGCCGGGCGCCAATGCGCACCACGTGCTCGCGCGTCGTCTCGGCGGCCCCCTGCGCGGTCGCCTTCACGTGGAGGGTGATGAACTCCCCCACGAGCGACTCCAGCTCCGTATCCGCCGTGGCCACCTCCACCATGTCACCGCTCGACTGGAGCGACGCGAGCGTAGGCCCCAGCGAATGGCTCCAGGCCAGGTCCACCACCGTGCACGCACCCTCCGGGAAGGTCTGCCGCAGCGTGCCCCGGGCCCCCTCGCCACAGGTGGCGATGACCTCACCGCTCACGTCCCCCAGCACCACGTCGCGCGCGTAGCGCGGGTACGGCTGGGAGTGCTCGGACACCTCGATCGCGCCGGTGCCCAGCGTCTCGTAGACGCGGACGCGCAAGGTGTAGCTCGCTTCGCCGCAGGTGGGGGGCAGCGCCAGGTCGAAGCTGTCCGAGACGCCGGCGAACGTCTGCGTGGCGAGCACCCGACCCGGGACCCCGGGCGCGGACTCGGGCTCCTCCAGCGTCGCCACCGTGGTGAGGGCGCGATCGCTCGTGCAGTTGAGCAGCGGCGTCGTCGTCACATGGCCGCGCACCCTGCGCTCCTCCGGCGGGTCCAGTTCCAGCCCGAGCGCCACCGTCTTCAGGGGGGCCCAGCGCGGCAGCACCTTCACCTGGACGTCGGAGACCGGGCCATCCAGGACGCGCCCTTCCACCGTGATGCGGTTGAACGCGCGCAGCGTCAGCGCCGTGTCGACGCACGACTGCGAGCTGACCAGCACGGAGTCCGCCCCGACCGGCGTCGGGCCCACGGGAGCGCCGCTCCCGACGACCGTCACCGCCACGTTCGACGGGTTGTCCGTCACCGCCCACAGCGTGGAGACGGCAGGCAACCCCTGGACTCCCGCGCACACGTGGTTCGGCTGGAGGGGGAACAGGGCCGTCCCGGAGTAGACCTCGCGCGTGGCGGTCGCGAACGGAGCCTCGGGAGGTCCCCAGGGATGGATCGTCACCTGGACGGGCGTGAGCGCGGACGTCAGCTCGCCATCGTTCGCGCGCACCCCGTAGGTGAAGAGGTTGCCGCCTGGCTTGCAGCGGTCCGCCTTGTCCAACACCGGGTTGAGCGTGGCCACCGTGTCCGTCGTCTCGAGCTTCGGGGCCCTGGGGTTGGTGGATGACTCCCAGAGGTACTTGACGGGCGCGCAGCCGAAAAAGCCCGGTCGGGGGGTGAGCGTGCCCCGGACACCGCCCGCGAAGAAGACCCCGCCCTCCACCGACTCGGGGGCGCCCGCGGGCGCGTCGGGGGGCCGCGTGTGCTTCACCTGCAGCGCCACCGTCCGCGTCGTGTCGTGCGCGGCGAGGCCGTCCGAGGCCACCAGGTCGACGAACGCCGTCTGGCTCGCGCAGAAGCCCGAGGCCGCGGTCAACGCCAGCGTGAGGCCGTTGCCTCCCGAGGGATTCGCCTCCGGGACGGCGGTGAGCAGGCCGCTGGGATCGCGCAGCGTGGCCGTCATCCGCACGGCGTCCCCGTCGTTGTCCACCACGTCGAGGGGCAGCTTCTGCTGCGAGCCCTCCGCGACGTCGTAGGGCTGCGTCACGTTCAGCACCGGCCTCGCGGTGTTCTCGTAGATGAAGATGTTCTGCGTGGGCCGGGGAAAGATGGCGACGCAGTACGACGCGCCCGAGCACGCGACCTGCGCGGCCGACTCGTTGCTGGCCGTGCTGAACTTCGGGTTGCCGCGCCACACGGAGCCGGGCACGGCGGACGGCAGCACCGGCTCCGCGCTGAGCGCCGCCACTTGTCCGCCCTGCTGCTTGACGAACATCAGGCCGAAGCCGACGCCCGCGTTGGAGCCACTCGCCACGTCGAAGGCGAGCGCATCCACCGACATCAGGCCGCCATCCAACGGCACCGGATCAAACGGCGACGAGGTGCTTCCCAGCGTCCCGCGGAACAGGCCCGTGTCGTTGCCGAAGTACGCGAGCGGCTTCGCCGGATCCACGCCGGGCAACAGCGCCACGGAGCGCGCTGCGTTGGGAGGCGTCACGCCCTGGGCCGGATAGGCCTGCGCGGTCGTGCCCCGGTACCAGACGAAGTTGGCCTTCGTCGGCGACACGGAGAACAGGGCGTGCGCGAAGCCGTCCGCCTGGGGAGGCAGCACCGCCAGCTGCGGCCGGGCGACGGCGCTCGGCAGCGGCATCGCCAGGGTGCCCCACTCCGCGTTGCCCTCCTTCGGGACGAGCGAGGAGCGGAACTCCCAGCTCACGGGAGACACCTTGGCGGCCGCGTAGCCCACGCCCGCGTCCGGGCTGAAGCGCACCGCGGGCAGTTCCTCCGGGCTGTCCGGGAACAGGCTCTTGCCCTCGTCCGGAGAACATCCGCCGACGCCGTGCAGGGTGCCGTCGTCGCGGACGCCCACCACGCAGTTCGTCCCGCGCAGGTAGCTGCCCGCCATGCCGCCCGACAGGCTGGAGACGCCGCCGTCCTGGGAGATGAACAGCTCCAGGTCGGTCGCCACGGCGAAGAAGCCGGGTCGGAAGACGACGACGTCCTTCGGAATGCCGTTCTGGGTCTGGGTGGTGGTCCAGCCCGCATGCGCCACCGCGGCGACCCACACCAGGCCGAAGCCAACCCTCCAGGCTCGCATGTTCGACGTCCCTTCACTCGGCTTCTAGTAGGCCACTTCCGCCCGCAGGTAGAGGCGATCCGGAGCATCCACCGATTCCGCTCCCAGACCCAAACCGCTGAAGCCCAGGACGGTGTACCCCAGAGCGACCCGGAGGCGCTCGTCCAGCCGGTACGCCACCTCCGCCCGGAGGGCATCCAGGCCCTGGCCGTCCGTCGCGGACGTGCGCCGGGCGGCCTCCACTCCGACCTCCAGTCCGCCCACCACCCGCACCGACGGGCGCAGCGTGCCCGTCCACACCCACTGGGACGACGCCCCCAGGCTGGCCCGCCCGGCATGCAGCCCCGCCGCCACGGAGAGTCGGTCTCCCACACGCACCGCAGGCATCAGCGACAGCGTCTGGAACGTCCGGTCTCCAAAGGCCCCGCGGATGCCGGGAGACAGCTCGCGCGTGAGGCCGTAGCGGGCGACCACCAGCCAGGGGCCCGGCCGCCACGCGAGCGCCGCGAAGCCCTCCGCGAACCGCGCCTCCAGTCCGTCCAGGCCCGCCGTGTGCGCGAAGTCCAACCGGCCCGACGCCGTCACGTCGCGCACGAGCAGCGCCTCCGCGGCCAGCGCCAGCACCACCTGGGTGCGGTCCACCGGGACGGAGGGGCCCCGCGCGGGGATGCCCTCCTCGTGGCGGACCTCGGCGCGGACCTCCGCCCGCACGCGCTCGCGCAGCCACTGCGCGGAGACGCTGGCCACGTCGCGCGTCAGGTCGCCGGC
The DNA here is from genome assembly GCF_003611675.1 of Corallococcus sp. CA053C. Lineage (GTDB taxonomy): Bacteria > Myxococcota > Myxococcia > Myxococcales > Myxococcaceae > Corallococcus. The sequence continues at coordinate 34,506 of NZ_RAWA01000045.1, forward strand.
GATGTCCAGCGGATGGCGCACGCCGCGCTCGTAGCGGGCCCCCACGCCGAAGCCGTCCAGCACCACCTGCTGGAAGCCCACCGCGCGGGCGAGGCGCAACGAGGTGGCGTCGTGCGCGCTCACGTCCTCCACGAACACCGTGGTGCCGTCCCCGACCTCCGTGCGGGCGCCCGTCACCGCGCGGCCGGCGCCGTGGTCCGGCCCGTCCACGTCCACGGAGTAGCCGCCGTAGAACACCTCCGGGCCCCGCCGCATCCGGGCGTCCAGCCACGCCTGCGGCCCGAGCTGCGGACCCCAGCCACCCTTGACGCCCACGGAGGCGTCCGGGCCCAGGGCCACGTCCACGCCCGCGGAGGTGAAGGTGTCATCCCAGCTGCCGGGGCCCGCGCCGCGCTCGTTGAGCCGCTGCCGGTGGCCGGCGGACACGACCACGCCGGGCGCCACGGTGAGGTGTCCCGCCAGGCCCGCGGAGGTGCGGCCGCCTTCGCGCAGGGGGCCGGTGCCGGGCACGTCCGTGGCGCGCAGCCAGCCGTCGCGCACCTCCACGCGCACGCCCCACGCGTCCTGCTCATAGCCCGCGGCGGCGCCCAGGGTGCGCGCGGCGAAGGGGGTGTTCTCGAAGGGCAGGCGCGGATCCGCGGAGCGGCGCTCGTCGCCCAGGAGCGTGAAGCGCAGCGGGCCCACGGGCTGGGTGGCGCGCAGGGAGAGCTGCCGGAAGCGCGCGGCCTCCAGGTGGGCGCCGTCGGAGAAGCCCCGCGAGCGCTCGCGCCACGCGGCGTCCACGGATCCGCCATGTCCCAGTGGCCCCGGTCCACTCACGCGCAGACCCACCGCTCCGCCGTGGTCGTCCTGCGTGCCGACGGGGCGGAGAAAGGACAGGCCGCCATCGTCCGACACGCCGAAGACGCCGGGCTCCACCGCGAGCCCCCGGCTGGTGGCGGCCTCGGCGAGCAGCGAGTACGCACCCACCCGTGTTTGCCCGCGGCCGGACAGCAGTTGGAAGGGAGTGCCCAGGCGGCGCTCGCGCACGGCGGCGAGTCCCACGGACGTGTCCCGCCAGCGCGCCCACGCTTCACCGCCCACGGTGTCGCGCGGATCCCCGGAGCGCAGCACGGCGTAGTCCACGACGAGGACCGGCTCGGGGGCCTGGGTGAGGGCCTCCGTGCGGAGCAGCGCGGTGCCGGTGAGCATCGACAGGGGCCGCGCGAGCAGGATGCGGCCCGCGAGGTAGTCGATGTCGTAGTCGCGTCCGCGGATCAGGTGCTGTTCGCCCAGGGGCAGGCCGGTGACGCCGTCGCGCACCTCCACGCGCACCAGCTCCGAGCCCTCCGCCACGGTGCTGCCGCCCAGGTAGTAGAGGCTGCCGCCGGTGGCCCGAAGCTCCTCGTGCGCGGGCGTCGCGGCGAGTCCGCGCGTCGGATCCACGAGCCCGCCCGCGAACACGTCCACGCCCACGCGCAGCTCGCCGACCTGCTTGTGGAGTTCGGCGAAGGGCCCGAAGAGGGGGTGGTGGTAGCGGCCCACCTCGCGGTCCTGTTGGAGCGCGCGGTAGGTGCCGAAGCCCGCGCGGCCATATTGCTCGTGACGGGCCTCCAGGCGCAGCAGTCCCTCGGAGGGGTTCGGGGTGAGGGACACGGAGGCATCGCCCCACTCCGCGGGAGACAGGTCGGGATCCCGCCAGCGGTCGAAGCGTTCAGGCACCCGTGGACGCAGCCAGTCCGCGAGGGGCGCGTCCTTGAGCTGGCGCACGTCGGTGTCGCGAAGGTCCAGCTCGCCGACGAGCTGCACCGGCCCCACCTGCGCCTCGGCATGGGCCGCGCCACGGCCCCGGAGCCGGAAGCCGCCGCCCGCGGGCGCGATGCTGGCTTCCAGGTCGAGCAGGCCCACGGCGAAGGGCTGGGCACGGGCTTCGAGCGACACCGTCACGGTGCTCGCGGGCTGACCCGGGGGTTGAAGGGAGAGGGGGACGTCGTTGCTCCCCGACACGAGGCGCACGGGCAGGCCGACGCGACCTTCGGGGCCCACCACGACCTCGCCTTCGGGAGAGCGTACGCGGGTGCCGGGAGGCGCCTCCAACGACAGGCGCGTCTCACCGGTGGGCAGCGGAGCGGCGTCGGACGCAAGGCCGTGCAAGGCGCCCAGGCGCTGCACCTCGCGGGGGATGACGAGCCACCCGCTCTTCCCGCGTCGCAGCACGTCGAAGCGCTGGTGGAAGAAGCTCACCGCGCCGCCCGACGCGGTGGTGGTGATGGGGACGACGTTCTCGCCCGGCTGGAGCGGCACCATCGCCTGCCACGCGCCGGAGGCGTCCACCGTCGCATCCAGGTTGCCCGCGCGGACCCGAACACCCGGAGCGGCATGACCGGTGATCAGGAAGCGGAGGCCTTCGGGGGCGACACGGGCCTCGGGAGGACGGCCGGGTGCGGTCGCGGTCGGCGCGGAGGCAGGTGCGGCGGTGGCGCGCACGGCGAAGTCCTGGAGGATGACGGCGCCCCAGGGCACCTCCACGGTCGCGGCCTTCGGGGACACCTGGCTGGAGGGCGGCAGGCTGCGCGGATCCACCTTGAGCAGGTGACGCCCGGGACGCAGGTGGAGGCCGTCGGTCAGGTCCGGCAGGCGCGAGTCCACACCGGTGAGGTGGTAGCGCCCGGCGGCATCGGTGCGCACCTCGCGGCCGGTGGCGAGCACCAGCCGCACGCTCGCGACTCCGGGCTCCTCGGGGCTACAGCGACCGTCGCCATCCACGTCCAGGCAGACACGACCGGCGATGGTCGAAGCCTGGGTGGCCAGGTCCGAGGACAGCGCCTGCGCGGCAGCCTCCGGCGAAAGCAGGAGAACGGCGATGGTGAAGCAACCGACGATGAACCGTCCCAAGGCGAAGCGCGCGGAAGCGAGTGACGGAGAGATGCGCGCCGAGGCCGCATCTTCTCGATGACCGTCACGCGAAGCGAAGCGTCCAGAGGCGAAGCATGCGAATCCGAGCGCCAGAGAAGCGCACTCCAAGGCCGCACTTTCTCGACGGCCATCACCCCGGAAGAAGCGCCCGAAGCCGGCGCGTCCGGAGTCGGGCCCCGGCGAGGAGCGCTTCAAGGCTGCACCTCTTCGATGGCCGTCACGCCCGTGCGCACGTCCGCCACGGACACGCTCACGGCGCCCTTCGCGCCACGCACCGTGAAGCGCGTGAGCCCGTCACGCACCGTCTCGTCGGACCGCTCGCCCTCGGACAGCGCGATGTACACCGGCCGGTCCACCAGCACCTGGCCCCGCGAGTCCTCCACCCAGCACGTCACACGCGCGCCCTCCACGCGCACCCGCACGTTGACCGGCAACGGCGGCCCCACGTCCACGCGCCGCGACACAGGCGCGGGCACCAGCGGAGCCTGTTCGGGGAACACCGGTCCCTGCGCACCCAGCACGTGCACCGTGACATCGAGTCCCGGCCACACGCCGTGCGCCACGCGCACCACGCCGGGACGCAGCGGCCCGAGCACCACCGTGCCGTCCTCCCCCGTCACCTTCTCCGCGCCATCCACGCGCAGCGGCTGTCGAGGCACCGGCCAGCCCGCGAGGTCCGCCACCC
>NZ_RAWA01000460.1 GCF_003611675.1 Corallococcus sp. CA053C
CCCCCACCGTCAAGGTGAACTCCGCGCGGCCCTCCCGCCTCAACCCGCGCTTCACCTTCGACACCTATGTCGTCGCGGACAGCAACCAGCTGCCCGCCGCCGCCGCGCAGGCCGTGGCCCACCGCCCGGGCCACAACTACAACCCGCTCTACATCTACGGCGGCACCGGCCTGGGCAAGACGCACCTGCTCCAGGCCGTGGGCAACCACATCTGGGAGAAGGACCCCACCCAGCGGGTTGTCTATCTTTCCAGCGAGCAGTTCACCAACGAGTACGTGGAGAGCGTGCGCGAGCACCGCATGACGGACTTCCGGCGCAAGTTCCGGGAGGAGTGCGACGTGCTGCTCATCGACGACATCCAGTTCCTGGGCAAGCGCGAGGAGACGCAGAAGGAGTTCTTCTACACCTTCGAGACGCTCTTCGGCCTCAACAAGGCCATCGTGCTCACGAGCGACATGGTGCCCGCGGAGGTCCCCGGCATGGAGGACCGCCTGCGCAGCCGCTTCGCCATGGGCCTGATGGCGGACATCCGCGAGCCCACCTACGAGACGCGCGTCGCCATCCTCCAGAAGAAGGCCGAACAGGAAGGGCTGAACCTGCCGGACCCGGTGGCGCACTTCATCGCGCGGCACGTGCAGAAGAACGTGCGCGAACTGGAGGGGGCGCTCGTGAAGCTGTCCGCGATGCACAGCCTCACGCGCCAGCCGGTGACGGAGGAGTTCGCGGCCCAGGTGCTGCGCGACATCCTGCCCGCGCAGCGCTCCGTGGACATCGACGCCATCCAGCGCGAGGTGGCCCGCTTCTACAAGGTGACGGTGGAGGCGCTGAAGGAGGACCGGCGCCACAAGGCCCTGGCGCACGCGCGCCAGGTGGCCATGTACCTGAGCCGCAAGCTGACGAAGAGCTCCTTCCCGGAGATCGCCTCGCGCTTCAGCAAGGACCACTCCACCGTCATCTCCGCGGTGCGGAAGGTGGAAGGCCTGCGGGTGACGGACGCGAGCGTGCACCGCGACCTGTCGGAGCTGGAGACGAAGCTCGGCGGGATGTGAGCCGCGGTCAGTGGGTCGCGGGCTGGGACGGGTCGGAGACGGCCTCCAGCATCTCGCCGCCCTCCTTGCGGTCCATCGCCTGGGCATCCCCACCCCCGGCGGCATTGGGCCCGCAAGGCTGACGCCCTGGTACGCGGCCCCCGGGCTTTCAGGTAGGCTGTGCCCCGCCGGGCCCTCGGGTCCGCCACTGGAACGCTGGCCGGAGCGCTCCCCTGTCCCTCTCCTCCTGCCATGTCCCTTCCTTCGTGGTCGCGTTTCGCGTGTCTGTCATTGGCGTGCCTGGGACTGTCCGGCTGCGGTGATTCCGGAACCCATACCCGGCTCGTCTTCGCCCTCCAGCCGTCGTTGAGCGCCAGCCACTCGCTCCAGGCCTCCGGTGTCCGGGCCCTCACGTCCCAGCCTGCCCTCCCGGATATCGTCTCCAGCGACGGGCTGTCCTTCCACCTGGATCAGGCCCACGCCTCGCTGGCCGACATCCGGCTGACGCTGGGCACGGGCCGCACCTGCGCGGACGTGAAGGAGTCCCTGGCGTCGGGCGTGGGGTGCGAGGACGCGGCGGATGGCGACCGCAGCGTGCTGAGCCTCGCGGGTCCCTTCGTGTTCAACCTGGTCAATGGGACGCTGTTTTCAATCCATGGGACGCAGGTTTCGGAAGACGAAGACGCGGTGGAGATCCCCCCGGGGCTCTACGCGGGCATCCGCTTCCGCTTGGATCCCATCGTGTCGGGGGGTGATGGATTCAGGGCGCGGACGAGCCTCTTCGATGGGAAGGAGTGGTCCATGGACCTGACCCTGCCTCCCGGGGAGACCCTGGGCTTCGTATCCACCAATCCCACGCTTGCGGTGGAAGAGGGCGGCTCCCTGCGGGTGACGTTCCGCCAGGAGACCTGGATCCAGGACCTGCCCCTGGCGTCGTGCTTCCAGAAGGGGGACCTGACGCTGACGGACACCGTCCTGAGCCTGGACGCGGCCCGCGGTGAGTGCCAGGGCGCCGGCGACCGCATGCGAACCCAACTCCGCGCCCACGGCGGAATGAGCGCGCGCTCCTTCTGAGGTCCGCCTGCCGTCACTTGTGGACCACCACCCCTGACAGGAAGCGGCTGAGGAAGGACAGGAGGACGAAGCCCCACAGCAGCAGGCTCGCGACTCCCAGGACGATGCCCGCGAGCGCCTGCCCCCCACGACCAATGGGCGGGTAGGCCTCCGGGTCCACGCGCCTCCATGCCACCGCGCCGCACAGCACCGCGAGCGGCGCGAACACCGGCATGAACACCCCGCCCAACCCGAAGCTCAGCGCATGTCGCGCGAGCGGGTTGTTGCGGCGCACATTCCAGAGGGCCTTCAACTGCCCGGGCGTCACGTCCAGCCGGAAGAAGAGCTGATTGCGCACGTCGCTGTGGATGACGATGGCGATGATCAACGCGGGCACCGCGCACACCATCATCAGCGCGACCTCCTCGCGGGAGGAGGGCTCCAGCAGGACGGCCATGACCACCGGCGTGGCCACCGGCGTGGCCACCAGCGCATGCCGGGCCCAGGAGCGTCCCAGGAAGAAGGCCACACCCACCGGGACCGGGGTGAGGAAGGTGAACAACAGTCGCAAGGCGGTGGGTGCACGCTGGTCCAGGGCGGAGACGAGCCCCAGCGCGCAGAGGGCCAGGGTGACGACTCCCACCGTCCACGCCCACCGGTCGCGCCGGCCCCAGAACTCCAGGCGGAAGGCCTCCAGGTAGTTCACCTCCGGGCGCGCCGCGCAGGCCGCGCAGAACACGCGGCCCTCCAGCCCCGGCACGACCCTCACGCAGTCCGCGCACACGAAGCCGCCGCAGCGCGAACACGTGCCGGCCGCGGGCAGCTCCGGGTGGACGGCGCAGCGGGCCAACGCGGAAGCGGGCACATCCAGGGACATGGCCGCAGTGTCGCACGGCGAGCAACACCCGGCACCCCGGTGCCTACCCGGTCGCCTTCCGGCTTACAGGCCCCGGGGCGCGTGTTAAGCGCGCGAGTTACTGTCCTGAACCGTGGAGGAGAACCTTGTCCCGATTGAAGGCCCTCGCCGCCGCAGCCCTGTTGCTGGGGACTCCGGCGCTCGCCCAGCAGCCCGAGGCGAAGCCGTTGGAGCCCGGCCGTGAAAACCTGGCCATCCCCTATGAGAAGTACACGCTGCCCAACGGCATGGAGGTCATCCTCTCCGTGGACCGCAAGCTGCCCGTGGTGGCCGTCAACGTCTGGTACCACGTTGGCGCCTATGACGAGCAGCCCGGCCGCACCGGGTTCGCGCACCTCTTCGAGCACATGATGTTCCAGGGCTCCAAGCACGTGCCGGACGACGTGCACATCGCCCTGCTGGAGCAGGCCGGCGCCAGCGACCTCAATGGCACCACCAGCTTCGACCGCACCAACTACTACGAGACGGTGCCCAGCAACCTGCTGGAGACCGCGCTGTGGTTGGAGAGCGACCGCATGGGCTTCCTGCTGGACGCGCTCACGGAGAAGAAGCTGCAGACGCAGCGCGAGGTGGTGAAGAACGAGCGCCGCCAGGGCGTGGAGACCGCGCCCTACGGTGAAGCGCAGGAGAAGGCGTGGCAGGCGCTGTTCCCGGCGCCGCACCCGTACTCGGGCAACGTCATCGGCTCCATGAAGGACCTGGACGCGGCCACCGTGGACGACGTGAAGGCGTTCTTCCGCACCTGGTACACGCCCGCCAACGCCACGCTCGCCATCGTGGGCGACTTCGACGTCGCGAAGACCAAGGCGCTGGTGGAGAAGTACTTCGGCACGCTGCCGTCGGGCCCCAAGCCCAAGCGCCCGGACGTGGCCCCCGTGAAGCACACGAAGGAAGTGGTCATCCGCCACGACGAGAAGGTGGCCACGCTGCCCCTGCTCTCCATGGCGTGGCTCACGGCGCCGTACCTCAAGCCCGGGGACGCGACGGCGGACATCCTCGCCACCGCGCTGGGAACGGGCCGCGCGAGCCGCCTGTACCGGCGGCTGGTGCTGGACAAGCAGCTGGCCCAGAGCGTGGAGGCCGTGCAGCAGAGCCAGGGCGCGCAGTCCGTCTTCTCCATCGAGGCGGTGGCCCGGCCCGGCGTCACCACGGACGCGCTGCAGAAGGAGATCGACGCGGTGCTCGACGAGGTCCGCAGGGACGGCGTCACGCAGGAGGAGATTGTCCGCGCGCGCACCCGCTTCGACACGCGCCACCTCGCGGGCCTGCAGGCCGTGGGCGGCACGGGCAGCAAGTCCGACACGCTCCAGAGCTACAACCAGTTCGTGGGCGAACCCAGCTACGTGGCGCAGGACCTGGCGCGCTACCAGGAAGTGACGGCCGCGCAGGTGAAGCAGTTCGCCACCGACGTGCTGCGTCCCGACGCGCGCGTCACCCTCCACGCGGTGCCGTCGTCCAAGGCCGCGCCGCCGTCTTCCGGTTCGGGCAAGGAGGCCCGTTGACCATGCACCGCCGAATCCTCACTGCCCTCCTCACGCTGACCGTCTCCGCCTGCGCCACCACCAAGCCCGCGGAGCCACCTCCCACCGAGTCGCCTCCGGCGCAGCAGCCCACCACCCCCGCGCCGGACGCGGAGTCATTCCGCGCCACGCAGCCCAAGCCCGGCGCGCCGCCGGAGCTGGTGCTGCCCACGTTCGAGAAGGCACAGCTCGACAACGGCCTCACCGTCATCATCAGCACGCGCAAGGAATTGCCGCTGGTGTTCGTCGGCATCGCCTTCGCCGCGGGCGTGTCGCAGGAGCCCCCCGCGAAGCTGGGCGTGGCGGACCTGGCCTACCGGATGCTGCTGGAGGGCGCGGGCAAGCGCGACACGGTGGCGCTGGACAACGCGTTTGGTGACCTGGGCGTGTCCCCCGCGATGTCGGTGGAGCCGGACGGCGCCTTCGTGGGCGCGCGCGTGCTGACGACCAACGTGGACGCGGCGATGAGCCTGCTGTCGGACGTGGTGCTGCGGCCCACGTTCGATGCCAAGGCCTTCGACCGGCGCAAGAAGCAGCAGCTGGGCGAGCTGGTGCGCCGCATGGGCGACCCGAACTTCCTCGCGCAGCAGGCCTACTACCAGGCCGTCTTCGGCAAGGACCACCCCTACGGCCACACGTCCGGGGGCACGCCCACGACGGTGCAGTCGCTGACGCTGGCGGACGCGAAGAACTTCTACCTGAAGAACACCGGCCCCCGCGCCGCCGCGCTCATCATGACGGGCGACGTGACGCTGCCGCAGGCGGTGGCGTGGGCGAAGAAGTACTTCGGCGGGTGGAAGGGTGGGGCCGTGGCGCCCAAGCCGCCGCCCGCGCCTCCCGCGCCGCCGCGCGAGCAGGTGCGCCTGGTGCCCAAGCCGGGCCTGGAGCAGACGGTGGTGCTGGTGGGCCGTCCCGGCCTCGCCGCGGGCCACCCGGACGAGTACGCGCTGGAGCTGGCCACGACGGTGTTCGGCGGCTTCTTCGGCAGCCGGCTCAACATGAACATCCGCGAGGACAAGGGCTACAGCTACGGCGCCAACGCGAGCCTGGGCACGCGCCTGGGCGTGGGTCCGCTCACCGCGTACGCGGCCGTGCGGCAGGACGTCACGGGCCCCGCGCTCAACGAGTTCATGAAGGAATTGTCCGGCCTCAAGACGAAGCCCATCACGGAGCAGGAGCTGGCCGCGGCGCGCGAGGGGCTCATCCGCGCGTTCCCCGGCGCCTTCGAGACGGTGGAGGGCCTGGGCGGCAGCGCCGCGCAGCTCTACTTCCACCGCCGCCCGATGGACGAGTTCAAGAAGAGCGTGGAGGGCCTGCGCGACGCGAGCGCCGCCGAGGTGCAGCGCGTGGCCGAGGCCTACCTGGATCCGGCCTCCATGCAGGTGGTGCTCGTGGGGGATCCGCTCGTCATCCAGGAGCAGGTGACGCCGCTCAACCTGGGCAAGCTCACCCTGGTGGAGACGGCGGGCCCGGACACGGCTCCCGCGTCCAGGCCCGCGACCCCGTAGGCGTCTTCCCGCGGGTGACTTCTCGAGGCCGGGGCTTCCGATGCGTGTCGGGGCTCCGGCCTTCTTCATTCCCGGGTGGGTTCGGTGTCGGTGTCGGCGTTGCGGGACTCGGCCTTGAGGCGGCCGCGCTCCTCGCGCTCCTCGGCGTCCACGTCGTCGAGGACGCTCTGCGGGTTGTTCACGTCGCCACCCACCGGGCCATCGCTGTCGAAGGCGAACTTCTGCTCCTCGGTGGAGTGCTTCACGTCGTCGCCGTACAGGGGCTTGGTGTCGTCCGCCTCCAGGCCGCCTTCCACGCGGTCCTTGGCGAAGCCGGGCTTGTGGGCCCCGGCGTCCTTGTCGCTCTTCTTACGGGTGGCCATGGCTTGCTCCCAGGTAGGTCAACAGGTGACGCACCTTGAATGTCGGCAGCCTGGGGGCGGCGCACCACGGTGGGCGCCAGGGGCCGGGGGCCCGGTTGCCCGTCCCCTCACCAGGAGCGCGTGAAACAGCTAGACTGGTGACTCCATGGGCGGACGGAGCGCGAACAGCTTGCGGCACGAGGGGACGACGTCCTCCGCCGTCACGCGTTTCCAGACGACGACCCTGACGTGCACTTGCACCGGCCTGACTCCTCGCGGAGCGCGGACCGCCTGACTTCGGACGGACCTTCCCGGTCCCCCTTCCGAAGACCCCGGCCCCGCGCTCCTCCCCGAGCGCGGGGCTTTTCATTGCCCCCACCTGAAGCCCTCCAAGGACCCTCATGACCACCCAGACGCCCCCGATGAGTTACCGCCGCTGCCGTGTCCCGTCGTGCCGCGCGGAGGTCGTGCCATGCGCGTGATGAAATTCGGTGGCACCAGTGTCGGGGATGCGGAACGGATGAAGGGCGTGGCGGCGCTGGTCTCGGAGGCGCGCCAGCAGGAGCGGGTGACGGTGGTGGCCTCGGCGGTGTCGGGCATCACCAACCTGCTGGTGGAGGCGGCGCGGGTGGCGCAGGAGGGCGAGCCGGTGCAGGACGCCTGCGCGCGGTTCGAGGACACGCACTCCGCCATCGCGCGGGCCCTGGCCGGGGAGTTGACGCCCGCGCAGACGCGGCCGCTGGCGGAGGGGCTGGTGGCGCTGGGGGTGGAGCTGCGCGGGCTGTTGCAG
>NZ_RAWA01000461.1 GCF_003611675.1 Corallococcus sp. CA053C
TGGACGGGGCGCTGGTGTTGGACGCGCAGGGGGAGCTGTGGGTGCGCGAGGGCCGGCGGGTGCGCGCGGGCGAGCGCGTGGTGGTGGGCCACGCGGAGGACGGCAGCGAGGGCGTGTTCGTGAACATGGCGTACCTGGCGACGGGCGGGGAGGGCGAGTTCAAGTTCATGACGAGCGAGGTGTCGCGCGAGAAGCCCATCGACTACGCGCACATGGCGCGGCTGTTGGTGGAGGAGCGCGAGCGGGGCGGCTATCCCATCTGGGTGACGGGGCCGGCGTTGGTGCACTCGCGGGCGCGCGTGGACATGACGTGGTTCGTGGAGAACGGCTTCGTGGGCGCGCTGCTCGCGGGCAACGCGGTGGCGGTGCACGACATCGAGGCGTCCATCTACAACACCACGCTGGGGATGAGCGGCGTGGGCAAGGCGACCTCCGGCGGCCACGGGCTGCACATGCGCGCCATCAACCGGGTGCGGCAGGCGGGCTCCATCGCGAAGGCGGTGGAGGCGGGCGTCATCACCAACGGCATCATGCACGCGTGCGTGAAGCACAAGATTCCCTTCGTGCTGACGGGCTCCATCCGGGATGACGGGCCGCTGCCGGACGTGGTGACGGACAACCTGGCGGCGCAGGACGCGATGCGGCGGCACGCGGTGAAGGCGACGATGGCGGTGCTGGTGGCGACGGCGCTGCACGCCATCGCGACGGGCAACATGCTGCCGGCGTTCGTCACGGAGGCGGACGGCACGTTGCGCGAACTGCCCACCATCTGCGTGGACTCGTCCGAGTTCGTGGTGAGCAAGCTGAAGGACCGGGGCACGCACCAGGCGTTCGGCGTGGTGACGAACGCGCAGGACTTCATGCACATCCTGCGGCTGTACGTGGAGCGCGAGCTGGCGTCACGCGCCGCCGCGAAGCCCGCGTAGGTTTCAGCGTCGGCTGACGGCGGCAGGCTTCCACGTCGCGAGGGACAGGCCGCCCTCGGTGCCGAACAGCGCGGTGTCTCCTTCCGGGAGCACCGCGTACACGCGCGGATCCGCCAGCCGGGGCAGGGCCTGCACGGCGCCGGTGCCCGCGTCGAAGTACGAAGCGCCGAGCAGCGTGCCGACCAGCGCCCCGCCGGGCACGAGCGCGGTGGAGACGATGGCGGGCGAGGGCAGGCCGGGAGCGGTGTGCACGCGCGTCCACCGGGCGCCGTCGAAGTAGCTGAAGCCGTCCTGGCAGGTGCCCGCGATGGCGCGTCCGTCCGCGTCGGTGGACAGGGCGGTCACCCAGTTGTCGGTGAGGTCGCGCCCGTCGTGGAATCGCTGCCAGCGCTCGCCGTCCCAGCGCAGCAGGCCCCGGTCCTCGCTGCCCATCCACACGAAGCGGCCGGCGCCCTCCGCGACAGAGGGGTGTTCGCTCCAGCCGTCGGGCAAAGGCAGTCGCCGCACGAGCGACAGGGGAGAGCTGCCCGGAGTGACGACGGACATGCCGCGTCCATCCACGAGCGCCACGCCCTCCTCGACCCGTGAGGCGCCGAGCACGGACAGCTTGCCCAGGGCCACGGGGTTGCGGCCGCCATAGGCCAGCTGTGTCCAGGTCTTCCCGTCGTGGAGGCCCAGGCCGTAGGTGGTGGCGACGTAGAGGTTCTGTCCATCGCTGGTGAGGCCCAGCACCTGGTTGCTGGGAAGCGCGGGCGTGCGGAAGGTCTGCCACTTCCCATCATCGCGCTGCCAGCAGACGCCCCGGTCGAAGGTACCCACGACCAGTCGACCCTTGTGCCGGGTGAGCGCGGTGATGTGATTGCCGCAGAGCTGCCCGGTGGGCGTCACGCGGCGCCAGCCCGTCGCTTCACGAAGGAAGACGCCCGAAGCGCGCGTGCCCGCCCAGTCGCCAGTGAGCGCGGTGGCGCCAGGGGGAGCGCTCGGCATTGCATCGGCGTGGGTGATGCCCTGGGCACGCGTGTCGCCGTTGGTTGCTTCAGTGAGCACGGTGGCGCCAGAGGGAGCGCTCGCTGCTGTATCGGAGCGAGCCGCGCCCCACGCGCGCACGTCCCCATCGCTTCCCACGATGCGCACGTCGTGCTCCGTGACACTGAACGACAAGGGGCCCGTGGGCACGGTGCCCACCGCCGCGAGGCGCCCGCGTCCGTCGATGGAGAAGGCGCCCTCGCTGGTGCCCACCTCCACGCCGTCCCGCGTATCGGAGAGGAAGCGCACGGGCCCGGGCAGTGCCCACGCGCGCGACGTGCCCAGCTCGAACAGACGCCCCTCTGCCGTGCCCGCGAAGCGGGGCGAGAACGCGGTGTACGTGGCGCCCGGGGGCAGCACGGCGGCCAGTGACTCCAGCCGGCTCACGTAGTCCGGGGTGCTCGCGTCCTCGGCGGCGGGCAGGGCCTGCCAGCGCACGTCCAGCACCGGCGTCACGCGAAAGCCGGTGTCCAGCGATACGAGCCCCTCATCCGTCGCCACGAAGAGCCGGTCGCCCGTGGACTCCAGCGCGCGGCAGAAGTGGCCAGGCAGGCCGTCCTCGACCGTGAGCACGCGCACCGGGCGGCCGGCGAACGTGAACAGCTCCAGGCCCCCCTCGGTGCACGCGACGACGTGGCCCCCGAAGGGCTCCAGGTCGTGCACGGTCTCGGTGTTGGTGACGGTGGCCGCGAGGGCCAGGGCAGTGAGGGTGGAGAGCATCACGCCCCACCCTCATTGCGAACCCCGGGCCAACCTCATCACCCTCGGAGGTGTCTCCCCGGGACCACAGGTGTGTGGCCCCGGGTCAGCGCGTCCGCGCCTAGAACGACTCTTCCGGCACGGCCATCAGGTCCAGGTTGCCGTGCTCCACCATGCGCGCCGCGTGGGCGATGCCGGGGAGCACCTCGTGGCAGTACCAGCGGGCGCTGGCCACCTTGCCGCCGTAGAACGCCTTGTCACCGGGGTTCGTCTTCATCCGCTCCAACGCGACGGCGGCGTGGCGCACCAGCAGCCAGCCGATGACCACCTCCGCCACGGCGGCCAGCACGCGGTTGCCCTGGAACCCGACGTGGTAGACGGACTCGCCCAGCTTGCCCATCAGCGTGCCGAGCATCGTCTCCAGGTGCCCCAGCGCTTCGCCCAGCGCGGCGCGCTCGACCTTCAGCTCCGGGCCGCCCTCCTCGCCCTCGACCGTCTCGCGGATCCGCGAGAGCAATCCCTGGAGCGTCGCGCCGCCATCACGCGCCACCTTGCGCATCAGCAGGTCCAACGCCTGGATGTGCGTGGTGCCCTCGTAGAGCGAGTCGATCTTCTGGTCCCGGATGTACTGCTCCACCGGGTAGTCCGTCAGGTAGCCCGAACCGCCGTGCACCTGGAGCGACAGCGACAGCAACTCGTACGCCTTCTCCGAGCAGTAGCCCTTCACCAGCGGCAGCAGCATGTCGTTGAGCACGTCCGCCTCGCCCGCCGCGGTGGAGCGGTGGCCGCCCTGCAGCTCCACCTGGTCCTGCGTGGACGCGGTGAACAGACACAGCGCGCGCATGCCCTCCGCGTGCGCCTTCTGCGCCATCAGCATGCGGCGCACGTCCGGGTGCTCGATGATGGCCACGCGCGGCGCCGTCTTGTCGCGCGCCTTCGCCAGGTCCGAGCCCTGGAGCCGGTCCTTCGCGAACGACAGCGCGCGGAAGTAGCCCGCGGACAGCGCGGCCATGGACTTGAGGCCCACCGCCATGCGCGCGTTCTCGATGATGTGGAACATCTGCCGGATGCCGTCGTGCACGTTGCCCAGGAGCAGGCCGCGCGTGGGCTTGCCGTCGCCGAACGTCAGCTCGCAGGTGACGGACCCCTTCAGGCCCATCTTCTTCTCCAGCTTGGTGCACACGACGTTGTTGTGCTCACCCAGGCTGCCGTCCTCGTTCACCCAGAACTTGGGCACCACGAACAGCGAAAGGCCCTTGGTGCCCGGAGACGCGCCCTCCGGACGCGCCAGCACCATGTGGATGATGTTCTCCGCGATGTCCGACTCCCCGTTGGTGATGAAGCGCTTGACGCCTTCGATCTCCCACAGGTCTCCGTCCACCTGACGCGCCTTGGTGCGCGCCGCGCCCACGTCACTGCCAGCGTCGGGCTCCGTGAGCACCATGGAGCCGCTCCAGCGGCGCTCCAGCGAGTGCGGCAGGAAGCGCTTCTTCTGCGACTCCGTGCCCAGCCGGTCGATGACGCGCGCGAGCAGGTTGCCCAGCGTGTAGAAGGCCAGCGAGGGATTGCTGCCCAGCAGCAGCTCGAACGCGGCCCAGCCCAGCGACGGCGGCGCGCCCAGGCCGTTCAGGTGCGTGGGCACTTCCAACAGGTGCATGCCCGCGTCGTAGAAGGCGCCCATCGCCGCCTTGAGGCCGGGGGGCAGCTTCACCTCGCCGTTCACCAGCTTGGGCGGGTTGTGCTCGGACTCGTCGAAGCTCTTCGCCAGCTCCTGCGTGCAGAGCTGGGAGAAGGTCTCCAGCATCTGCCGGGCCGCCGTCTCGTCCAGGTCCCCGAAGGGCGCCTTGCCCAGCGACGTGCGGCCGATGTCCAGGAACTCGAAGAGGTTGAACTCAATATCGCGGAGATTGGGCGTGTAGTGCAGGGACGACGACGACATCGGAAGGCTCCTCACGGCCAGCGCTAAGAACAGGCCCGCGCCAACCTCGGCGCGGGAACGGGCGGACCGTGAGGGTATCCGAGATTGATTCGCGGGTCAGTCGCGCCGGGCGTGGATGACGCGCAGCGTCTCGCGGTGCTCGAAGCGGTTGCCGGCGGCGTCGCGGGCGACGAACACCAGCTCATACGTTCCGGCCGGGGTGCCATCGGGGACGACCAGGGCCTTCGTGAAGCGCAGGCCGTCCGAGGACTCCAGCAGGTGCTGCTCCTCCCCGAAGAGGTCGCCGTACACGCTGACCTCCTTCGTGGCCTCCACCGCGTCCACGTCCAGCGTCAGGGTGTCACCGGGCGCAAGCTCGCGCTGGGAGAGGACGACCTCGAAGTCGTTGCCCTTCGAGTCCAGGCGGTAGCGCACCTCGCTGCGCTGCACCTGGCCGTCCGCCAGCTCGCTGATGAGGAACACGGTGTAGTAGCCATCCGCGACCCCCAGCGGCACGAGGAAGCGGCCGCGCCAGGCGCCGGACACCGTGTCGAACGTGAGCGGCTTCACGAGGCCGAAGGGGAAGTAGGCCGTCACCCGGCGGGCGTCGCGCGGGGCGCGCACGGAGATGATGGGGTCGCCCGGGGGAATCTCCTCGCGGCTCAGCGAGCTCGCGAGCATGCCGTCCGGAATCTGCACGGGGACCAGCTCCTTCACCGTCTCGCCGTTGGGCGCGGTGCGCGCCACCTGCTCCACCGCGACGAAGGACGTGAAGCGGCTCATCAGGTGGTACTCGAGCGCGGTGTTCGTGATGTCCTGCACGAGCTCCGGCGTCTCGCCGCGGTAGCCCTGCACGGTGAGCTCCTCGATGCGCTGGCGGGCCCAGAGGCTCTTGAGGGCGTCGTGCTCGCGGGCGACTTCCGGGAAGTGGATGGGCACGTCGAAGCGGCGGACCTGACCGCGCACGCGGCCGGAGATGCGCAGCACGCCCTCACCGGTGCCGGTGTACTTGCCCACGAGGAACAGCGGCTGGCCGGCGAACAGGTCCGGCACGGCCTTCGGGTACACGTCGCTGACGGGCAGGCCGTCGGTGTCCACCACGAGCGAGGTGAGCACGGGGCCGCGCATGCGCTGCTCGAACTCGCGGGCGACCTCTTCTTCGGGGCGGTTGAGGTTCACGAAGGTGGAGGCGCCCCGGCCCAGCTCGCCCATCTTCGCGATGAGGTAGCGGTTCACGCTGGAGCCGACGCCGGCGGAGAAGATGCGCGTCTCCTCGCGCAGGTGGGACTGGAGCGTGCCCAGCACGTCGTCATCCTCGCCGATGAGGCCGTCGGTCATGAAGAGCACCATGCGCAGGCGGGCCGGGTCGTTGGCGGGCACCATGGCCTCCTGGGCGGCGATGCGCACGTCGGTGCCGCCACCGCCCCAGAAGCTCGCGACATAGGGCAGGGCGCGCTGGATGTTGTCCGGCGTGGCGGGGACGGCGCCAGGCGCGAACTTCGTCACCTGCGTGTCGAAGTTGAGCACCTGGAAGGAGTCCTCCGGCATCAGGTGGTTCAACACCTCCTTGGTGATGGCCTTGGACTTTTCAATCGCGAGGCCGGACTGCGAGCAGGAC
The DNA here is from genome assembly GCF_003611675.1 of Corallococcus sp. CA053C. Classification (GTDB taxonomy): domain Bacteria; phylum Myxococcota; class Myxococcia; order Myxococcales; family Myxococcaceae; genus Corallococcus. The sequence continues at coordinate 6,188 of NZ_RAWA01000461.1, forward strand.
GTGTCGAGGACCATGTACAGCTCGCGGGGGACGATCTCCTTGTCCGTGGGGGCGAGCTGCGGGTTGAGCATCACCATGAAGTAGCCGTGGTCCGCGCCGGGGTCGCGGTGCACGAGCACGGCGGGGCGGATGAGCGCGTCGGCGACGACGTACTCCAGCGTGAAGTCCTTGTTGGGGATGCGGTCGTCGCGGCCCAGGCTGACCTTCGCGCGGGACGGTCCTTCGCGCGTCACGTCCACGCGGTGGGACGTGGAGCGCAGCGAGTGGACCGGGAGGCCCGCGTCCAGGCGCACGGTGAGCTGGAGGTCGTGGCCGCTGCGCAGGTCGGGCGGGAGCACCGGGGGCGTGATGCGGCTCGCGTCGGGGACGGTGGTGGTGTCCGGCGAGGTGCCTTCGCCCTGGCGCACGGGCAGCGCCTCGCCGCCGATGTAGCGGGGGCCGACGACCATGGGGAAGGTGAAGCGGTAGGTGCCCGCGTCGTAGGTGAGCCGCTCCACGTAGTGGATCCGCACGCGGATGGTTTCACCGGGGAGGATGTTGGCCACGGACTGGGTGAAGACGTTGGGGCGCTCCTGGTCGAGCAGCGCGGCCGTCTTGCCTTCGGCCTTCGCGCGCTCGTAGGTGTCGCGGGCCTGTTCGCGCGTCTGGATGACGCCCTGGATGACGCGCTCGCCGATGTGCAGCTCCATGCCGTCCACCGCGGCCAGCTCCGGCAGCGGGAAGACGTAGAGCGCTTCGAGCGGCGCGGTGTAGGGGTTCTCGAACACCTGCGTCACGGTGACGGACGCGAGGAAGCCGCTGACCTCCGCGTCCACCTCCGTGTGCTTGAGGCTGAAGGTAAGCGGCGCGGTCTCCGGGCAGCCGGTGTCCTCGGCCTGCTGCCGCAGGAGCGCCACGAGCGTGCCCTGGGACACGGCGCCCTTGCTGGTGGGGGACACCGGGGGCGGACAGTCGGGGCG
>NZ_RAWA01000462.1 GCF_003611675.1 Corallococcus sp. CA053C
GCCCCCCCACCGCCCGACGTGGCGCCCCTCCAGAGGGGGTTGCCCGGAGGCCTGCGCGTCCTGGGCCTCCTCGCGGTGGCGCTGGTGCCCATCGTCGTGGCGGTGCGCGAACTGGGCCGCATCCACCCGGACGAAGTGTTCCAGGCGCTGGAGCCCGCGTGGTGGCGCGTGCACGGCTACGGTGTGCTGGCGTGGGAGTGGCGCGAGGGCCTGCGCAACTGGGCCCTCCCCGGCGTGCTCGCGGCCTTCCTGAAGCTCTCGGAGGTGCTCGGCATCACCGACCCGCGCACCTACCGCGGCATGGTGGCGGTGCCCCAGTTCGCCCTGCACGCGTGGAGCCTGTGGGCCGTGTACCGCTTCGCCGCGCGCCGCGCCGGCCCGACGGGTGGGGCGCTCGCCGTCCTGCTCCTGGGCCTCAGCGGACCGGTGCTCCTCTTCGCCGGACGCACGCTGTCGGAGTCCTTCTCCGCGTCCTTCCTGCTCGTGGCCATGGAGGCGCTGGACCGGCCCGGCACGGACGCACAGGCGCGGCGCGCGGGGATCCTGGGCGGCATGGCGCTGGGGCTCGCGGTGGTGACGCGCTACCCCTCCGCCCTCTTCGTGCTGGCGGCGCTGGGCTGGCTCGTCGGCGCGCGCAGGTGGCGCGTCCTTGCGTTCGCCTGTGTGGGAGGCCTGGGCGTGGCGCTGGGCCTGGGCGGGCTCGACTGGTTCACCTGGGGCGCCCCCTTCCACTCATTCCTGGCCTACGTGCGCTTCAACGTCCTGTCGGGTGAAGCCGCCGCCGCGTTCGGGGCCTCCCCGCCGGAGTTCTACGCGCAGCCGTTGCTCCGGGCCGTGCCCCTCTGGGCCTGGGCCGCCGTGCCGCTGTCGCTCGCATCGCTGCTCCGGTGGCGCACGCTGTCCCTGCCGCTCACGTGCGCGGCCGTCTACACCGCCGTCCTCCTGGCCACGCCGCACAAGGAGGAGCGCTTCCTCTACCCGGCGCTCGTGCTGGGGTTGCTCGCGGCGGCCTCCCAGCTGGCTGCGGCGCTCATGGCGATCCAGCGCCCGGGGCTGCGAGGCGTGCTGACCTTCTCCTCGCTGTGGCTGGGCTTCGTGCGGACGGACGGCTACCCCTCCCAGGACCTGCGGCGGGACCAGTTCCGCGCCATCGTCCAGGCCACCCGGGGCGACGCGAAGGGGCTCCTCATCGTGAACGAGGGGCTGTGGGGCTCCGGGGGCTTCTTCTACATCGGCCGGAACATCCCCTGGCGCACCTGCGACTGGCCCCGCGACGCGGCCTTCCAGGCTTCCATGCGCGACCCCGCCTTCAACCGCGCTGTCACGTTCGAGGGCCGGGCCCTGCCGGAGCTCCAGGCGGCGGGTTTCCGCGTCGTCCGTGAAGTGGGCCGCGAAACCATCCTCGCCCGCGACTGAGTCCGAGCGGCCGGGCAGGGGAGGGGTTGCCCGCAAAGCAGAAGCGCCGATGTCCCTCGAAGGGGACATCGGCGCTTCATGACAAAACAGAACGGCCGGGACACACGCGGAAGTACGCTACCGTTGCTTCCTTCCGGACCTGGCGGGGTTCGCGCCCCCACGTTGTCCCGACCACAAAATCAGTGCTGCTAGCGCGAAGATAACAACGGAGAGGGTGGGATTCGAACCCACGATACCCTTTCGAGTATGCACGCGTTCCAGGCGTGTGCCTTCAACCGCTCGGCCACCTCTCCACGGACGATGGAGCGGAGAGCGTAGGATTCGAACCTACGGTACCGTTACCGGTACGCCTGATTTCGAGTCAGGTGCCTTCGACCACTCGGCCAGCTCTCCAAGTATTCAGTTTTCACGTCGCTTCGTGCGCAAGCGCTCGAAGAACGTCTTGAGAAGCTGGCGACTGTCCTCCGCCAGGATGCCGCTTGTGACCTGGAGCCGGTGGTTGTGTCGCGGCTCCTCTGCGAGATTGTACAGCGAGCCTACCGCACCCGCTTTCGGGTCCATCGTACCAAAGACGAGCCGGGTGACACGAGACTGAACCAACGCCCCGGCGCACATGGCGCACGGTTCCAGGGTCACGTACAGGGTGACTCCGGAGAGGCGCCAGGCACCGCGTGCTTTCGCAGCGGCTTCCAGCGCGAGCATCTCAGCATGGGCGAAGGGGTTTCGGTCGCACTCGCGCCGGTTGAAGCCCGTGCCCACGACGTTGCCGTCCAGCACCGCTACCGCACCGACGGGTACTTCTCCGAGTGAAGCTGCTTCCCGCGCGAGCACAAGGGCCTGCTGCATGAAAGCGACGTCATCACTCATGAGCCACACGACACAAAAAGAAGAAGATGGCGCTCCCTGGAGGATTCGAACCTCCGGCCTTCGGATTCGTAGTCCGACGCTCTATCCAGCTGAGCTAAGGGAGCAATGTCTTCCGGTGCTGCTTACGACAAGTGGCGGAGAGAGAGGGATTCGAACCCTCGATACCCTTACGAGTATGCAGGTTTAGCAAACCTGTGCCTTCAGCCTCTCGGCCATCTCTCCAACGTTTCTCTGTCAAAGAACCGCTAAATTCAAGCGCAAAATCGGAGGCGGTAGGATTCGAACCTACGGAAGGCTTTCACCTTCTGCGGTTTTCAAGACCGCTGCCTTCAACCGCTCGGCCACGCCTCCACACCTTGCGCCGACGGTCCCCCGCAGGCCGATAGCGCCCGTGGGGCCGCCCTTCTACATCATTTCGGTTCCGGTGCAAGTGGATGTTGGCCCCTTTTACGCCGGGGCCCCCTCCACCGCGCGGACTACAGGGGGCGCAGCTCCTTGAGGCCGCCCATGTACGGCACCAACGCCTCCGGGATGGCGACGCTTCCGTCCTCCCGCTGGTAGTTCTCCAGGATGGCGATGCTCGTGCGCCCCACGGCCAGCCCGCTGCCGTTGAGGGTGTGCACCATCTGCGGCTTGTCCCCCTTCTGGGCGCGGAAGCGGATCTTCGCGCGGCGCGCCTGGAAGTCGCCGCAGTCCGAGCAGGACGAAATCTCCCGGTACGCGCCCTGGCCCGGCAGCCAGACCTCGATGTCGTACGTCTTGCGCGCGCCGAAGCCCATGTCCCCGGTGCACAGCAGCATCACGCGGTGGTGCAGCCCCAGGCGGCGCAGGATGTCGCACGCGTCGTCCGTCATCGCCTCCAGCTCCTCCAGGCTCTTCTCCGGAGGGGCGAACTTCACGAGCTCGACTTTGTGGAACTGGTGCTGGCGGATGAGGCCGCGCGTGTCGCGTCCCGCCGCGCCGGCCTCCGCGCGGAAGCACGGGCTGAAAGCGCAGTAGCGGATGGGCAGCTGGTCGCCCTCCAGGATTTCGTCCGCGTGGTAGTTCGTGACGGGGACTTCCGCGGTGGGGATGAGGAAGCGCTCGGGCTCGCCGGACGTCTTGAACGCGTCGTCCTCGAACTTGGGCAACTGGCCCGTGCCCATCATCGTCTCGCGCAGCACCAGGTAGGGCGGGAGCAGCTCCGTGTAGCCCTTCTGCGTGTGCACATCGATCATGAACGTGACGAGCGCGCGCTCCAGCCGCGCGAGCGCGCCCTTGTAGAAGGTGAAGCGGCTGCCGGACACCTTGGCGGCGCGCTCGAAGTCGAGCATGCCCAGCGACTCGCCCAGCTCGAAGTGCTGCTTCGGCGTGAAGAGCAGGTTCGGCTTCTCACCCCAGGCCTTCACCTGGACGTTCTCGTCCGCGCTGGTGCCCACGGGCACCGACTCGTGGGGCACGTTGGGGATGAGGAGCAGGATGCGGTTGAGCTCCTCCTCGACCTCCTTGAGGCGGGTCTCCTTCTCCTTGATCTCCTGGGAGACGGCGCGCAGGTCGCCGCGCAGCTTCTCCATCGCGGACGGGTCCTCCTTGGCCTTGCGCTTCATCTCCTCGTTGGCGGCGTTGCGGCGCGCGGCCAGTGCTTCCACGGAGATGTAGAGGTCCCGGCGCTCCAGGAAGAGCGCCTGGAAGGGGCCCAGGTCCAGGCTGCCGCCCCGCGTCTTCAGTCGGGCGACGACCGCATCGAAGTTCTGCGCAACGTTCCGGAGGTCCAGCATAGGGGCCCGCCTTGTAGTCATCCCGGGCGTGGGCCGGCAAGGCTCACCACGTCCGGCGTGCTCAGGGCCGGACGCCGCCCGGCCCCGGGGACTGACCGGCGCCCCGTGCCACCGCCCATGCCCGGGGGGCGGACCCGGAGGCCCGCCTTGGGGGCAGGTCAGTGTTCGAGGTCGTAGATCTCGTCCTCGATGTCCTTCTTGTCCGCCGCGTCCGGCTTCTTCACCAGGTACTCCTTGAAGGCCGAGATGGCGTCCTTGCGCTTGTTGCGCTCCTTGTAGGCGAAGCCCAGGTAGTAGAAGGGCTGCGGGTTCTGCGGCTCCGCCGTGGTGGCCTTGCGGTACCAGTCAATGGCCTTGGCGTGCTGGGCCTGCTCCGTGTAGGCGCGCGCGACCTTGTAGTAGACGTACGTGAGCTTCGGGTCGGCCTTGAGCGCCGCCTGGTAGCGGCGCACGGCGTCGTCCCAGCGCGCGGCGTTGAAGAGCGCGTCACCGATGGCGCCCATCACCCGCGTGCGCTGCGGATCCGCCTGGAGGCTGGCCTCGAAGGCGGCGATGGCGCCGTCGAAGTCGCCCTTCTCCAGGAACGCGTGGCCCAGGGCCTCGTGCGCGTCCGCGTAGTTGGGGTCCAGGGCCACGGCGGCCTGCCACTGCTCGATGGCCTCCGGCAGCTTCTTCGCGTCGCGCAGGATGACGCCGTAGGCGTAGTGGTAGTCCGGGCGCTTGGGCGCGCGCTCCACCGCGCCCTTCATGCTGTCGAGCGCCTGGGTGTACTCGGAGCGCTTCGCGCGCACGAGCCCCAGGTAGTAGAGCGCCTCGGGGTTGGACGGCTCGTTGCGCAGCGCGAGGCCCAGGTTGCTCTCCGCGCCCGCCAGGTCGCCCTTCTCCAGGAGCACCGCGCCCAGGGTGATGGGGGTGGTGGTGGAGCGCGGGTCCTCCTGCTTGGCCTTCTCCAGCTCCGCCACGGCCTCGTCCAGGCGGTGCAGCCGCCAGAGCACGAGCCCGCGCTGCAGCCGGCCGTCCTTCAGCAGGTGCGGATCCAGCTCCAGGGCGCGGTTGGCGCTCGTCTCCGCGCGGGCCGCGTCGCCGCCCAGCAGGGCCACGCGCGACAGGCCCAGGTGGGCGTCCGCGAGGTTGGGATCCAGCTGGATGGCGCGGTCGAACTCCTGCTGCGCCAACAGGCTGTTGTTCTCCGCGAGCGCCAGCTCACCCAGGCCCGCGTGCACGCCCGCGTGTTCCGGGGCCTGCTGCGCGGCGTTCTCCAGCAGGGTCCGGGCGTCCGCGTTGCGGCGCTGCCGCAGGTACAGGCGGCCCAGGTACAGGCCCGCGTCCACGAGCTTCGGATCCGCGGCGGTGGCGCGCTTGAAGTGGCCCTCCGCTTCCGCGGGCTTGTCGAGCGCGTCCTCGATGCGGCCGTAGAGGTACGCGATGCGCGCCTCGTTGGGGAAGCCCTTGCTGGCGGCCTCCACGGCGGTGAGCGCGTCCTGCATCTTGCCCGTCATCACCAGCGAGGTGATGTGGCCGTCCACGTACTCCAGGCTGTCGCTGGCCTCCGTCGCGAGCGACGCGTAGAGCGGCAGGGCGCCGTCGTAGTCGCGCTGCGCGCGGAGCACCTGGGCGAGCTGCGCCTTGATGAAGGTGGACTCCGGGTTGTCCTTGAGGGCCTCCTTCAGCTCGGCTTCCGCTTCCTTGGGCTTGAACTGCTGGAAGAGGGCCACGCCCTTGAGGCCGCGGGCGCGGGCGCGCTCGGCGGGCCCCAGCGCGTCCTGGAGCTTGAGGGCGCTCTCCACGGCCTGGGCGCCCTGCTCGATGTTCGCCTTGCGCACGAGCAGCTCCACCGCGGCCAGCTCCACCGCGGACGCAGCGTGCCGGGGGTCGGCCTCCAGCGCGGCGGCGTAGGCCTGGGCAGCCTCGTCGGCCTTGCCCGCCTCCTGGTACAGGTTGCCCAGCGCGTGGTGGGCCTTGGCGGACTTCGCGTCCCGCTCCAGGACCTTCTTCAGCGTGGTGATGGCGTTGGCGGTGTCCTTCTGCTGCGCGTAGGACTCCGCCAGGAGGAAGGCGAGCTCCAGGTCACCCTGGTTGCCTTCGCGGCTGTACGCGTCCTGCAACCGGGCCTGCACCTGCGCGGCCTGGCGGGACTGGAGCGCGAGCGCGGCGGCGGTCTTGATGACCTCCACGTTCTTCTCGCCCAACAGCTCGATGGACTCCATCTGCTGCTGGCACGCGCTCAAGTCGGCACGCTCACCGGCGGCGTAGCGGCGCTGCAGGTAGGCCACGGACTGGCACCACAGGGCGCGGACCTCGGGGTACTCCTTGGAGGCCAGCACCTTCGCGCTCTTGTCCCGCGCGTCCTTGTAGCTGGCGTAGGTGTCCTCCAGCAGGCCCTTGCGCGCCTCCTCCACGAGCTTCGCCTCGGGGGAGCCGGAGGACACGCGGGAGGGGAAGAACTTGTGGCGGCCGAAGGCGCCGTAGCGGCTGGCCTCGAAGCTCAGGCCGGCGCCCAGCACGAGCACCGACACGCCGGCGGCCACCAGGAGGGGGACGCGCTTCTTCCACTTGAGGTCGGCGGCGCTGCGGTCCACGACGGACACCGCGGCCATGCGGCCTTCGTACAGCTGGCGCAGCCGCTCCATGCTGGCCTGGCCGTTCGCGGGCTCCGCGCTGGCCGGATCCGCGTTGACGGTGTTGGCCGAGGCCGCGAGGGGGACGGCCTTGGAGGGGCCCTCCATCAGCCGCTGGATGGCGGTGGCGAAGATGGGCACCGTGCCGATGGCGGACCAGCTCTCCGAGTCGGGCGAGACGTCCTCGTTGCCCAGGAGCTGGCCGTCCTCGAGCATCTTGACGATGACGCCCTCTTCGAACGGGCCGAACATCTTCCCGGAGCGGCGGCGCACGTGGAAGCGCTTCACCTGCACGCGCCCGCCCATGTCCTTGCCGGCGGTGTCGTCAATGAAGCTGAGCATCTCCAGGCCGTCCGCGGGGCCCGAGGCGGGCGGGGGCGGCAGCGGCGCGGAGAGGTCCGCCTCCAGGT
>NZ_RAWA01000463.1 GCF_003611675.1 Corallococcus sp. CA053C
AGATGTGTACAAGAGACAGGATGGAGGCCGGCTCGCCCTACCCGGAGCCGCCCCTGCGGCTGGTGGACGCCACCGGCATCGAGCCCGCGGGCGCGCCGCGCATGGTGCTGGAGGTGCGCCGCCGCGTGGAGCAGGGCGAGCGGGTCATCGTGGTCATCGACTCGCTCCTCACCCACCCCGCGAGCATCCCGCTGGCGCTCGCCGCCGACACGGCCCTGCTGTGCATCACCCTGGGCGAGACGGACTTCGGCTCCGCGGAGAAGACCCTCAAGCTGGTGGGCGCGGAGCGCTTCGCCGGCAGCGTCACCTTCCCGCGCGCCACCAAGAAGCAGCGTCGCGCCGCGGCCGAGAAGAAGAAGAAGCCATGAGCCCTTCCGCCTCCCCCGCCGCGCCAGTCCCCCGGCTCAGCGTCGTCATCGCCACGTACAACCGGCTGCCCCTCATCACGCGCCTGCTCCAGCAGCTCGCCGGCCAGACGCTGCCGCCCGGGGACTTCGAGGTCGTCGTGGTGGACGACGGCTCCGCCACCGACGTGCGCGGCCCGCTGCTGGAGCTCACGCTGCCCTACGCCCTGCGCGTGGAGGTGCAGCAGAACGCGGGCGCCGCCGCCGCGCGGCACCGGGGCGTGCTGGCCGCGAAGGGCACCGTGGTGCTCGTCACCGACGACGACATGCAGGTGGCCTCCGACTTCCTCGCGCGCCACCTGGCGCACCACCCGCCGGGCTCGCGCAACGTCGTCCTCGGCCGCATCCGCCCGGACCCCGAAATCGGCGACATGCCGCTGTTCGAGCGCTGGTACGCGCACCTCAACAACCGCATGGCGGAGGAGCTGTCCGTCCCCGGCGCGAAGGCGCGCGGCAACCACCTGTACACCGGCAACGTGTCCTTCCCCCGCGCGGACTACGTGGGCGTGGGCGGCTTCGACAAGACGCTGGGCCAGTCCGAGGACGTGGAATTGGGTGTGCGCCTGGAGAAGGCCGGCTGCGCGTTCCTCTTCGCCCCGGACGCCTACGTGCTGCACGGCAGCGACCACGTCAGCTTCGAGAAGTGGATCCGCCGCGCGCACCGCTACGGCATGTTCGACACCCACGTGTCCGTGAAGCACCCGGACGTGAAGGGCGTGAACCCGTGGCGCCTGCTCTTTGAAACCAACCTCCTGTCGCGCCCGCTGCTGGCCACCGCGGTGGTGGCGCCCGAAGCGTCGCGCCGGCTGACGAACGCGGTGGTGAGCGCATCGCAGATCGCGGACAAGCTGGGCCTCAAGGGCGCCGCGTTCGCGGGCACGTCCGTGGCGTACGGCATGGAGTACCTGCGCGGGGCCCGCACGGAGGCCGGTGGCCTGAGGGGCATCGCCAAGGGCGTCGCGCGCTACCTGCAGGGCCGGGGGAACAGCCAGGAATGAAGACCATGATTGGAGCGCTCATCTCGGACGCGGTGGAGATGGCCAAGGCCGCCACCGGCTCCTCCGACGCGAAGTCGCTGGCCAAGGTGGTGCTCACCAGTGATTCGTACCGCATCACCGCGCTCAACCGCGCGCGCGAGGCGGCCATCGCCTTCCACATCCCGCTGCTCAACCACGTGCTGCGCGTGGCGCAGACGGCGGTGATGGGCATCGAGATCGGCAGGGACGTGACGCTGGGCAAGGGCGTGTACTTCGTGCACAGCCTGGGCATCGTCATTGGCGGGGACGCGCGCATCGGCGACCGCGTGCGCTTCTACGGCAACAACACCGTGGGCACCGCCAAGGACAACGGCTACCCCGTCATCGAGGACGATGTCTGGATTGGCGCCGGGGCCCGCATCCTGGGACCGGTGCGCATCGGGGCGCGCTCGCGCATCGGGGCGAACGCGGTGGTGCTCCAGGACGTGCCGCCGGACAGCGTCGCGGTGGGCATCCCCGCGCGCATCTTCCCGCGCAAGGACCAGGACGACGTCGCGCTGTAATCGCAGTCGGTGGGTGGGCTCGTGCCGGGGGATGCGTTGAAGAAGGTCATGGCTGACAGTGCGAAGCAGGCGCGGTGGAAGCGGAACATCCTCCTCACGTGCGTGGTGCTCGGCAGCAGCGCCGGCGTGGCGATGGCGCAGCAGGACGCCGCGGCGCCGAAAGACGCGGCTCCCAAGGACGCCGCCGCGCCCGTGGATCCGTCCGCCTCGGTGGTCATCTACGACGGCGGCCTGAAGCCCGGATGGAAGGACATCGGCTGGGCGCCCCGCGAGCTGCCGCAGAGCGCGCCCGCGCGACTGCGGATGTTCAACTACGGCGGGTGGATCCTCTACCAGCCCAAGCTCGCGGGCGCGTACGGCGCGCTGTCGTTCCGCTTCACGGCGCCAGAGGCGTACGGCGAGTTCCTGGACGTGCGCCTGGACGCGCCCGGCGCCGCGGTGTTCCCGCACGTGCGGATCAACCCGGAGTTCATCGTCAAGAAGGACCGCGAGTGGGCGGAGGTCGTCGTGCCCATGGAGGTCCTCAACCCGCGCAACCTCCCGTTCGACCGGCTGGTGATGCGCGCGTCGAAGGACGTGGGCCGCGACTGGGTGCTCTTCGACAAGGTGGCCCTGGTGCCGCTGGCGCCGGACATCGCCGCCGCGCGCGCCGCGGGCGGTGGCCGCGCGGGCCGGGGGGCGGGCAAGGAGTCGAAGATGATCATCGACTGCGCCGCGCCCTCGCGCCCCATCAGCCCGCTCATCTACGGCATCGCGCTGGACGGCAACCGCGAGACGCAGGACACGCACCAGTGGAAGCTGGGCGCCACCATCCGCCGCTGGGGCGGCAACCCCACGTCCCGCTACAACTGGAAGCTGGGGCGCGCGTGGAACACCGGCAACGACTGGTACTTCCGCAACGTGCAGCTGGGCTTCGGCGCGGATGACTTCCTGGAGTCCAACCGCAAGCACAACGTGCAGTCCGCGCTCACGCTGCCGCTGCTGGGTTGGGTGGCCAAGGACACGTCCTCCGTGGGCTTCCCGGTGTCCGAGTTCGGCCCGCAGCAGGCCGTGGACGACACGGAGCCCGCGGGCGGCAACGGCATGCGCCGCGACGGCACGCCCCTGCCGCCGGGCCTGCCTGGCACCACCAGCGTGCAGGCCCCGCCGGAGTTCATCTCCGAATGGGTGCGCTCGCTGAAGGAGGCGGACGCCAAGCGCGGCGGCGGGCCCGGGAGCAGGGGCGTGAACATGTACATCCTGGACAACGAGCCCGCCCTCTGGAGCTCCACCCACCGGGACGTGCACCCCGAACCGCTCACCTACGACGAGCTGCTCAAGCGCACCATCGACTACGGCACCGTGGTGCGCCGCGCGGATCCGGAGGCCGTCATCGCGGGCCCCGCCGAGTGGGGCTGGACGAACTACTTCTGGTCCGCCGCCGACTTCGCCCCCGGCCGGCCGCCGTACACCGACCGGCGCGCGCACGGCGACGTGGCGCTCATTCCCTGGTACCTGCGCGAGCTGCGCGACCACGAGAAGAAGACGGGCGTGCGCGTGCTGGACGTGGTGGACGTGCACTTCTACCCGCAGAGCAACGTGGGGCTGGGCCTGGAGGGCGCCACCGACGTGGAGACCAACGCGCGGCGGATCCGCTCCACGCGCGCGCTGTGGGACCCCAGCTACAAGGACGAGTCGTGGATTGGCGAACCCATCCAGCTCATCCCCCGCGTGAAGCAGTGGATCGCGGAGAACTACCCCGGCCGAGGCATGTCCATTGGCGAGTACAACTTCGGCGCCATGAAGCACATGAGCGGGGGGCTCGCGCAGGCGGAGGCCCTGGGCCGCTTCGGGCAGCAGGGGCTCAGCTCCGCGTTCTTCTGGCAGTACCCCGCGGAGAACAGCCCCACGTTCTGGGCGTTCCGCGCGTACCGCGATTTCGACGGCAAGGGCGGCCGCTTCCAGGACGTGTCCCTGCCCACCACCGCGGCCGAGGGCACCAGCCTGTTCGCCTCGCGCGACGCCTCCGGCAAGAAGCTGGTGGCCATCCTGCTCAACTTCGACCCGGAGCAGGCCGCCCAGGCCCAGCTCGAGTTCAAGGGCTGCGGCACGCTCAACGCCGTGCGCGTGCTGGGCTACTCGGGCGCGCCGGGTGGATTCACCGAACAGGCCCCCGGAACGAAGGCCGAACAGGCCCTGTCACAACGCCTTCCCCCCTATTCCATCACCGTGCTCGACCTCACGGTGAAGTGAAGACGACGCCTTGACCACCGCACACGCCAAGTCCGCAGCCTCGCCCCGCCCGCGCCTGAACATCGGCCACCTCGCCATCGACCAGCTCACGTTCCCGGAGGCCATCCAGGCCATTGGCGAGCTGGTGGACGCGCACCAGGGCGGCTACGTCTTCACCGCCAACGTGGACCACGTCGTCCTCGCGGAGACGAACACGCGCTTCCGCGACGCGTACCAGAAGGCCACCATCTCCGTGGTGGACGGGATGCCCATCGTCTGGGCCTCGCGCATGCTGGACGTGTCCCTGCCGGAGCGCATCGCCGGCTCCGACCTCATCCTCCCGCTGGTGAAGCTGGGCGCCGAGCGCAAGTGGCGCATCTTCCTGCTGGGCGCGGGTCCGGGCGTCGCGGAGAAGGTGGGCCGTCAATTCCAGACGCAGTACCCGGGCATTGAAGTCGTGGGCTGGGATTCGCCGATGGTGAACCTGGACGCGGGCGACGCGCAGAACGACCCCATCGTCGCGCGCATCCGTGAGCAGGATCCGCACCTGCTCTTCGTGGCGCTGGGAAGCCCGAAGCAGGAGGTGTGGATCTCGCAGGTGGCCGAGAAGCTGGGGCCCACGGTGGCGATTGGCATTGGCGCGGGGTTCGACTTCATCGCCGGCACGGCCAAGCGCGCCCCGGAGTGGATTGCCCGCTCCGGCTTCGAGTGGCTCTACCGCCTGACCCACGAGCCCAAGCGTCTGTGGCGCCGCTACATCCTCAATGACTCGCAGTTCGGCGTCATCCTGCTGCGCGAGCTGTGGAAGCGCACCGGCGGCAAGCAGGACGGGTGAGTCCGCGGTAGGTCCTCACGGGCCGGGCGGCAGGTCCTCAGGTACGGTCGCGCCTGAGGACAACGCCATGGACGCGAGCAGGGCCGGGGTGTGGATGTTGTTGCTCGTGCTCGTCACGGGCTGCGCGGGCGGTCCCACGGTGCGGTTGCGCACCGCCGAGGGCCCCGTGCGGACGCACGTGCCCCGGACCGGGGAACGGCGTGTCCCCGTGAGTGCGGGGGACTTCGAGGCAGCGCTGTCCCGCCTGGTGTTGGACGTGCCGTTGACGGTGCGGCCTTCGCGGCAGGGGCGCGTGGTGCGCGCGTCGGCGGGCGAGGGGGCCCTGCTGGACCAGGGGCTCGCGTACCTGCTGCGCGACCGGTACGGGAAGTGGTGCCGGGCCCATGAGGCGCCGGTGGATTGTCTGTCCTTGCTGGAGGAGGGAGCAGGCTTCAGCGCGATGGACCGGCTGACGTTCGCCGTGGGCCTGTCGCTGGAGCCGCTGCGCGAAAGCATCGCGGATGCCGTGGAGGACACGCTGGATCCAGCGTTCTTCATGTCCCTGGTGGTGGGGGTGCTGACGTCGTGGGCAGTGCTGGCGGCGGCGCCGGAGCCCGTGTTCACCAAGGCCGCGGCCGTGCTGGCCGCCGTGGTGCTGGCGTACGTGGGGATCCAGTCGTTCCTGGCCGTGGTGAAGGCGTGCGGGACGCTGAAGACCGCGACGGACCGGGCCACGACGTTCCAGGAGCTGGTGGAGGCGGGAGAGACCTTCGGCCGGGTGTTGGGGCCGGAAGTGGCACGGCTCTTCGTGCTCGCGGTGACGGTGCTGGTGAGTCACGGCGTGACGCTGGGGATGTCGTCGGCGCTCACGGGGCTGCCCGGGTTCACGGAGGCCTCGATGCTGGGTGCGTCCCAGGTGGGCATCCGGTTCTCGCAGGTGGCGGAGGTGAGCGCGGTGGCGGTGGTGGACGGCGCCGTGGAGGTGACGCTCACGTCCACGGCGGTGGCGATGGCGGCGAGGGGGCCTCCGGCGGGTGGCGGGCCGCCTTCAGGAGGACCGGGGAAGTGGGTGCAGACAACGGAGTCGATGTCCGAGCGCGCCCGGGCGTATCAGGCGCAGGTGACGGGGGCTCCGGAGGGATCCGCGTACCGGGTGCAGGAGGGGGACACGTTCGCGGACTTCGACGGCTTCAATGCGACGGACGACCTGCTCCTGGAAGCCAAGGGCCCGGGCTATGAGAAGTTCATCAAGGACGACATGGACATGAAGGAGTTCTTCCGGGGCTTTGGAAAAATCCTGGAGCAGGCCAAACGGCAATCCGACCTGGCGAATGGAAGGCGCATCCGCTGGATTGTCGCGGAGGAGCGATTCGCCAACATCCTTCGTGAAGCCTTCAAATTCCGCGAGTTCGCCATCGAGGTCGTGCACGTCCCCCCCGTGCCATGAGGAGTCCTGGAGCCATGAAAGAGTCGTACTACGCGGGCTGCTACTGGCTGGCCCGGCAGGAGCCCATCGAGGCTTGCGCCCAGCGATTGGCGGGCTTCCTCCAGTTGGTGAGCCCGCTGGAGCCCACGTGGAACCGTTGGCATCAAGCGGCCGGCAGCTTCAAGAAGGCCCGTCAGCTTCAGGTCCAGCCAGACGCCACCACGCTCGCGAAACTCCTGGGCCGCAAAGCCCATCGGTTCAAGGACATGTCCAGCTTCTGGCTCTGGGCAGGCGAGACCGAGGATGAAACCTCGGGTTTTGACGGCAACTGCGGGAGCGCCTCCACGAGGGTGGCCTCCTTCTGCGTCCTCAACTCGCTCACTTCGGGCCAGGTCGCGCAGCGGGTGCTGACCGCCCCCGTCCTGACCGGCGTGGTGCGCGCCATGGCGCTCGCATGGGAGCCCGAGTTCGCCCTTGCCACCTCCCATGAGCATCGGGACCTCACCGTGACCGACGAGTTCCCCAAAGCGGGCACCTACGTCGGCTGGGTCATGTACTTCGCCCACTTCCGGGGCACCGTCCCCC
>NZ_RAWA01000464.1 GCF_003611675.1 Corallococcus sp. CA053C
CCCGCGTGCTTACCTTCCCGGACGCCTCATGGAAAGGCGGGCCTGAAGGGGGCTCGACGGGCGGGCGAGGAACCGGGCGTGCAAGCCTGCCTGCCCCGCCCGGTTTCCGGGCTCCGAGCCCAGGGGCCCGGGGCCCGGGCTTGGGGGCCCGGGCCGGCATCCGTCAGCAGGGGCTACGAGTCGTAGCCGTAGTAGCCGTCCAGGACGACGACCTTGCGGGTGGCCGGGTAGTAGAGGACGGCGCGCGTGTCGAACTCGTGGCAGTTCTGGCACGGCACGCCCTGCGTGTAGAGCCACGCCTGCACGTCGCCGCCGCCCGCGTAGGCATCAATCGCCTGGAGCAGCGCCGCGCCGTCGCCGTAGTAGTTGTTGGTGAAGAAGATGCTCTGCGAGAGGCCCGCGCGGTTGGTGTACGTGCCGCCCGCGGGGTCCGGGAACTCCCGGTCCAGCTCGGCGACCTTCGCGACCACGCCCTGGATGGTGGTGGGCGAGGACGGGCAGGACGGCGTGCGGTACGCGTCGATGGGCTCCAGGCCGTGCCATGCGCCGCTGTTGGAGCCGAGCACCCACTCCTCCTGCGCGGGCTCCAGCGCGGACGCGTCGAGCTGCGTCAGCGACAGCGGCTGGGGCGCGCCCACGTCACACGCGTTGGCCACGTACAGGCAGCGCGTCACCTGACGGTAGGTGCCGCACGAGGAGAAGTCCGTCGTGCCCGCGGGCTTGTTCTGGACGCAGTCGTAGGTGGCGGGCTGGCAGTTGGGCGACGGCCAGACGTCGTACGCATCCCCGGTGGTGAGCGCCAGGCTGGTGACGCGGGGGACGACGCGGCCCGTCTTCTGCGCCGTGCCGCCGGCGGTGAGCGCCGCGGTGAACGTGAGCGGCGTGGTGTGCGGATCCATCGCCTGGTGCATCGCCGTGTAGTTCCAGTCCAGGTTGAAGGTGTCCGCGTCCACGCGCGCCACGGTGGGCACGCCGTCCGGCGCGGCGACGGTGAGGGCGCTGGCCGCGGCGTCCACGCTGCCCCGGTAGACGAGCGGGTTGTTGCCGTTCACGACGTAGTAGGGCGTGACGTCCTGCGACACCCATACGGAGGTGGAGCCCTGGAAGTCATAGAAGCGCGGGGCCACTTCGATGCGCGCGGTGTAGTGCGTGGGCGTGCCCGTGAAGGTGTCCACCGTCACGAACAGCGGCAGGCCGGACAGCACCGAGTTGAGCTCGTGGCCCTCCGGGAGCACCACCTCCAGCCGGCGCTCGCTGATGATGTTCGCCTCGCCGAAGGCGTCGTCGGGCACGTAGCTGAACACGTTGCTCAGGTAGCGGTTCGCCGTCGCGTGCAGGATGAGCGCGCGCACGCCGTTGCGCGTCTCGAAGGTGCCCAGCGTCTCGAAGCTCAGCGTGAGCGAGCCTTCGGCCGCGTAGAGCCGCTCCACCGTCGTCGCGGCGGCGGTGCTGGTGCCCGTCGTCTCCACGGCCTCCGTGGACTCCACGGGGGCGGTGGGTTCGGCGACGGGGCCGCTACAGGCGGGCGCGGCGAATGCAACAAGACATGCAAGTCCAAGGGTACGGGGATTCATGGCGGAGCCTCCGGGGTGGGGAAGCGCCGCATAGCATGTCCGGCTGACATGGGCGGAGGCGCCCGGGTGACAATGTGACAATGTCACAATGGGTGCACGCCCGGATTGAGGGAGGGCAATCAGTTACGGGGGGATGTGCAGGCTGGGGAGAGGGAGTGCCTGGAAGGCGGCCGCAGCCCGCTGGGCCACCTGAGTGATGCGGAGCTGCTAAAGGATTTGGCCCGGCGCTGGGTGAAGCGCGGCCAGCTCGTGCGCTTTGCCCCCCATTTCAGACGACCTGCCGCGGCGTGTCGCTGCGTCCGCCGACGTGCTGGTGGCGCAGACCGACGGCAGCATGCTGCACATTCGGGGCTTGGAGCCGTAGAAGGAGGTGAAAATCAGCGGGCTATGACAAGGAGACGCTGGCGCGTCCGAGGGCGCGCCCTGGCTCAGCCGAGCGACGCTGTCAGCGCTGGCTGCCAGACGCACGGGAGCGTGACGGTGAACGTGGAGCCGACGCCGGGCACGCTCTGGACCTGGATCGAACCGCCGTGCGACTCCGCAATCCTGCGGCTGATGTACAGGCCGAGCCCCATCCCGCCATAGTTCTTGGACACGCCGCGCTCGAAGCGCTCGAAGATGAGGCCTTGCTGCTCCGGGGGGATACCGATTCCGTGGTCCCTGACCACGAGCCGCGCGCTCCCGGCCTCCTCGCCGACGAAGACCTCGATGGGCTTGCCTGGCCCGAACTTGAGGGCGTTGTGGAGCACGTGGGTCACGACCTGCGCGAGCCGCGCGGCGTCCCACTGCCCCACCACCGGCGCGGCGCACGTGAAGGACACCCTGCAGCGGGCCGCGGTCAGCTCGGGCTCGAGGCGCTCCACCACCCTGCGCACCAGCGCGCCAAGCTCGACCTCGCCGCGCTTCAGCTCCAGCCGTCCCTGCGCGATGCGCGCCACGTCGAGGATCTCCCCGGTGAGCTGCTCGAGCCTGTCGGCTCTGCTCAGCACCCGGCTGAGGCTGCGGTTCAGCAACTCCGCCGAGACGGTCCTCCCGGCCGAGGCCGCGCGGAGCAGGCCCTCCACCGAAAGCCGGAGCGATGTCACCGGCGTGCGGAGCTCGTGCGAGGCCACGGTGAGGAACTCCTCCCGCAGGCGCAGCGCCCGCTGCGTCTCGGCGAGGAGGCGCGCGTTGTCGATGGCCAGCGCCGCGCGGCGGCCCAGCTCCACCGCCAGCTCCACGTCGGCCGTCCCGAACCAGTGCGGAGAGGCCGCCGCGAACGTCAACGCCCCGAGCGGCGTGTCTCGCGCGACCAGCGGCACGATGAGCACGCTCCGCGTGCCTATCTGGTGGATGAGCGCGGCATGGTGCTCGTCGAGCGTGTAGGACCGGATCTGCTCGTCGGAGAGGTCCGGCAGGTGGAGGAGGGCCCCGCACTGGAGCACGCTCGTCACCGGCGTGGCCGTGCCGATGCGCGCGGGGTATCGCTCCGCAAGCTCACGCAGGAGCGGCTCCTTCTGCGGATCGCGGTGTGCGCCCGCCAGGCGCACGACCGTGCCCCCCTCGTCGAGGTCGATGATCGCCCAGTCGGCGAACGAGCGCGCGCACAGGCGGGTCAGCGCCTCGAACACGCCCACGTAGTCGAGCGTCGAGGAGATGAGCGCGGTCGCCTCTCCGAGCAGGAGCGCACGCCGCCCGGCCGTCTCGGCCTCCACGCGGCCGGCATGCTCGCGCTCGAGGAAGAGCGCGTTCTCGAGCGAGATGGCCGCCTGGGCCGCGAGCAGCTCGAGCGCCAACAGGCGCTCGGGCGTGAAGCTGCCGGGGACGAGGTCGTTCTCGAGGTAGAGGAAGGCGACGACCTCCGCCTGCCTGCGGACGGGGAGGCAGAGGACAGACCGCGGGCGCGCCTGCGCGAAGTACGGGTCCCCCGAGAACCGCTCCGCGTCGGCGGCCGCGTCGGCAAGCAGCACGTGCTCCCGGGTCCGCTGCGCGTACTGCAGGATGGACGCCGGGACGCGTGCCGCCAGCGCTTGCGCGGCCGGGCTGAACAGCATGCCCGGCGCCCCCTCCTCGCCCACGGCGGACTCGGCCGCGACCTCGAACTCGCCCTGGCGGGACAGGACCAGGAGGGCCCTGCGCGCCCCGCCTTGCTCGAGGACGACCCGCAAGAGCGTGCGCAAAAGCTGCTCGCGGACCATCTCCCCGGAGATGGTCTGCGAGGCCTTGACCACCGAGAGCAGGTCGAACTGCTCGGGTCGGGCCGCGAAGACGGCCGCGGGGCCGAGCGGAGGTGCCTCGTGAAGGTGCGCGTGGCGCTGTTCAAGCTGACTCACCTTCGCTTCCGCGCCCCACCGGGCGTAACAGTCTCGAGCGTCCCGAAGATAGGCAGCGGTGACGGTCACGAAGCGTCGCTCCCGGTAGAACGCCGCGGCAAGCTCGTTGGCCATGCCCTCCCAGTGGACGAAGCCGTTGGCCCGCGCCGCCCGGATGGCCTCCTCGTAGCGCCGCTCGGCCTGGAGCTCGTCTCCCGTGATTCGGGCGATCTCCGCGGACACGAGGGCGTGCTTCGTGAGGAAGTTCTCCGGGCAGCTCTGGGCCCAGAAGGCGAGCTTCTTGTTGTAGCCCTCGAGCGTCCTCGCGATCTCCCGCTGCTCTGCTTCCGCCCTCCGCGGGTGGATGCGGGCGAGCAGGAGGGCGTGAAAGTAATAGAAGGTCGCCTCCATGGGCATGGCCATCGCGGCGCTGAGCGTCTTCTTCGCTTCGTCCGCGTGATGGAGCGCCTTGGCATCGTCTCCCGCGAGATACGCCGTGATGAGCTTCATCATGTGGAAGAAGACGATGCCGCACCCGAAGGCTGCCTCGGCAATCTTCGCAAGGCACGGGGCCTCCTGGAACGCATCGTCCTCGAAGGAGGTATTCCCGCGGGTCTGTCCCTTCAGGCACGCGAGGAACTGCTGCTCCAGTCGGATCGTCTGGTAGACGGGCTCGTTGCGGGAGTCCCGTGCGAAGGCCGCGTAGCTCCGCGAGAACCTGATGACATCATCAATCGCATCGCCCCGCTCGATGGCCTGCCAGACGATCTCGAACGCGATGAAGTTCGCGAAGACCAGGTCGCCCGCATCCAGGCATGCGAGGAATCCCCGCTCCAGGATGGGGAAGTCCGTCGAGATGGGATGGCTCCAGAAATTGATGTGGTCGCCGTGGAGGTGCAGGACCGTGCCCCGTCGACTGATGTCGCCGAGCTTCTGGTTGAGCCTGATGGACATCTCCGAGAACTCGTATGCGGCACGAGGGTCATCGTAGAGGGAGACGAGCATGAAGCCGTAGCAGCTGTACCCCATGCAGGACTCGGACGTGTGGCCGAACCGGAGGGAGTGATTGACGAGCTTCAGGATGATGAGCGGGAAGATCTGGGGCCTGCTGCCAATATAGGCGGCAGGGGCCACGTTCGAGAGCAGACCAATGATGGCCCTGACGCGCGGGTCGGTGGCCTCGGCGGCATCCGCGAGGTCCGCGATGCGGCGCCCGCCCAGGTTGACCTTGACTGCCTCCGCCTCGGCACGCGTCGCCTCGCTCAGCACCGCGTCGTCTTCGGGGATGTCCACACCAAAGAACTGAAGGGCCTTGAGGCCCATCGCCACCGCCTCGTCGTATCTGCCCGCGACGTGGCAGAGCTTCAGACGGAGTTCGTACACCGTGGACTTGTCGAAGTCGGTCCTCGCTCGGGCAAGGAGGAGGTCGAACAGGGCCTCGGCCTGCTCGAACGCGCCGCCCAGGTACTCGCACTCCGCGCGTTCGGTGAAGAGGGGAAACGCGAAGTCGTAGCGGGACTCCCAGGCATCCTCTGGCAGGAGGTCCGCCGCGACGGCGAGGAAGCTCCTCGCGGAGGCATAGGCGATGGATGCCTTCGCCTTCCTTCCAGCGAGGAAGTCGAGCCTCGCAAGCGCGTCCCTCTCCGCCGGGTCGGTGATGAGGGCACGGCCGTGGTTGAGCTGGCTGACGACGTCGAAGATGCGCTCCTCGATGCCCTGTGCGTCCAGGCTCGCCAGCAGCAGGCGCCCGATCCAGAGATGGACGCCCTTCTTCCTCTCGTCCTCGATGAGCGCATAGGCCCCCTGCTGGACGCGGTCGTGCAGGAACGTGTAGACGTCGCCCTGCTGAAGCATCAGCCCTTCCCAGACCGCGTCCGAGAGCTCGCGCGCGGCCTGCTCGCCCGACTGGTTGGAGATGACGGCCAGGGTGTGCAGGTTCGTGGTGTTTCCGACGCACGCGGCGAGCTTCAACACCTCCTGTGTGGCAGGTGGGAGGCGCTTGAGCTTCCGCACCATGAGGTCGACGACGTTGTCGGTGAAGCCCTTGGCGTGGATCTTCGCCACGTCCCAGCGCCACCGAGCGGCGCCGCGGTCGAACTCCAGCAGGCCCTCCTCGTGGAGCGTGGTGAGGAACTGAATGGCGAAGAAGGGATTGCCGGCGGTCTTCTCGTGGACGAGGCGGGCCAGGGGCGCGACGGAGCCGGGGGGGCAGTGCAGGGCATCTGCGATGAACTGTCCCAGATGCTCGACGGTGAGGGGGACGAGGACGATCTCGTGCACGAGCGCGCCGGACTTCCGGATGTTGTCGAGCGTGAGCGCGAGGGGGTGGGAGGGGCCCACCTCGTTGTCGCGGTACGCGCCCAGGAGGAGGAGGTAGCGGGTCTGCGGGTGGAGGACGAGGTCCTCGAGGAGCTTCAAGCTCCCGGAGTCGAGCCACTGGAGGTCGTCGAGGAACAGGGCGAGGGGGTGCTCCTTGCGCGCGAAGACGCTGATGAACTGGCGGAACACCCAGTGGAAGCGGTTCTGCGCTTCGAGCGGAGGGAGGGGAGGAGGCGCGGGCTGCGGGCCGAGGATCAGCTCCACGTGAGGAATGATGTCGATGATGAGCTGCGCGCTCGCGCCGAGCGCCTGCCGCAGCAGCTCCCTCCAGGCTGCCACGCTCGCTTCGCTTTCGGTGAGGATCTGCTCGATCAGCTCGGCGAACGCCTGGGCGAAGGTGGAGTACGGCACGTCGCGTCGGTACTGGTCGAACTTGCCGAAGATGAAGAACCCGCGCTCCTGCACGATGGGCCTGTGCAGCTCACGGACCAGCGAAGACTTGCCAATGCCAGAATACCCTGACACCAGTACGAGCTCCGGGGTCCCCCGCTCGACGGCCCGCTCGAAGGCACGAAGGAGCTCGGTGAGTTCAGCCTCGCGGCCATAGAACTTGTGGGGAAGCTCGAAGCGGTCCGAGACATCGTGCGTTCCCAGGGCAAAGGGCACGAGCGTGCCTCTCGCCTGCCAGTCGGACAGACAGCGCTCGAGGTCGTGCTGGAGCCCGCGCGCGGTCTGGTACCGCTCCTCCGCCAGCTTGGCCAGGAGCTTGAGGACGAGGTCCGAGAGGACGCCCGGAAGGACGGGAACGAGCGCGGAAG
>NZ_RAWA01000465.1 GCF_003611675.1 Corallococcus sp. CA053C
CCCTTCCCCAACCCGCGTTCACCGGAGCCACCTGAGATGAAGATCGTCTACCTGCACCAGTACTTCAACACGCCCACCATGCACGGCGGCACCCGCTCCTATGAGCTTGCGCGCCGGCTGGTCGGCATGGGGCACGAGGTCCACATGGTGACCTCCGACTCCCAGCCCGTGAACAAGGCCCGCGGCTGGCGTGAGACGAACGAGGCCGGCATCCAGGTGCACTGGCTGCCGGTGCCCTACAACAACACCATGAGCTACCCGGACCGCATCCGGGCCTTCAGCCACTTCGCGGTCAACTCCACGCGCCGCGCGGCGCAGCTGTCCGGGGACGTCTTCTTCGCCACGAGCACGCCCCTCACCATCGCGGTGCCGGGCATCTTCGCCTCGCGCTGGAACAGCCGGCCCATGGTGTTCGAGGTGCGCGACCTGTGGCCCGCCATCCCCATCGCCGTGGGCGCGCTCAAGAGCCGCCCCGCCATCCTGGCCGCGCAGCTGTTGGAGAAGGCCGCGTACGCGGGGGCGGAGCACATCATCGCGCTGTCGCCGGGCATGAAGGCCGGCGTGGAGGCGGCGGGCGTGTCGCCGGAGAAGATCACCGTCATCCCCAACCTCTGCGACCCGGAGCGCTTCCAGGTGCCGGCTTCCGCGGGCGAGGCGTTCCGGCAGAAGTACGCGTGGCTCCAGGACCGCCCCATGGTGCTGTACGCGGGCACGCTGGGCCTGGTGAACGGCGTGGACTACCTGGTGCGGGTGGCCGCGGACATGCTGAAGCGGGACCCGGAGGTGCGCTTCGTCATCATGGGCAAGGGCCGCGAGGAGGCATCGCTGCACGCGCTCGCGGAGAAGCTGGGCGTGAAGGACCGCAACCTCTTCTTCCTGCCCAGCGTGCCCAAGGCGCAGGTGCCCGCGGTGCTCAGCGCGGCCACGATGGCCACGTCCCTCTTCACCAACGTGGAGGGCATGCAGGACAACTCCGCCAACAAGTTCTTCGACGCGCTCGCCGCGGGTCGGCCGCTCGCGCTCAACTACGGCGGCTGGCAGGCGGAGATGTTGGACCGGGAGCCGTTCGGCCTGCGCCTGCCGCCCAAGGACATCCCCGCCGCGGCGGCGCTGCTGGCGCAGAAGCTGCGCGACCCGAAGTGGCTGGCGGAGGCCGGGGTGCTGGCGGCGCGCCTGGGCCGTGAGCGCTACTCCGCGGACACCGCGGCGAAGCGGCTCGCGGAGGTGTTGCAGCGCGCGGCGGCGCGGTCGTGACGCCGCGCTCGGTGGGGAGCAACTTCGCGTGGACGCTCTCCTCCGGGCTCGGGTACGCGCTCGCGCAGTGGGGCGTGCTGGTGGTCTTCGCCCGGCTGGGCACCATGGAGGAGCTGGGGGAGTTCGCGCTCGCCCTGGCCATCACCGCGCCGGTGCTGCTGCTGGCGCGCATGCAGCTGCGCACGCTCCAGGCCACCGACGCCCGGAGCGAGCATGGCTTCGAGCATTATCTGGGCCTGATGGTGCTCAACGTGCTCGCCGCCGTGGCGGTGTGCTGCGCCATCGCGGGGTTCGTGGCGGACACTCCGCGCGCGCGCGCCGTCATCGTGCTGGTGGCGGTGGCCAAGGGCTTCGAGGCCGTGAGCGAGGTCTTCTACGGCGCCCTGCAGAAGGCGGAGCGGATGGCGCTCATCGCCCGCTCCATCCTCGCCAAGAGCGTGCTGTCGGTGGTGGGCGTGACGCTCGCGCTCGCGTCCACCCACAGCCCCGTCGCCGGAGCGGCCGCGCTGGCGCTGTCCTGGGCCGTGGTGCTCTTCCTCTTCGACGCGCAGGCGTTGCGGCGCGAGTTCCCCGGCACGCACCCCTGGCGCCCCCTGTGGCGCACGCCGTGGCGCGAGCGGGGCGGCCCCCTCAAGTCGCTCCTGGCGCTGGGCTACGTGCTGGGCATCACCGCGCTCCTGGGGTCGCTGCGGCCCAACATCCCCCGCTACCTGCTGGAGGCGCACTCCGGCCAGGCCGAGCTGGGCATGTACGCCGCGCTCGCGTACTTCACCGCGCTGGGAGGCCGGGTGGTGCACGCGATGGGGATGGCCGTGAGCCCCCGGCTCGGGCGCTACCACGCGGCCGGAGTACGCCAGCGCTTCAGCCGGACGCTCGCGGCCTTCGCGGGGGGCGCGGCCTTGCTGGGCGTGTGTGCCATTGCCTGCGCGGCGCTCCTGGGGCGCTGGGCGCTGACGCTCTTCTACGGGGCCGCGTACGCGCAAAATCTGGAATTGTTCGTCTGGCTGATGGGGGCCGCGGCGCTGGAGTACATCTGCGTGAGCCTCCAGGTGGGGCTCACCGCGGCGCGCGAGCTGGGCGGACAGGTGGTGCTGCTCGTCGTCTCCGTGGGCGTGGTGATGTTGGCCAGTCTCTGGTGGGTGCCGACGGTGGGGCCCATCGGGGCCGCGTGGGCGCTGGGGCTCGGGTGGATGGCGGAGCTGACGGGCAGCCTCCTGCTCACCGTGCGCGCGTGGCGGCGGATGGGGCGCCAGCAGACAGACCCCGCGCCCGCGGATCCGGCCACATCCGCCGTGGATGCTCGGGAGCCAACAGCGGGCTGAGGCCCGGGGGCCGTGGTGGAGTGCCTGGGTGACTTCTAGTCTGGCCAGGCTTCGAGCGTGTGGCGTCATCGGAGCGCGGCACCGTTCCTGACGCCATGCATTGGGAGCCCTCCATCATGCAACGACAGTCAGGCGCCGGGCTGTTCCTCAAACGATGCTTCGACCGGTTGGCAGCAGGGGCGGGGCTCTTGTGCCTGTCCCCGCTGCTGGCCCTCACCGGGCTGTTCGTGCGCGCGACCCTGGGCAGCCCCGTCCTCTTCCGCCAGGTGCGACCGGGCCTGGGAGGAAGGCTGTTCACCGTCTTCAAGTTCCGCACGATGCTCGAGGCGACGGACGCGGACGGCAACGCGCTGCCGGACGAGCAGCGCCTCACCTGGGCCGGGCGCCTCTTGCGCTCCACCAGCCTGGACGAGCTGCCGCAGCTGTGGAACGTGCTCCGGGGCGACATGAGCCTCGTGGGTCCCCGCCCGCTGCTCGTCGAGTACCTGCCGCGCTACTCCCCCGAACAGGCGCGGCGCCATGACGTGCTGCCGGGCATCACCGGCTGGGCGCAGGTCAACGGCCGCAACGCGCTGAGCTGGGACGAGCGCTTCCGGTTGGACGTCTGGTACGTGGATCACTGGAGCCCGGCGCTGGACGCGAAGGTGCTCGCCCTGACGCTGCTGCGCGTGGTGCAGCGGCAGGGCATCTCCTTCGTGAGCGAGGCGACGATGAACAAGTTCCTCGGCAGCGATGCGCCGGCACGGCCCGCGCCCGTGCCGGCGGCCCCCGTCGTCCCGCGCCGGGAAGCCGCGGCCAGCCCGGTCAGCTCCCCGTACGACGGGCCTGGTGCCGGTGCACGCGCCGCACCACCTCCACCACTCGCGTCAGGTCGTGGTGGGTGAGGTTGGAGCCGGAGGGCAGGCACAGGCCGTGCTCGAACAGGGACTCGGCCACGCTGCCCCGCCGCCGCTCGAAGGAGGCGAAGACGGGCTGCAGGTGCATGGGCTTCCACACCGGCCGCGCCTCGATGTTCTCCCGCTCCAGCGCGGTGCGCACCGCCTCCCGGTCCGCGCCGAACGCCTCCGGGTCGATGGTCACGGTCGTCAGCCAGCGCGTGTGACGGCCCCACGAGGCCTCGGGCATGAACGCGAGGCCCGGCAGGTCCTCGAAGGCGTTCGCGTAGAAGGCGTGGTTCGCGCGCCGCGCGGCCACCCGGTCCTCCAGCACGTGCAGCTGTCCCCGCCCGATGGCGGCCAGCACGTTGCTGAGCCGGTAGTTGTAGCCAATCTCCGAGTGCTGGTAGTGCGGCGCGAGGTCGCGCGCCTGGGTGGCCAGCTTGAGGGCGTGCTGGACCAGCTCCCCGTCCGGGGACACCAGCATCCCGCCACCGGAGGTGGTGAGGATCTTGTTGCCGTTGAAGGAGTAGATGCCCACGCGGCCGAACGTGCCCGGGGCCTTCCCCTTGTACGTGCTGCCCAGGGCCTCGGCCGCGTCCTCCACCACGGGCACGCCGTAGCGGTCACACGCGGCGATAATTGGATCCAGGTCCGCGCTCTGGCCGTAGAGGTGGACCACGATGACGGCGCGCGGCAGCCGGCCCGTGCGGGCGCGCATCGCGAGCTCCTCCTCCAGCAGCGCGGGGTCCATGTTCCAGGACGTGCGCTCGCTGTCGATGAAGACGGGCGACGCGCCCAGGTACCGGATGGGATTGACCGACGCGGAGAACGTGAGCGTGCTCACCAGGACTTCGTCGCCGGGCCCCACGCCCACCAGTTGCAGGGCCAGGTGGAGCGCGGCCGTCCCGGAGCTCAGCGCGAGCGCGTGGGGCGTGCCCACGCACCGGGCGAACTCCTCCTGGAACGCGTCCACATGCGGGCCCAGGGGGGCAATCCAGTTGCTCGCGAAGGCGTCTTCGACATAGCCGCGCTCGAGCGCGCCCATGTGGGGCGAGGACAGGTAGATGCGGGAGGACATGCGGGGGCTCCGGGTCGGGCCGGGTCCAGACCCCGGCATTGCCCGAAGCGTTCGCACACGCCCTCCTCCCGCGCACTCGGGCGGGAGGAGGGGGTGTTTGTTCGCATTAGGAACCGCGGATCCGCGGAACTACAGCGCGGAGCCGCCGTCCAGCAGCTTCACGTTCAGCGCGGCGTTGCCGTAGAACTGGGTGTTCTGGCCCACCGAGTGCGTCTCCAGGCGGCGCTGGAGCGCGATGTCGTAGCGGCCCAGCTTCATCAGGCCGTCATTGAACCAGCCCGTGCCGGTGCCCGTGCCGTCCACGTAGTTGGCGTAGCGGCCGGCCGAGGGCCAGATGACGTTGTTGAGCGTCACGACGAACTTGCGCATGTCCGCGTCCGTCCACTCCATGCCCGCGTCGTGGGCCTCGGTGAGGTAGGCCATCACGCCGTTGCCGTGGGCCACGTCCTGGCCGGGGCGCGACTTGGAGCCCCACTCGGCCGCCCAGAAGTACGCGGCCGGGTTCACCATGCTGGTCATCAGCTGACCGCGCAGCGACGAGGAGTTGTTGGGCATGTCGCGGTTGATGTTGTTGACGACCGTGAGGTAGGTCGCCTTCTTGGTCGCGTCCGTCGTCATGCGCGACAGGTCCAACGCGATGTATGCCCAATGCGACGCCATGTGCGTGTTGACGCGGTAGAGGTAGCTGTTCGCGCCACGCTTGTTCCACTTCTCGAACATGTTCTTTTCGGTGAACGCCAGCAGCTTGTCGTACTGCGCGCGGTAGGTGGCGTTGCCGTACAGTGCGGGCGTCTCCTTGATGACACGCAGCATGCGCGTCACGTACCGCCAGCAGTAGCTCTCGAACAGGGGCACTTCCTGGCCCAGCGTGTCCGAGCGCGCCGACGCCCAACCCAGGTAGCCATCCTTGAACTGGCTCTTGGGCAGCGCCGCGGACGACTTCGCGTGGCCGACCATGTTGTTGACGTAGAGCAGGGCCCGGTCCAGGTACTGCGTCTTGCCCGTGGCGCGATACATCGCGGTGTTGCCGTCGATGCCGTAGGCCAGGTCGTAGAACTGCCAGCTGTCGAGCGAGTTGCTCTTGGGCAGGAAGCTGGAGGTGTGCTCCGAGTTCCAGCGGTTCAGGAACAACGTCTCCCAACCCGCGACGGTGCGCAGGCCGGTGACGGCCTGGGTGGTGGCCCCCAGCGAGGGGGCTCCGGCCTCCTCCGAAGAGGGAGCAGGCGAGGCCGTCTCCTCGGAAGGGGGAGCAAGCGCGTCCGTTCCGGGGTTGAGGGCTTCAGGGCTGCCAGGCGAGGCTTCTTCACGGGTGTCCGTGGCTGTTTCACCAGGAGCGGGGGTCTCCGGGTTGGGTCCACAGGCACTCCCTACCAGCAGGGCGAGCGACATCATGGACGTCAGGGCGAAACCACGCGTGTTGCGACGACGAGATTCGAACATCAGGGGGATCCCGGAGGGCAGGACCGGCGGAAGGCCCGGTCAGCTACCCTGGCTGAGGGAACGCCGGAGTGCGTTCGCGAGCCGCTGAAAGACCTGAGGGACCCTCCGAATTCCTTTGTGATTAGACAAAGATTGAAGCGGCTTGCCCGTTTGTCTTCATTGCAAGTCCTCAGGGGCCTGAGTGCCTGAGCCGGTGTGTTCTGTTTTCCGCGCAGGACGGGGGAGGAAGAGATGAGGAGGGTCCAAGCGACCGCCGTGCTGGTTCCCGATGCGGGAGCTTCGGCGTTGTCAGGGGAGTACTTCCGCTCCGCGCATCACCTGCGGGCTGAACAGGTAACCCATACACTCCGCATCCAGGATGATACCGGGGGCATGCTGCGCGTGCCACTCATCGTGCGGCCCATCGAGGGGACGCCCTACCGCGACGCGATCTCTCCGTATGGGTTTCCAGGCGGCGCGGTGGACGGTCTGTGCGACGTGCCGAAGCACGCCGTGGACTGGAGGGCCACGGAGCTGGTCAGCATCTTCGTGCGCGACCGGGTGGAGGGGCCCCGCTGCTTCGCGGACGCGACGGCGCGCAACGAGGTGTTCTTCGTCGACCCGCGCCGGCCCCTTGAGCTGCGGGAGACGCACCGCCGGCACATGCGGCGCAACGCGCGGCTGGGCTTCGTGAGCACGGTGCGTGCGGCCTCCGAGGCCCCATGCGAGGAGAAGGAGGGGTTCCAGGCCGTGTACCGGCAGACCATGCTCCGCGACGGCGCCAGCCCGCGGTACTTCTTCACCGACGCGTACTTCGAGGAGCTGTTCGCTTCGCCCGTGACCTGGCTCGCGACGACGCGCGCGCCCGACGGCCAGGTGGCGTCCGCGTCGGTCGTCGTCCGCAGTGACGGCCTGCTGCACTACTACCTGGGGGGCACGGCGGATGCGCACCTGGCGCGCTCGCCGGCGAAGAACGTCTTCGAGACCATGATCGAGCTCTGCCAGCGGTTGGGGCTCCCGCTCCACCTGGGGGGTGGGCTCCAGC
>NZ_RAWA01000466.1 GCF_003611675.1 Corallococcus sp. CA053C
CAACACGCCCCCCGCCAGCGCCGCGATTCCCAACGTCGCCGTGAAGCGCAGCCACACGGGCGTCGGGGGCACGCTGCCCCGGGGCCCCACCCCTTCCGCCACCGGGGCGAAGAGGTTGCCCTCGGGCCGGTGCAGCGGGGTGCCCGTCGTCTGCATCCGCTCGCCGTAGCGGCCCAGCAGCGCCTTGCCCACCGACGGCGCCACGGCGTTGAGCCACAGCATCAACCGCCCCTGGAGGAACGCCGGCACCGACGTGCGCCCCGGCCGCCGCGCCAGCCGCACCACCGCGCGCGCCACCAGGTCCACGTCGTACGTGGGCGGCACCGGCACGGGCTTCTTCCCGAGCATCGTCGGCGCGTGGTCGAACATCGGCGTGGACACCGACGGCACCAGCACGTTGGACACCTGGATGCCCGTGCCGGCCAGCTCCAGCTCCAGCGACCGCGCCCACCCCAGCGTCGCGTGCTTCGCAGCCGCGTACGCAGACAAGAGCGGCGCCGACCCCGCGGACAGCATGGACTGGATGTTGAGCAGGTGGCCGTAACCCTGCTTCCGGAAGTGCGGCAGCACCGCGCGCGCGAAGCGGAAGTAGCCGAAGCACGCCACGTCGAACACGCGCGTGATGTGCTCCCACGGGAGCTGGTCGAAGTGGCCGTAGGACTGCACCGCCGCCGCGTTGACCAGCACGTCCACGCGGCCGTAGTGCGCCACGCACTCGCGCACCACGCGCTCCACGTCCTCCTGCACCGTCACGTCGCCTTCGCACACCCGGCACTCGCCGCCGCGCTGGAGCACCTCCGCGCGCAATTGCTCCAGGGCGGAGCGGCGCCGAGCGGTGACACACAGCTTCACCCCGGCCTCCGCGAGCCGCAGCGCGGACTGCCAGCCCACGCCGCTCGATGCTCCCGTGACGATGGCGACTTGTCCCTTCAGGTCCTCGTGGCGTGCCATGCGCGCGTGCGCCTCCCGCCCCTTCAGGTGGGCCTTCCCAGCCAGCGCGGCACGCGGGAAGCGGTCGAAATCTCCCGACCGTCCCTCCCTCGCCCGGTCGCCCTCCATGCCGGGAGCGGGGCGCGCGCAGGCCCTCCGCACGCCCTCTTGCGAACCCGCTTCCCACGACCGGACGGGGGGCCCGCCCATGCCAGACTCCGCCGTCCGAAGCGTCAGGTCCTGGCCCCAGGCCGCGTCCGCGTCGCGGCTTGGAGCCTGGAGGCCCATGTCGTCCCCTGAATCCGCCCTCTCCGCCGTGCCCGTCCCCGCGCCCTTCGCGCACCTGCGCCGCTTCCCGCTGGACGGAGCGCTGCTGCTGTTCGACCGCGACACCGGCACCAACGTGCGCTGCGAAGGAGAAGAGACGGCACACCTGCGCGCCCGCGCCCCCCGGGCCCTCCAGTTCGGCATCACCAACCGCTGCAACCTCGCCTGCACCTTCTGCTCGCGCGACCTGGAAGCGAAGAGCGACTGGACGGCGGACAGCGCCTTCGACGTGCTCTCTGGCCTCGCGGACGCGGGCGTGCTGGAGGTCGCCTTCGGCGGCGGTGAACCCTGGGCCTTCCCCCACTTCGAGACGCTGGTGGCCCGGCTGTACGACGAGACCCCGCTCGCGGTGAGCTTCACCACCAACGGCCTCGCCCTCACCCCCAGGCGGCTGGCCGCCGTGCGCGGCCGGTACGGCCAGGTGCGCGTCTCCCTCTACGACGACAACGACTGGCGCGGCACGGTGGGGAGGCTCGCGGACGCGGGGGCGCGCTTCGGCGTGAACTACCTGATGACGCCGGAGCGGCTGCCCTCGCTCGAAGCGGTGGTGCTGGAGCTGGTGGCGCTGGGCTGCCGCGACGTGCTGCTGCTCAGCTACAACGGCCACGACCGCGCGCTGCACCTGGACGCGGCCGAGGCCCGCGACCTGTCGCGCCGCGTGGCGGTGCTCGCGCGGGCGCTCGGGTCGCGCTGCCAGTTGAAGCTCGACGTGTGCTGGGGCGAGCGGCTGGAGGGCGTCCCCCGCCTCTTCGACAAGCAGGACTGCGGCGCGGGCCGCGAGTTCCTCGTCATCACCTCCGACCGCAAGGTGATGCCGTGCAGCTTCCACCACCTCGCCTTCCCGGTGACGTCCGCCCGGGACGTGATGGACGTGTGGCACGGCCAGCGCGAGCGGCTGGCCTCCGCGTCCACCCTGCCCGGCTGCGCGCGCACGCCGGGCCATGGCCTGTCCTCCCTGTCAGGAGCCGCCTCATGAAGATCCACGTCTGGAACGCCTTCGCCAGCAACAACAGCGGCAGCTACACGGTGGTGGGCGCCTTCGAGGACGCGGAGACCGCCGCGAGCGTCGCCGCGGAGCTGTCCCAACTCTCCGCCGCGCACCAGGCCTGGATCCAGGCCAGTGATCAGACGGGGACCGACAGCGCGCCCCTGGAGGACTTCGCCGCACGCCACGGACTCGGGGCCCCTCGCGACACCGACTCCGACAACGGGTCCTACGACGACGCGCTCCGGGTCTGGACCCTGGGCCACCAGGTGTTCCTGCACGCCCCCTGCGCCCTCGCCCTCCCGAACCTCTACGGCGCGTTCATCTACAAGCGGGGCGGCCACGTGGAGACCACGGTGGAGCACGCGCACCACCCGCTGGTGAACGTCTTCGAGCTGTCGATCCCGTACAAGGTCCGCGAGGGCCTGGACATCCGCACCCGGACCGTGGAGCTGTTGGAGGCGCTCCACGCGGACGACGGGCCGCTCGTGCAGTGCGTCCCCGCGGAGCCCCACGTCGCCTGGCGGATGCGCGGCGCGAAAGAGCACCTGGGCGCGGACCTGACGGTGGGCGTGATCTTCAGAGACCTGGTGGAGGGCTTCACCGCCGTGGAGGCCCTCGCGCGCGCACACAGCTTCCAGGTCCACGTGAAGCTCTTCGAGTCCTGGCGCACGGACACGGATCCGCTGGCGTTCCTGCGCCCCTGCTCACCGCCCCTGAAGGCGCCGCGCTACGACGTCGTGCTGACGGACCTGGCACGACGCCCCTGGAGGTGACGAAGCTCATCGCGGAGCTGCGGCGGGAGCACGAGGACGCAGCGCGATGGGTGTACGACCCCCTGCCCGCGGTGCTGGTGCGCCTGCGGCCCCTGCGCGTCGCGGAGGCCATGGCCAGCCGCCTCCGCCGCCAGGGCGCCACCGTGGAGCTGCGGCCGTCGGAGCTGCGGCCGTCGGAGCCGTGAGGCCGCTTCAGCTCCAGGCGATGTCGTAGACGGCTTCCACGAGCGCCAGCGCGCGGCCCTGCACCTGCACGTCATGCACGCCGGTGACCTCCAGGGCCGCCCGCAGGATGCCCTCCGTGTAGGGCACCGGCATCAGCGTGCGCGTCATGGAGATGCGACCCGACGTCGGGCTCGTCCACTCCACGGTGCGCTCGCCGAAGTTCAGGGCCATCCGGTAGCCCGCCTGCATCAACTCCATCAGGCGCTTCGGGTCTCCGCCGGCCTGCTGCACCACCTCCCGGGCGAACATGGAGTGCAGGAAGTCCAGCATCGCCTGGGTGCCAATCTGGCGCATGGCGGATTCGAAGTCGCCCACCTGCGGCGCCAGCTGCCACGCCGCCGCGTAGGACAGGCGCAGGAAGCGGGGGAAGGGATAGGGCTGCGTGGGGACGTAGTCCGCCTTCTCGTCCGCCTGATCCAGCACCCGCGCCACCGCCTCCTCTCCCCCCAGGAAGCGCACCGCGTCCAGCACGCCCAGGAAGAACATGCCCCGGGACGTGTCCTGCTCGGTGGTGGCGCCCAGGCGGGCCGTCAGGTCGCGTGCGATGTCCTCTGGAAGCTCCAGTGTTCCGCGCGGCATCCGTCGTCCTTTGAGTGGGCAGGGAGGGAGCCTGCCGGGCCGGACACCATTCCACAGGTTCCCCGCCACCGCGAGTCCCCTGCGTGTCGTCATGACACATGTTTCAGGACGTGATGGGTTCTCCCGGGCCGGTCTTGGGCGAGGGCAGGAAGCGCTGCACCATCTCCAGCAACTGGCTCACCGACACCGGCTTGCGCAGGTAGGCCACCGCGCCTTCGGGACGGAACGGACTGCCGGACAGCACGACGATGGGCACGTCCACCAACAGGCGCTCCTGTGACAGCCGCAGGAGGAAGGATTGGCCGTCCATCACCGGCATCATCAGGTCCAGCAGCACCAGGTCCGGACGCTCATGGCACGTGAGCCACGCCCACGCGTCCTCGCCGTGCACGCATTGCTCGACGCGGTAGCCTTCCATCTCCAGCAACGTACTGACCGCGTCTCGAATGTCTTCCTCATCCTCGATCAAGAGGATCAAGGGCGCACTGACTGACGACATGCAGGTCTCCACTCGCTCCCCGCCACACGTGAACGCCATCGTGGCCTCTGGCCTCCCCCCGAGGACCGGAGGGTAGGTGCCGTCCGTTGAAAGCGGGAGTGGCGCGGGCAGCGAGAAGGGACAAGGAGCGTGCCAACCCCTCTCAGTTGCATCGGGGGTTCTCATCCCGGGTCGCAGCCCTGTCACAACGTCCGGTTTCGGACACGCGCTTCGAGCGCAGCCCCTACGCTGGGGGCAACCCCACCCCATATCGCGCCAGGTCCTCCGGCGTGTTCACGTTCGCGAGCGCGCGCAGCTCCGGATCCACCGCGCGCAACGCGGCCTCCGGCAACGTCCGCGTGCGCAACCGCGACAGCACCCGCCGCAGCGACGGGTCCTCCGCCAGCGCCGCACCCCACCGCGTCACCAGCGCCGCGCGGTAGCTCGCGAGCAGCGGCTCCCACCGTCCTTCGCGCTCGAAGCACACTGCGTCCACGTCCTCCGCGCGCGCGTCCAGCACCACGCGCGCCGCGGCCTCCGTGACGAACGGCATGTCACACGCCACCGCGAACACCCACGGCGTGCGCGCCGCGCCCAATGCCGCGTGCACGCCCCCCGGCGCGCCCTTGCCCGGCACCGCGTCCGCCACCGTGCGCACCCCGAAGCGCGCGTAGGGCTCCGGCACGTTCGCCACCAGCAGCACGTCCCCGAAGCGCGGCGCGAGCTCCAGCAGCCGCTCCAGCACCGTGCGCCCATCCACCGTCAGCAGCCCCTTGGCCACGCCGCCCAGCCGGGTGCCCTGCCCGCCTGCCAGGATGCTCAGCGTCACGTCGGGAAAGGTCGCGGCTCCATCCATCTCCCCGCGACCCTACACAGCTTTCCCTGCATCCAGGCCTCGTCCCAGCGCCTGGGATGGCGGGGCACCCCGGAGGTTCCGCCTGACTCGGGAGGGAGGGAGCAGCCGCGTTCCCACGCCCCCCCGTGGACAAGCGCCGCACGCCCGGGCGTAGAGTCGCGCCTCCGACGCATGCCGCTGACTCCCCTCCCCGCAGCGCGAATGGCCGCGCTCGAAGCCCTCGCGCCCTCGGCCCCCACGCCGCTTCCGTTGCTGGAAGCCCACGGGCGGTTCCTCGCGGCCCGCGTCGTGGCCTCGCGCGCGCTGCCCGGCTGTGACAACTCCGCCATGGATGGCTGGGCCGTGCGCGCCGAGGAGACCCGCGGCGCGCAGCGCGACCGCCCCGCGCGCCTGCGCATCGTCGACACCGTCTACGCCGGCCACCTTCCCCGCCGCGCCCTCCAGCCCGGCGAGGCCGCGCGCATCTTCACCGGCGCCCCCCTCTCCCCGGGCGCGGATGCCGTCGTCCGCCAGGAGGCCGCGCGCCCCACCGACGACGGCGGCCACGTGGACCTCTTCATCTCCGTCCTGCCCGGCCACGACCTGCGCCGAGCCGGAGAAGAGGTGATGCCGGGCGCCCCGCTGTTCCCCGCTGGCCAGCGCGTGGACGCCACCGTGCTCGGCGTGCTCGCGTCGCTGGGCGAGTCCACCGTCCTCGTGCGCCCCGCGCCGCGCGTGGCCGTCCTCGCCACCGGTGACGAACTCGTCGCGCCGGGCCAGCCCGCGCTGCCCCACCAGGTCTTCGAGAGCAACCGCATCCTCGTGGCCGCGCTCGCCCGCGAGGCCGGCGCGGACGTCACGCACCTGGCCCGCTCGCGCGATGACGAACAGGAGCTGCTCGCGCACCTGGAGCGGCTGGCGCCCCAGGTGGACGTGCTCATCACCACCGGCGGCGCGTCCGTGGGGGACCGCGACTGCGTGAAGCGCGTGCTCACCCAGATGGGCGCGCGCTTCCTCGTGGATGGCGTGGCCCTCAAGCCCGGCAAGCCCGTGGCCGTGGCCCGCCTGGGCACCACCGCCGTCGTCGTGCTGCCCGGCAACCCCGGCGCCGCCACCGTCGCGTTTGATCAATTCGCGCGCCCGCTCCTCTTCAAGCACCAGGGCGTGCTCGAACAGCGCCGCGTCGTGCGGGCCCGGCTCTCCGAAGGCCGCCACAAGCAGGCGGGCCTCACGTACCTCGTCACCGTCGCCGCGCTCGAAGCCCGCGACGACGGCCCCGAACCCTGGGCCCGCCTGCGCCCCCAGGGCTCAGGGCAGATTCTGCAGAACGTCGCCGCCCGGGGCTGGGCCGTGCTGCCCGCGGGCCGCGCCGACTTCGCCGCGGGCGACTCCGTGGACGTGCAGCTCTTCGATGCGCCGGACTTCCAGTCCGTGGAGGCCGCGTGAAGCCGCCGCCCACGCTCGGCATCATCGGCTGGTCCGGCGCCGGCAAGACGACGCTCCTGGAGCGGGTCGTCCCGGAGCTGGCGTCGCGCGGCCTGCGCGTGGCCTGCGTGAAGCACTCGTCGGAGGATCATCCGCTCCACCGCGCCGGCAGCGACACCGCGCGGATCCGGAGCGCGGGCGCGGCGCTCGTCGGCTTCGCCACGCCGGACGGCACGCAGCTCACCACCTCCGAAGCCCTGTCCCCCGCGCACCTCGCCCGCTACGCGGACGCCGTGGACCTGGTGCTCGTGGAGGGCTGGAAGGACGGGCCGCTGCCGAAGCTGGAGGTGTGGCGCGAGGGCCTGGGCCCGCCGCTCGCCG
The DNA here is from genome assembly GCF_003611675.1 of Corallococcus sp. CA053C. Classification (GTDB taxonomy): domain Bacteria; phylum Myxococcota; class Myxococcia; order Myxococcales; family Myxococcaceae; genus Corallococcus. The sequence continues at coordinate 6,942 of NZ_RAWA01000466.1, forward strand.
CGTCCCGCTCCCACGTGCTCGCGGTGGTGACGGACGCGCCCACCCTCCC
>NZ_RAWA01000467.1 GCF_003611675.1 Corallococcus sp. CA053C
CTCCCGCCCCGGGAAGGACAAACCCCGGAACCTGCCCTCCAGGGCATGTTCCCGCTGTCCGTTGGATGTCAGACCCCCTGTGTACTGTGTACCTATTCCGACAGCCTTCCAGAGGGGGAATCACCGTGCCGGAGACCCGTGAAATGCCGCGAGTGTCGGTCAACAAGCTGGGCGAGTACCTCATCGCGACGCCTGCCCGCAGGAAGCGCATCATCCACGACCAGAAGCACCCGCCGGAATCGCAGTACCTCCGCTACCCGGAGGCGTCGCACGCCGTCACCGACTTCCTGTGTCGCGGCCTGGACATGAACGTGCTCCGGGAGGCCCAGCGCCGCTTCGCCTGCGCGGTGCCGCAGTCGGAGTTCGAGGCCCAGCGCATGCAACTGTGTTCGGAGGCGCTGGAGCGCTTCGCGGACCTGGTGCCGTGGTTGGACCTGGACGACGCCATCATCAGCGCCGTGGGCGCGGAGCCGCCCGTGCTGGAGATGGCGGGCGTCACCATCAGCGTGCGCCCGGAGGTGGTGGTGCAGCGGTTGGACAAGCAGGGCAACCCGCGCGTGGGGCTGATGAAGCTCTACTTCTCCAAGACGCACCCGCTGGACGAGCGCTCGGGGCAGTACATCGGCACGCTGTTGCAGCGCTTCGCCGAACAGCACCTGTGCCGGCTGGGCCCGGCGGACCACCGGCTGATGACCGTGGTGGACGTGTTCGCGGGGTCGCTCTACGTCGCGCCGCGCGCGCACATCCGCCGGCTGGGCGACGTGGTGCTCGCGTGCGAGGAGATCGCCGAGCGCTGGGCCGTCCACTGACGCTTCCCGCGCCTCACCTCGGGCTCGGGCTCGGGCTCGGGCTCGGGCTCAGGTGACCGGCGACGCGGGCGGCAGGGGCTGGCGCAGGCGGTGGGCCTCCAACCACGCTCGCGCCGCCCCGCCGGTCTCCAGGAAGCGGGCCTCCAGCTTCGTGTCGCCGGTGAACTGGAGCGCCACCACCAGGGCCTTCATCACGTCGCGCTGGGCGCGGTTGCCTCCGTAGAAGATGACGGCGCGGAACCACTCGGGGCGCAGGTTCCCGGCCAGGTACTTGCGCAGCGCGACCGACAGCGCGGGGCCCTCCGTCATGGGGCCCATGGCGCTGCCCAGGTCCACGACGAGGTAGAAGGGGCCACCCGGATCCACCGTCAGCTCGTGGAAGACGCTCACGAGCTGGCGCACCTCCTCCTCGCCGAACGCACCGCGGACCGTTGCCCAGACGATGTCGGCGGACTCCAGCACGATGCGCTGTGCCCCGAAGACCCACTCCCGCAGCGCTCCCATCAACCTCCTCCACGCAGAGGCCCCGAGGGTATCCAAAACGGGAGCGACGTCACCACTTCGTCACGCCTCTTTGCAGCCTCTTCGCAGGTGACGCACCGCCATGCGACCTGCCGGGTCGCACGCACCGTCGCAGCCCAGGTGGCTCCCTGGGAAGGGTGCCCCCCGGCCGTCGCGTGCCGGACACTCGTGCGCGGGGGAACGGCGCCGGGTGAACGCCCGCGTCATGACCCTGTGTACGAGGTGGGGAGGGTCTGCCGGGTGGTGAACAGAAGCCGCTATGATTGCCGGCGGGCGGCCGTGCGGACGGCCGCCGAGGCCGCATCTCCGGGCGGTTGTCGGGATGCGCCTCCTTGCTCACTGTGAAGAGTCGCGCGCGCGAAGGCGCGACGGATGGGGGCGTGGTGCTGGACTCGCTGTGGAACAGACGCGCCGTGCTGGTGTCGGGCAAGGGCGGCGTGGGGAAGACGACGCTGTCCGCGGCGATGGCCGTGGCGGCGGCGCGCTCCGGGCGTCCAGTGCTGCTGGCGGAGCTGTCCCCGGACGAGGGCGGTCCGTCCACCCTGGCCGCGCTCGTGGGCGCGAAGGAGGCCGGCGCCAAGGTCGTCCCGGTGAGACCGAACCTGTCCTTCGTGCGCCTGTCCGCCGCCGAGGGGCACCGCCAGTTCCTGGAGGAGACGCTGCCGGTGAAGTGGCTCGCGGATGCCGCGCTGCGTTCGCGCGCGCTGCGGCGCTTCCTGGAGGCCGGCCCCGCGCTCAAGGAGATGGGGCTGCTGTACCAGATGCTCACGCTGGTGCGGCGCGCGCACCCGGACGGCCGCCCCCTGTACCCGCTGGCGGTGGTGGACCTGCCCGCCACGGGCCACGCGCTGGCGCTGGCCACGCTGCCCCGGAGCGTGCTGTCGCTGATGCCGGGCGGGCCCATCGGCCGCGCGGTGAGGGAAGGGCTGGACCTCTTGCAGGACCCCGCTCGCACGGGCGTGGTGCTCACCAGCCTGCCGGAGCCCCTGCCGGTGAGCGAGACGCTGGCCATGGCCCGGGAGTTGAAGGACGTGGGTCTGCCGTTGACAGCCGTGGTGCTCAACCGGATGCCGGAGGACCCCTTCACGCCGGAGTCGCGCGCGGCGCTGGACCGGCTGCTGGAGACCCACGGGCCCCACCGGGGGCAGCGGGCGCTGGAGCGGCTGGAGCGCGCCCGGGAGGCCCGGAAGCGGCTGGCCGCGGACACGTCCGTGCCACAATGGGGGCTGCCGGAGCTGGCGCTCACCGGGACGGCGCTGGTGGAACGGCTCGCGGAGTTGTTGCTGCCTACACTCGAAGAGGCCGCCCCTGCAGGCGGTCGGGAGGCCACGCCATGAACCTGGACGCAATGCTGCGCGACAAGCGGGTCATCGTCCTGTGCGGCGCGGGGGGCGTGGGCAAGACGACGACGGCGGCGGCGCTGGGCGTGGCGGCGGCTCGCGCGGGGCGCCACGTGCTGGTGCTCACCATCGACCCGGCGCGGCGGCTGGCGGAGGCCATGGGCCTGAAGGAGAACGGCCCGGAGCCCACCACCGTCCCGCTGGAGCGCCTGTACGCGGACGGCCCGCACGGCGAGGGCCGGCTGGACGTGTGGATGCTGGAGCCGCGCATCGTCTTCGAGCGGATGGTGCGCAAGCTGTCCGCCACGGAGAGCGCCGCGCGCGCCATCCTGGACCACCGCCTGTATCGCTTCCTGTCGGAGCTGGTCGCGGGCGTGCAGGAGTACGCCGCCGCCGAGGCCCTGGACGGCTTCCTCGCGGACGGCCACTACGACCTCATCCTCCTGGACACGCCGCCCAGCCGCCACGCGCTGGACTTCCTGGAGGCCCCGGGCCGGCTCGCGCGCTTCCTGGATGACCGGGTGATTTCCCTCTTCGGTCCCGACTCCGGCCGCACCGGCCGCCTGTGGCAGGGTGCGCAGGCGCTGGTGGGCAAGGTGCTGGATGGCATCTTCGGCGGCGGCTTCGCGCAGGAGATGCGCACCTTCGTGGGCGCGTTCGGCGGCCTGTTCGCTGGCATCCGCCTGCACACGGAGCGGCTGCGTGAGCACCTGACGTCCAAGGACGCGGCCTTCCTCCTCGTCACCTCGCCGGAGGCCGCCGCGATGCGCGAGGCCACCTTCTTCCGCGACGCGCTCCAGGCGCGCGGCCTGCCGTTCGCGGGCTACGTGCTCAACCGCAGCTGGGCGCGCGAGGACGGCCTCGCGCCGGCCGCCAACCTGAAGCCCCACGCGAACAACTCCGCGGACAACGACGCCGTGCTCGCGCTGGAGCACCTGGCGGGCGTGGAGGACGCGCGCGCGACGGCGCACCGCTCGCTGCTGGACCGGCTCGCGGAGGGGCTGCCCCTGGGCGCGCTGGCCATCGCCGCGCCGGACGCGGGCGCGGACCTGGAGGACTTCCGGGGCCTCGTGAACCTGGGCGACGCGCTCACCGTCGCCTGACGCGGACGCAGGGCGGACAGGCAACCGTCGCCGCTCCTGGCTGGCCGGGCCTTTGCGCGCCCTGGCCGGCTTCCCATGTTCGTCAGGCGAGTTCGCCGAGCGAGCTCGCCGAGCGGGCTCGCCAGTCGAGCCCGACAGGCGAGGAGGCCTGCGACACATGGGCACCATTGATCACCGCAACGGAAACGGGCGTCAGCAACCGCTGGGTCGCGCGGATGTCTCCACGCCGCCCACCGACGCCATGGCCACGCACCGGGCGCCGGACCTGGCCCCGCCGGGCTCGCGGGAGCGCGCCGAGTCCGACGTGAGCGGTTGGAGCTCCGCCCGCGAGGAGGACGCCTCCGTCCGCCAGGGCCGCTTCCACCGCGCCGCCGAATTGCGCCTGGCCCGGGTGCGCACCCAGCAGATGGATGACGCCAGCTTCTGGCGCGGGGACCCCGAGGGCGCGCGCGGCGGAGGCACCCCGGGCCCCTACGGCCGCGACGACCGGGACCCGCGCGAGGCCACCGGCCAGGGCCCCCTGAGGACGATGGGCGAACAGGAGCGGGAGCAGCCCCGCCAGGTCGCCAACTACCGCGAGTGGGACCGCACCGGCTACGGCGGCGAGGAGCCGCTCCTGCGCGACCGTCCGCCCCAGGCCTCGCGCGAGCAGCCCGCCCGCACCGCCACGGCCACGGGCTCGCGACGGCGCTGGCAGCGCGAGCCGCTCACCGCGCGCGACATCATGACCCGCACGGTGCGCACCGCCCGCCGCGACAGCACCCTGCGGGAAGTGGCGCAGCTGATGAAGGACGAGGACTGCGGCGTGGTGCCCATCGTGGACGCGGACGGGCGGCTCTTGGGGCTCGTCACCGACCGGGACCTCGCGGTGCGCGGCTTCACCCACGGGCGCGCCGTGGAGCAGCTTCGCGCGGCGGACGTGATGTCGGAGGACATCGAAGCGGTGCTGCCGGAGGAGGACCTGCACGGCGTCATCGACCTGATGGGCCGCCGTCAGGTGCGCCGCGTCCCCGTGGTGGAGCCCGACGACCGGCTCGTGGGCATCATCGCGCTGGGGGACATCGCGAGCCGCGCCGACCAGGACGAGGAGCTGCAGGACGCGCTGGAGCGCATCTCCTCGCGGCGCTCGTTCTGGAGCCGGCTGCGCTGACAGCCGGCCTTCGCGGCCTCACCTCACGTGATGGTGACGACGACCCCTGAGGCGTTCTCCGCCACGGTGAACGTCTTCAGGGGCAGCGTGGCCGGGCCCTGCGTCACATCACCCTTCTTCGTGAAGGTGGACGCGTGGCACGGGCACAGGAGCCCGTTGATGCTCTCCTCGAGCTTCACCTCGCACCCCGTGTGGGTACAGATGGAATCCACCGCCGAGTAGGTGCCGTCCTCGAGCTTGAAGATGAACACCGTCTTGCCGTAGCCGGTGGGCCGGCCGCTCGCCACGCCGCCCACGTCCCGCAGGGCGGGGAACTGGTCGAACGTGAGCGTGAGCGTCCCGTTGACGACGGACGGGAACGTGGTGTCACCGGACTTGAGTTCGATGTTCAGCACCTGCGTGCCCGCGTTGTACGTGGCCACGTACACCTTGAGGGGCACGGTGGCGGGCGCGTTCGTGACGGCCCCCGTGATGGAGAACTTCGACAGGTGGCAGGGGCACACGGCCTCCGTGCCATCGAAGCCCATGGGGCAGCCCACGTGGGTGCAGGTGGCGGACAGCACCGCGTAGGTGTTCTCCGTGGGGTGCACCACCAGCAGGTTCTCCTGCCCGGAGCTGCCCGGGAAGCGCAGCGTCACCGAACCGCCCGCGCGGGACAGGTCCGGGTAGCGCGGCACCACCAGCGACACGATGCCGTCTTCGCCGGGCGCGGGCACGTCCAGCACCGGCGAGGGGTCGATGTCCGGCGCGCACGCGGGCAGCCCCGCGACGACGGCGCCCGTGCCAATCACCTTCTTGAAGAAATCGCGACGCGACGAGCTCACGTACCCTCCACGAAGACGAGGTGGGGCTCCAGCACCAGCTTGTCGTCCACCTTCACCAATAGCAGCGAGGGGCGCTCGATGTTGTAGCCCTCCAGGCTGATGTCGAAGGTGCCGTCGGCGGTGGCCTCCTTGGCGGAGGTGAAGTTCACGGTGAGGGGCAGCTCCACGTCCTTCGTCACGCCGTGGAAGGTGAGCTTGCCCTTGAGGGTCACCGGCACCTTGGCCGGGAAGGTGGTGGGGGTCTTCACGCCGGTGGCCACGCCCTTGAAGTCGATGAGCGGGTACTTCGCCGCCTCCGTCACCTCCACCATGTGCGTGTCGCGGTTGGCGTTGCCGGAGTCGAAGTCCTTCACCTGCGCGCGCACGGCCACCTGGAGCGTGCCGTCCGGCTTCAGCACGGCCTTGCCCTCGCTGGGCTTCGCCTTGCCGGAGACCTCGTGCAGCTTGTGGACGAGCTTGTAGGTGAGGGAGCTGCTGTCCTTCTTCACCGAGTACAGCCGGGGGGTGCTCTGCGCGGCGGCGGGGAGCGCGAGCAGCAGGGCAGCGAGCGTGGCGAGTCGTCGAGCAATCACAGCGTCCTCCAAGGGGGATACAGCGCTCCTCCGCACAACGGCCCGCGCGCGGAGACATTCACGACAGGGGGTTGAGGTCAGAAGGTGAGCGTTACGATGCCCGCGGCGACGCAGCCCAACGTGGCATAGCCCACCACCTGGTGCGCGGTGGCGTACCGGGGCTCCTGCAGCTCCCCGTAGCTGTGCGTGGCCAGGATGCCCAGCACCGCCTGCGTCAGCATGCCGGCCGTGGCCAGGCTCATGAAGATCTTGTGGAACGTCACGGTGTCGAAGCGGAAGTCGCGCTCCACCGGATCCGGCGCCAGGATGCCCAGCGTGCCCACCGCGGCGAACAGCACCGACGTGCCAATGACGACGCCCCGGTGCCACGCGAGCAGCGACCGGTCATCGCCGCCGCCCCGGAACGAACGGTTGAACTGGATCTGCCCCAGCACCGTGGCCGCGGTGAGGCCGCCCGCCATCGCGAGCCCCAGGCCCTGGTGCAGCTTGAGCATGGTGCGCCGCGTCTTGAGCTTGCCCTCCAGGTCCGGATCCAACAGGCCCGCCGTGGCGTCCGCCTCCGGCTGCAGCAGGTCGAAATCCAGGCTGGGCTCCGACGACGGGGAGGCGGCTGGGGCCTCTTGCGTGGCGGGCACGGGGGGCGCCACGTCCGGGGT
>NZ_RAWA01000468.1 GCF_003611675.1 Corallococcus sp. CA053C
GGGTGGGGGCCGGGCAGTCGCAAGGCGGCGAGCGCCTCGTCTTGTCCCACGTGGAGTTCGAGCAGGGGGCGCAGCGCGGCTCCGTACTCCAGTCCTCGCGCGGCCAGGAGGCGGTAGCAGGCCTCCGAGGACAGCAGGTGCGGGCAGCGCGCTCGGAGGGCGTCGGGCACAAGGCAGGCTTCAGCCTCGCCCGTGGCGGCGCCGCGCATCAGCCGTCCCTGGGCGTGGAGGGTCCCCTCCGAGCCCACGAGGCGGAACCCCACGCAGTCACCGTCCTCCCGGAGCTCGAGGGACACATCGAGTGGCGCGCCGTCGGGAGCCGGCACCACGGGGCTCGCCCAGGTGATGTCGCGCAGGGTGTGGACGGGCGCCGCCCCCGCGAGACGGGCCGCGGCGAGGGCCATCTCCAGACACACCACACCCGGAAGCACCGCGCGCCCGCCGACGCGGTGGTCGGCGAGGAGGGGCTCTGTCCGCGAGAAGGTCGTGGTGAAGCGCACGGACGTGAGCGTGGAGGTGTTGCGCCCCAGCAACGGGTGCAGCGGCGGCGGGCGCGTGAGCGCGGGCTCCGTCCTGGGCAGCCAGTACGGGCGATGGGCGAAGGGATAGGTCGGCAGCGGATGACGTCGGGGTCTGCCTTCGGGGTAGAGCATCGGCCAGTCGATGTCCGCCCCCTCCACCCAACGCGCCGCCAGCTCCCGCAGCGCTGGAACGTCCTCGCCGCGCGCGGACACCCGGCCCGTCGGTCCATCGCCCCGGACTGTTCCCTGGAAGCAGTCCGCCGGGTCGGGATGGCCCGCCAGGTAGCGCCGCAGTTGCACCCGCAGCGCCTCCAGGCTTGCTGAAATGAAGACCAGCCGCGCCGCCATGGGCTCGTTGCGCGTCTGCAACGAACAGGCGACCTGGCTCAGGCTGGCACACGGGCCGGTGTGCTCCGGGGCGGCCTGCCGGTCCAGGAACCGGAGGAGCCGCTCGGCGTAGGGCCGGAGCTGCTCTTCCTTGAACGCGGACAGGACGATCAGCCGGGGCCGCTCGCGCGCGGAGGGCTCGGACCGGGGGGCCAGGTACTCCTCGAGGATGACGTGGGCATTGGAGCCGCCCGCGCCAAATGAGCTCAAACCCGCCCGCCTGGGGACGGGCTGCCCCGCGACGCTCCTGGGCGCGGCCCAGTCGCCCAGCTCTCGTTGCACGCGGAAGGGCGTGGCCGCGAAGTCGATGAAGGCATTGAGCTGCCGCGCGTGCAGTGACGGGACGAGCTTCCGGTGTCGCAACTGGAGCAGCACCTTGGACAGCCCCGCCATGCCCGCGGCGGCCTCCAGGTGCCCGATGTTTGATTTCACGGAGCCGACGGCGCAGGTCCACCCCGGAGCGGTCCGTCCCTGGAAGGCCTTGCCCAGGCCGGAGATTTCGATGGGATCTCCCAGGCTCGTGCCGGTCCCGTGGGCCTCGATGTACCCGACGGTCGCGGGCTCCACCCCCGAGCGCTCCAGCGCCTCGGAGATGAGCGTGGCGTGGACGTCGGGGTCCGGCACGGTGTAGCCGTTGGCGCGGCCTCCGTGGTTGACCACGGTCGCGCGGATGACGCCATGGATGTAGTCCCCGTCGGCCTCGGCGCGCGACAGGGGCTTGAGCAGCACGGCGCCCACGCCTTCTCCAGGCACATAGCCGCTTCCCCCCTCGCCGAACGCACGGCACCGGCCATCACTGGCGAGCATGCGGTGCTCGCTCAGGAACACATACTTGCTGGGGTGCAGCATGAGGTTGACGCCGCCCACCAGCGCGTGGTCGCACTCCGCGCGCCGCAGGCTTTCGCAGGCCAGGTGCAGCGCGGTCAGCGAGGAGGAGCACATCGTGTCCAACGACAGACTGGGGCCGCGGAAGTCGAAGAAGTAGGAGACCCGGTTGGCGATGGACGCGGCGAACGAGGAGGGGGCGACGGGGTGGCCCTCGAGGGTTTCCTCCAGGCCGAGCAGCGCGTACTGCCCCCACATCACGCCCACGAACACGCCCACCTGGCGGCCCCGGAGCGCCCGGCCGGCATGGCCCGCGTCTTCAAGCACCTGCCAGGCGGTCTCCAGGAACAGCCGCTCCTGGGGATCCATGAGCTCGGCTTCCCGTGGCGACAGGTTGAAGAGCCGGGGATCGAACTGGTCGATGCCTTGGAGGAACCCGCCCCACTTGCCCTGGGTGGTGCCCGGGCGGCTGCCGGTGGGATCGAACCAGCGCTCGTGGTTCCAGCGCTCCTTGGGAATCTCGGTGATGCAGTCCTGCCCGGCCTGGAGGTTGTCCCAGAACGCCTCCAGGTCCTCGGCCTGCGGATAGCGGCCCGCGAGCCCGATGATGGCGATGGGTTCGTCCTGGAGGGCGCGCGGCGGAGGCGCTGTGGGAGGCGCCTTCGCGGGGGGCACTCCGGCTTCCCGTGAAGGTTCATGCCGGGGGAGGAGTCGCGCCGCGCCCTCGGCATGGTGGTGTTCGAGGTAGTCCGCGAGCTCGCGCAGTGTGCTGTGTTCGAACAGCAGTGTGGGATAGAGCTTGAGGTCGAGCTCCCGCTCCAGCCGCCGCACGACCTGCAGCAGCTGGGTTGAATCCATCCCCTGCGAGTAGAAGTTCTCCGCGGCGTCGAGTGTTTCGGGGGCCACCTTCAATTCGGAGGCGAAGAGGCGGCGCAGGGAGTCGAGCAGGGAGGCCGCTCCCGCGTTTCGTGCGGGAGCGGCCGGCTCGGCCAGGCGGGTGGGCGAAGGAGCGCGCTCCGCGCCTTCGGGCTGTCGCAGGCGGGAAATCAGGGCTTCGGAGCGGATGCGTTTGGTGGACAGCTTGCGCAGGGACGCGATGCGTTGCCCCTCGGGCGAGTAGAAGTCGAGGTCGCTGTGGAAGAGGTCGTCCGCCACCAGGCCGGTGCTGGACTGGAGCACCTGGACGAACACGCGCTCGCCCAGGGAGGGGCCCGCGCGAAACGACTCGATGTGGATGGGGATGAACGGCTGCAGGGCCAGCTCCGGCCGCTGCTGGAGATAGAGGAACGGGAGCAGGGTGGCGCTGTCCAGGAAGACGGGGTGGAGGAGGAAGTCCTCCAGGTGTTCGTGGGCCGGTGCGCTCAGGTGGAGCGCCCCCAGCACGCCGCCTTCATGGAAGTAGAGCTGGCCCTGGCCCTTCATGAACTCGAAGTGTTCGATGGCCGCGCCGCGCGCGTACACGTAGGCGTCGTCCACGTCCGTGATACGCGTGGCTTGTTTCATCAAGGAGGCCACGTCGATCCGGCCCGTAAGGGGCTCGTGGGCGATATGGACCTCGCAGCGGAAGTTCTCGGTGAGCCCCGTCGCGGACCCGCTCCCGGACGCAAGGGGCCTGCTCTGCGCCACCACCCGCCAGCTTCGCGCCTCCGCGTCCTGGGGCGTGAAGCGCAGGTGCACCCGTCTGTCGAACCGTTCCGTGGTGGCGACGGGTTCGATGAACAGGATGTTGCGCAACTCCACCGAGGTGGTGTCCAGCCCCTTGGCCTTCAGGGCGCGGAGCACCATGTCCAGGAAGACGACCCCCGGCATGATGCGCACGCCATGGACGCGGTGATCCCTGACGAGCGGATCCTCATGGCTGATCGTGGTGCTGCACTCGAACTCTTGAAGCGGATCGGGCACGGGGAAATATCCTGGAGGGTTTGCATCCCAGAATGTTTCAGTGATAATGTCAAATTTAAAGCAGAATGTATCTGGCTGCTGACGAACGTCCCAGCGGACCGCAAGGGAGCCACCCACCTCGCCCGGCTGTATCGCACGCGCTGGCGGATTGAATGCCTTTGGGGCCGCCTGGAGTCTGCCCTTGAAAGCGAGGTGCGAAGCCTTGGCTCGCCCCGGGGCGCCCTGCTTGGATTCTGCGTCGCATGGGTGGCCTACGACGTGTTGGCCCTTTTGCAGCGTGAGTATTACGGTGGAATGAAGGCCGCCCTCCCGGAGGAAGTCTGGGTTCCCTACGAAAGCCAGACATCGAAGCGGCTGGCCCGGACGCTGGTGAAAATGGCAAAAGCCAAGGAAGAAGAAAGGCTACGCGCCAGGGATTGAGTGCGAAAGCGCGGAACGCTCTGCGGAACCGGGGCAACTTCACCCCGCCTCGGGGCTGCTTGAGAAGACCACGGGGGGATGTCCCGGGAGCCGCTCTTCCAGGTACTCGGTCAGCACGCGGCGCAGGCGCAGCGCATCGTCGTCAACGAGCTGCTTCAGCTCGATCAGGTGCGAGAGCGCCGCGAGCACCGCGTCCTCGTCGACGCCGAAGTCGATGAAGCAGGCCAGCTCATCGGCGCCGATCTCCGCCAGCCTGTCCACCATGGGCAGGCAGGAGGTGGGGGTGCCGATGAGCGCGCTCATCCGGTAGTGCAGCTCGAAGGCGAACGAGGCCAGCCTGTCGAGCAGCTTCGGATCGTCGACGTCGACCGGCAGCTCCAGGCTGCGGATGCGCAGCTCCTGGAGGCGCAGGTGGGTGCGCAGGTAGTGGGTGAGCGGCTCTCGGACCTGGTCGAGCACCTCGTCCGCGTCCTTCCCCACGAAGGTGTGCAGCATCACCGTGACGGTGCCCGTGGCCGGGTCGTGGCCGGCGCGCGCCCGGGCCGCGCGGTAGAGGGCGATCTTGTCCCGCACCTCCTCGACGGATTGCGACGCCAGCGAGGTCAGCACGTGGACGCCCAGCTCGCCGGCCTTCTCGAACAGCTCGGGGTTGCCGGGGCAGGTGAGCCACACCGGCAGCTCGGGTTGCACGGGGCGGGGGAAGGTGCGCAGCGGGACCTCCCTGCCTGTCCCCTCCGGGAAGGCAACGGCTCCGCCCCGCCAGAGCTCTCGTACCTGCTCCAGCGCGCGGAACATCACGTCGCGCTTGTTCGCGAAGTGGTCCGGCGCCAGCGCGAAATCCTGGGGCATCCAACCGGACGTCACCGCCATGCCGACCCGGCCCTTCGACAGGTTGTCGATGGCGGACCAGTCCTCCGCCACCCGGAGGGGGTGGTGCAGCGGCAGGACGACGCTGCCGGCGCGCAGCCCGATGCGCTCGGTGGCGATGGCCAGTGCGGCGGTCAGCACCGCGGGGTTCGGGTAGAGGCCGCCGTGCTCGTCGAAGTGGCGCTCGGGGGTCCAGATGGCCGTGAAGCCGTTGCGGTCCGCGAGCCGGGCTCCCTCCAGATAGAGGCGGTACCGCTCCCTCGCGTTGGCCTCCTCGTTGGCGAAATAGAAGAGGCCGAAGCCGGGCTTCTTCCGACGGACGCCCTCCGTGGGACGCGCCGGCACCACCTGGGCCACGAGCCCGCCCGCGTTGCCCGCTCGCGTGTCGGGGACCACGGAGACTTGGGCCACCGCCGGGTGCTGGGCGAGCACCGCCTCCACCTCCGCGGATCCGAAGCCCGTGCCCACCGTGAGGGTGCCCACGTTGCCCAGCTCACCTGGGGGCAGCGTGAGCGCGGAAGGTTCCGCATCCGCTCGGAGCGCCAGCTCCTCCAGGAGTGTGCCCAGGTGTCCCGCGAGCCTGGCCACCGCCGTGGAGGCGAACCGCCGGGCGTCGTAGTGGAACCGCAGGGCCAGTCGCGGACCGGACGTGGCGTTGATGACGAGCGGCGCCGGAAGTGAAACAGGGAGGTGGGTGAGGCCGTGGAAGCCGAGGCTCCGGGCGAGCGACTTCAGGGCGGCGTCCTCGGCGTCCGTCGTCAGCACGCAGTCGAAGAGCGAGCCTCCCTCGGACGCGTCGAGACAGGTCCGGAGCGCAGGGGTGGCGCAGGCCTCATCGGAGGGTGTCTGTGACCGTTCGGCCTGGAGACCTCGGAGCCAGCGAAGCAGGGTGCCTCCGCGAGCCACCGGGATGCGGCGCGGAGCGAGCGTGGCGAAGCGCCCCACCAACGAGTCGCCCCCGGACAGCGAGGCCGGGCCTCCCGTGAGCACGCCGAAGAGGAGCTCATCCCCCAGGCCGTGCTGGTGCAGGAGCAGCGCCCACGCGGCCTGGAGCAGCGTCGAGAGCTCCAGCGTGTGCTGCCGAAGAAACGCCTGCACCTGGCCGGTGGCCGCTGGCGAGAGGAGGAACCGCTGCACGAGCCCTTCGCCCTCCGGCACGGCGCTGGAGGAAGCCGGCTCCGTTGCTCCCGCGAGCCACCCGTCGAGCAGTCCGGTGCGCCGGGCGCCTCGCAGCGTCTCGCGGATCCGCGCCTCCTCCGCGCGTGGGTCCTGTCGCTCGAGCCATACGACGTAGTCCCGATAGGGGCGGCTGCGCCCGAGCCCGGCATCCTGCTGCCCACGTGCCGCCCGGTAGAGCAGGAACAACTCCTGGAGGCAGCGCCGCGCCGAGGCTTCGTCGAGGATGAGCGGGTGCCACGTGAGCACGACCGTCCCTGCCTCCGGTGAGGTTCGCAGCACCGTGACGCGGAGGAGGGGCGCCTGCGTGGGATTCATGGCGCGCCGCCGCTCTTCCGCGAGGAACGTCGTGCGCCTCGCGGACTGCTCTGCCTCCGCGAGGCCCGACAGGTCGAGGCGCTCCAGGCGCGGCTCGACCCTCCCGCGCACCACCTGCATCGGCTCGCTCATGCCGTGCCAGACGAAGGCGGTCCTCAGGGCGGTGTGGCGGGCCAGGAGCAGGCGCAGCGCGGCCTCCAGCGCCGCTTCATCCAGCCCCTGGCGGAAGCTCCAGTGCAGGCTGCCGTGCCGGGCTTCGGGCAGCTCGGGACGCGCGAGCAGCTCCCGCTGCACGGGCGAGAGCCGGTACACATCCTGGACGTTCTTCATGGTCTCTCGGGGCCGGAGCCGCCGCCTTCGAGCAAGGGCTTGAGCTGACGGGCGAGCTCCGCCACGGAGGGCTCGACCATCAGCGAGTAATGATCACCGGACAGCTCGACGATCCGGGGGACCTGCCGCGTCACGGTGTCCCATCCGCCCATCGGTCCCGAGGCGGCCTGGAGCGCGCCCGCGTCCGGGCGGAACAGGACGATGG
>NZ_RAWA01000469.1 GCF_003611675.1 Corallococcus sp. CA053C
CCCAAGCCCCAGGCGGAGCGCCCTCCCCCGGAGTCGGAGTGCCTCTACGTGGCCGCCGTCCTCCGGGAGCCCCGGCTGCTCGCCCGGGACACGTTCCGGGTATGTGATGAGCTGTCCCACATGGGCCTGCGGATGGTGCTGGCGCAGGCGACGTCCGGGCAGGGGCTGGAGGAAGCGCTCTTCGAGGCGACGGAGGTCGTCAAGCGGGCGCTGCTGGAGGCCGGCCGGCGGCTTTCCGCTGGGGGCTCCGAGCTGGAGGGGGAGTTCGTCCAGGTGTGCCGGGACATCATGGTGCGGCGCATCGACGAGCGGCTCGTTTATATAAAGCGGGCGACGGAACAGACGCCGGGGGCTTTTGATTTGACAGAAGAGACGCGGCAGCTCCTGTCCGAGCGAAAGGAGCTTCTGGCGCTCCGCAAGCGCGTCCTGGACGAGCTGAGGCCCGCTTCCTCGGGAACGGGAACAAAGGCACCAATGCAACCGGTTTGAGTTCGCGTTTGTAAGAAAGCTCGACTTTGCGGTAGATCGGCCGGCTCGCCCAGGCCAAAGCACCTGATTTTCTTAAGGAGAAGTACCCGAATGCCGACGCAGAAGCCCTCCAAGGCATCCGTGAAGCCCACCAAGAAGAAGGTGGATCCGGTGATCCGCAAGAAGAAGGCACCGGACAGCCCTGTGGCGAAGGTGACGAAGGCTGCGGATGCCGAGGACAAGGAGCTGGTGGCGAAGGAAGCCCCCGCCGAGGCAACCGAGAAGATCAAGAAGAAGAAGGGTGTGGCCGCCCTCGCCGACGACGTGGACCCGGAGGAGGCCGCTGAAGAGGCCGCCGCCGCCGTCCAGGTCGACCCCGACGCCGTCGAGGACGACGTGGAGGAGGACCCGGTCGCCGAGCGCAAGGAAGTGAAGGACCTGCTCGCCGCCGGCCGCGAGAAGGGCTTCCTCACCTACGACGAGGTGAATGACGCCCTGCCCGCCGACATCGTGTCGTCCGATCAAATCGACGACGTGATGAGCATGTTCGGCGACAACGACATCGAGATCGTCGACGCGCAGAAGGCCGCGCAGTCGAACGAGATCAAGCCCACCGTCGCGGTCGAGGAAGAGAAGGAAGACCAGGACGAGGACGAGAAGGACGAGGACGACGAGCCGGGTGGCAAGTCGAACGACCCCGTCCGCCTCTACCTGCGCAAGATGGGCAGCGTCAGCCTCCTCACCCGCGAGGGCGAGGTGGAGATCGCCAAGCGCATCGAGGAGGGTGAGAAGGAAGTCCTGCGCGCCCTGCTCGCCTGCCGCGTCGCGGTGGCGGACATCCTCGACATCAGCAACCGCCTGAAGACGGGCAAGCTGCGCGTGCGCGACGTCATCAAGGACGCGCCCGAAGAGGCCCAGTCTGAGAACGCGGAGGAGGCCGTCGAAGAGGTCTCCGAGGCCGAGGCTCCCGCTCAGCTCGCGCAGAGCGAGCTGAACAAGATCGAGCAGATCTCCAAGCAGATCGAGCGCTTCCGCAAGTTCGCCAAGGACTGCGAGGTCCTGGAGGAGGAGCTCTCCGGGAAGAAGAAGCTCACGGAGGTGCGCAAGAAGGAGCTGAAGCAGGAGGTGAAGGACCTTCGGACCAAGATGATGGAGGTCCCGGAGGAGATGCGGCTGAACAAGAAGCAGGTGGACCGCATCGTCGTGAACCTCAAGGGCCTCATCGAGCGCGTGGAGAAGGCCGAGGAGGAGCTGGGCGACCTGGAGCGTCGCTACAGCGTCTCCATGAAGGACCTGCGCCCTCAGCTCAAGGAGTCGCGCGAGAACCCGAACATCGCCAAGAAGCTCCAGAAGCAGCTCAACTTCACCCCCGAGCAGCTGGAGATTCTCGACCGCGACGTGCGCACCGCCGTGCGGAAGATCAAGCGCGTGGAGGAGGAAGCGAACCTCCCCGTCGACGCCCTGCGCCGCAACTACGACGCCATCCGGCTGGGTGAGAAGCGGGCGGAGCGCGCGAAGAGCGAGCTGGTGGAGGCGAACCTGCGCCTCGTCGTCAGCATCGCGAAGAAGTACACGAACCGCGGCCTGCAGTTCCTGGACCTCATCCAGGAGGGCAACATCGGCCTGATGAAGGCGGTGGACAAGTTCGAGTACAAGCGCGGCTACAAGTTCTCGACGTACGCCACCTGGTGGATCCGTCAGGCCATCACCCGCGCCATCGCGGATCAGGCCCGCACCATCCGCATCCCGGTGCACATGATCGAGACCATCAACAAGCTCATCCGCACGAGCCGCTACCTCGTGCAGGAGATTGGCCGCGAGCCGACGCCGGAAGAGATCGCGGAGAAGATGGAGCTGCCGCTCGACAAGGTGCGCAAGGTCCTGAAGATCGCCAAGGAGCCCATCTCCCTGGAGACGCCCATCGGCGAGGAAGAGGACAGCCACCTGGGCGACTTCATCGAGGACAAGAGCCTCGTGTCGCCCGCGGACGCGGTCATCAACATGAACCTGGCCGAGCAGACGCGGAAGGTGCTCGCCACGCTCACGCCGCGCGAGGAGAAGGTCCTGCGCATGCGCTTCGGCATCGGCGAGAAGAGCGACCACACGCTGGAAGAGGTGGGCCAGGACTTCGAGGTGACGCGCGAGCGCATCCGTCAGATTGAAGCCAAGGCGCTGCGCAAGCTGCGCCACCCCAGCCGCTCCAAGCGCCTGCGCTCGTTCGTCGAGAGCTGACGCAAGCCGGCTGAACATGCTGTCCTGAAGGCCCCCGCTCCCGCTTCGTGGACCGGGGGCCTTCTCGTTTTTGACTCCGAGGTCGCCCGCGTGCCTCCGAAGAAGCCCGCCGCCGCTCCCCTGCCCTTCCACGAGAGCGTGATGCACCAGGTGCGCTCCATCCCCCGGGGCGAGGTGCGCTCGTACGCGCAGGTGGCGCTCTACGCGGGACGGCCCGGCGGGGCGCGCGGTGTGGGGCGGGAGTTGAAGCTGCTGCCGGGCACGCGCACGCAGGTGCCCTGGTGGCGCGTCATCCGCTCGGACGGGACGCTGGCGCCTCCGGTGGCGCACGAGCAGGCGCGCCGGCTGCGCCTGGAGGGCGTCACCGTGTCAGAGCGCGGACAGGTGTTCCGCGTGGCGCTGAAGGACCGCGAGGACGGCTGACGCCAGGGCCTTGCCAGGGGCGCGCGCGCGGGGAGATAGTCAGCCCGCGCCGCGCGATGAGGTCCGTCACGTCTGGCGTTGCAAGTCCGAGGGGGCCCTTAGCTCAGCGGTTAGAGCTGTCGGCTCATAACCGATTGGTCCCTGGTTCGAATCCAGGAGGGCCCACCTTCCTCTCCCTCGCTGACGCCTCGGCCCACTTGAATCCAAGCAGTACGCATCAGCCCAGCGGAGTACGAGAGGCTGGCCACAACCCTGGCATTGAGCGGGTGGGCTGTGGACGGCAATCGCTGGCAGCCGGACATCCATTCCCTCTCTTGAGAGACAGAGTAGGTTGAGGCCAGGAGGAAGCATGGCACCCCTGGTCAATCCGTCACGCCCGCCCCGTTCGCACGCATCCTGGCACGGCAGACACACACACCGCGCCATCCTTGCGGTCCTCGCCCCTACGCTCATGTGCGGCACGGCATGCGTGGGCAGCACTGCCTCGGGAATGTCCCTGGATGGGGGGGCGACTGGGAGTCCGGCGGCCCCCGCGACTCCGCCAGCCCCGGCGCCGGCGCCCAAATCTCGCCTGAAGTTTGCCCCAGAAGACGAAACCCCCATCGACTTCGAGAAGTTGAGCCGGCTCGACACCGATGGCGATGGAATCATCGACGGCGATGACAACTGCCCCTCCGATCCCAACAGCAACCAGGCGGATGCGGATGGCGACGGCTTCGGCGATGCCTGCGAGTTCGTCGCGCTCCCCTACGACACCGAGACGACGCTCGCGGCTTCGCCTTCACCCGCTGTTGTCGGCCAGCCGCTGAGCTTCACGGTGACCGCTCACAACATCGGGTCGGCCTTGGTGCAGGGAATCATCGCCACCACCCGGCTGCCGGGCTCCATGACGTTCACCTCGCTCACCAGCTCCCAGGGTTCGTGCACCCGTAGCAGCCTCGGCGCCATCGAGTGCAAGCTGGGCGACCTGGGCGTGAGTGCTTCCGCCACGGTCACGGTCACTGGGACGCCGACCGCGGCAGGCGATCTGGAACTCGAGGCCTTCGCGTTGGCAGGTGGGCTGGACCACGACGCGAACAGCAGCAACGACAACGCCACCCAGACCGTCACGGTCACGGCGCTGCCATGACACCCTGCGCGGCGGCGGAGCGGCATCCGGGAATCTCCTGCCGGACGCTGTTCCGTCGCTGCGGTATCAACAGGCCTGCCTCCCCCATGTCCCATGGGAGCCTCTCGAAGCACCGGCGGCCTCGTCGGGCCGCGTGCTCGCGGGTCGACTTCACCTCGGTCACCCGGAACACCGTGGCTGGCAATGCACAACCCCAGGATGGCCTTGTGCACCCAGGTGCCCTTGCGCAACGTCCTCTCCAACGAGGCGGTGTCGGTGTTCCTGCACCGGCAGCTCTCCCCGTTCGTGTCCGCGCTGGTCGGCCGCCAGGTGAAGCCCTCCTATTGCTACGTCGCGGAGTACATGCCGGGCGCGGTGCTGCGCCGGCACGTGGACCGGCCGCAGTGCGAGTTCACCATCTCGCTCCTGGTGGACTTCCGGCCGCGCCCGGCGGGAAAGTGCTCCTGGCCGCTCTGGCTCTCTCCCACGGGGAAGGATCGCCTCGGGGTGCGGCTCGGGATCGGGGATGCTGTTCTCTACAAGGGGCGGCAGATCGCGCACTGGCGCAACGCCCTGGCTCCCGACAAGCGGTCCATCTCCCTCTTCTTCCACTTCGTTTCCGAGTCGTTCGATGGGGCCCTGACATGAACGGACCCGGCAGGAGGCTGGCGATCCTGGCGTTGCTGTTCGCCGCCTGTGCGACCCGCCCCGCCCTGCGTGAAGCCGAGGCGCTCCGGCCGTCCCCGGCCGAGCAGGAGCTCCGCTCGCGCGTGTACCTGGCGAAGGGGGACGCCGCCATCGAGTCCCGGCAGTGGGGGCTGGCCGCGGGCTACTTCGCCGTGGCGCGCGCGTCGCAGGACTCCGCCGTGGCGCGCTGGGGGCAAGGCTGGGCGACGGACCGGGCCTCCCGCCAGCTCTGGACGAAGAAGTTCAAGGGTTCCGTGCTCGCGGTGGCCTTCTCGCCAGACGGGAAGCTCCTGGCCTCCGCGGGCTTCGACTCCGTCGTCCGCATCTGGAATGTGGGCAGTGGCGAGCAGGTGGCGGAGTTCAAGGAGCATCCGGCGGAGGTGCACGCCGTCGCGTTCTCCCCGGACGGGACGCTGCTGGCCTCCGCCGGCCGGCCGGGAGAGATCCGCGTCTGGGATGTGCGTCAGGGCCGGGGGGTGGCCGTGTTCCAGGGCCACACGGACGTCGTGCGGGGCCTGGCGTTCTCTCCCAGTGGGAAGCAGCTCGCCTCGTGCGGCGTGGACAACACCGTGCGCGTCTGGGACGTGGCGTCCGGCACGGAGCGGCTGCGCTTCGAGCACGACGCGTATGTGATCGCCGTGGCCTTCTCGGCGGATGGCCGGTGGCTGTTGTCGACGAGCATGGACAAGACCGCCCGCGTCTGGGACCTGGAGGCCCGCAGGGAACTCCACCGCCTCACCGGGCATGAGGAGAAGGTGGAGTCGACCGCCTTCTCCTCGGATGGAAACCTCGCGATGACGGCGGCCGCGGACCATTCCATCCGCTTCTGGAATCCCCGGTCCGGGCAGCTCGTCGACGTCTTGAAGATTCCGGCGGACATCTCGGCCACGTCCATCGATGCGCGATTCCGGCTCGTGGCCCAGGCGGGTTGGGACGGGCGCGTGCAGCTCTTCGATACACGCAGCGGCGAGCTCCTGGAGCGCCTGGATGCCCACCATGCCTTCGTGATGTGCATCGCCCTGTCGCCGGATGGGCGCACCTTCGCGTCCGGGGGGATGGATGGGGCCCTGCATGTCTGGGCCCGGCCCTCCGCGCCCGCCGAGGTGCTGCTCCGAGGTCACGAGTCCTGGGTGGAGACGCTGGCCTTCTCCCAGGAGCAGGAACTCGTCACGGGGGCGGAGGACGGCATGCGCCGCTGGCGCCTGGGAGACGCAAGTGCCCCCGAGGCCCGGACGGAGAGCACGGAGGCGGTCGTCTCGCTCGCGGCGAGCCCCGACCGGCGGCTCATCGCGGCAGGCACGTTGAAAGGGAAGGTGCGTCTGCTCGAAGCCGCCACGGGCCGACAGCTGCGCGAGCTGTCCGACGTGAAGGGCTCGGTGCGCGGGCTTGTCTTCAGCCCGGACGGGAAGGTCCTGGCCGCGGGTGGCGACCGGGACGTCTACCTGTGGTCGATGCCGGACGGCGTGCTGCTCGGGCAACTGGCGGGGCACACGGGGAAGGTCTGGGCCCTGGCCATCAACGCGGAGGGGACCCGGCTGGCCTCCGGAGGCTCGGACAAGGTCGTGCGGCTCTGGGACCTGGTGCGGCGCCAGCCCCTGCGCCAACTGGACGTCGGCGACCGCGTCCGGGCGTTGGCCTTCACGCCCGGCGACAACCACCTGGTGACGGCGGGCATGAACCAGCCCATCCGACTCTGGAATGCCGAGGACGGACACCTGCTGAGGAGCATGGACGAGGGCTCCGTGGGCGTGCTGTCGTTGGGCGTGTCGCCCGATGGCGGGTTCCTGGCCTCGGGGGGGATGGACATGCTGGTGAAGGTCTGGAGCCTGCCTGGCGGGGACCTGATCGGGCGGGTCCGGGGCCAGCAGGGTTTCCTTTCGGCGGTGGCCTTCTCGCCCGACAGTTCCGTCCTGGCTTCGGCGGCGTCCGACCGGACCATCCGTCTTCTCCACTTCGACAGCCTGGTGCACCCACCGCCCCCGGGAGGGCATCTGGAGGAGATTCTGCGCGCCTATGGCCTCGTCTGGGACG
>NZ_RAWA01000046.1 GCF_003611675.1 Corallococcus sp. CA053C
ACATCCCAGTGGAACTCCCAGCCGAGCCCCCTGCCTGCCACCCGAGCCGCTCCCACCCCTCCGCCCGAGTGACGACCATCGTGACGCCTTCCGGTCCCAGGACACCCGTGCTCAGCGCCGTGTCCGACGCGCCTTCCCCCCGTGCCGCCAATGTCATGGCGCCCGGCGCACGCCGCGCGCGCGTGCTCCTGGTGGACGACGTGCCGGCGAACCTGTTGGCGCTGGAGGCCATCCTGGAGCCGCTCGGTCAGCATGTGGTGTCGGTGTGCTCAGGGGACGAGGCGCTCAAGGCGCTGCTGCTGGACGAGTACGCGTGCGTGCTGATGGACGTGCAGATGCCGGGGCTGGACGGGCTGGAGACGGCGCGGCTCGTGCGCGCCCGCGAGCGCACGAAGCACCTGCCCATCCTCTTCATCACCGCGCTCAGCCGCGAGGCGGCGTACGTCACCCGGGGCTACGAATACGGCGCGGTGGACTACCTGCTCAAGCCCGTGGACCCGGACATCCTGCGCGCGAAGGTGGCGGTGTTCGTGGAGCTGTACCTGCGCGGGGAACAGCTGCGGCAGCAGGCGCTGGAGCTGGCGGAGCGTCGGCGCGTGGAGGAGGAGCTGCAGCGCGCGACGGAGCTGGAGCAGCAGATCGTGGGCATCGTGGGACACGACATCCGCTCTCCCCTGGCCGCCATCCTCACCACGGCGAGCCTGCAACTGGCGCGCGACGTGCTGCCGGAAGGTCAGCGCCTGGCCTTCGAGCGGGTGTCCCGGGCCGGTGTGCGCATCCAGCGCATCGTGGATCAGCTCCTGGACTTCACGCGCGCCCGCCTGGGCGGAGGCATCCGGGTGGTGCCGGGCGAAGGCGACCTGAACGAGCTGTGCTGCAAGGTGGCGGACGAGCTGCGCACGGCGCAGCCGGACCGCACCGTCCTGTGCGAATTCACCCGCGAGAGCCTGCCGGGCGTGTGGGATCTGGACCGGCTGGCGCAGGTGCTGGCCAACCTCCTGGACAACGCACTCAAGTACAGCCCCAAGGACACCCCCGTGCGCATCCGCACCTCGGAGCAGGGCGCGGACACCGTCCACGTGGAGGTGCACAACGATGGCGCCCCCATCCCCACGCACCTGCGCGACACGCTGTTCCAGCCCTTCCGCCGCGGCGTCGACACCGACAGCCGGGAGAGCCTGGGCCTGGGGCTCTACATCGCGCACAGCATCGTGCAGGCCCATGGGGGCACGCTGAGGGTCGAATCCACCCCCGAGTCAGGCACCACCTTCTTCCTCTGCCTTCCGCGTCAGGCATTGGGCTCCGCGCGCCACCTGTCCGCCTGCGCGAAGCTGGCTCCTCCTGAGTCGCTCACCGCCTGAGGCCCAAAAGGCCCGTCGCGTCATGGTGGGGGCGTTGCAGTGCCGGCTGATTACTTCAGTCAAAGGCATACAAGTATCCACTTACATCGAAAACCCTCAAGGTCTGCGCGGACGCCCGTCTGTACTGATACAATCGCAGACGTCCGGGAGACGACGTGCCCGGGCTGGCAGTGTCCGCTTTGGGGAGGGTGCGCGACAATGACTGACAACTCGATGTGGATTCCCGTGGATGGAAGCGACCCGATGAGGGCGTGGGTCCGTCGTCCCGAGTCAGGCAGTGGTCCGGCGTTGCTGGTGCTGATGGTGGAGGCCTTCGAGGGCAACACCCACCTGCGGCACATGGCGGAGCTCTTCGCCGAGGAGGGTTACGTGGTGGTGGTGCCGGACCTCGCGTCGTTTGGGGAGCCGGAGGAGGTGGACCTCAAGTCGGTGGTGGCGTACGCGCGGGCCCTGCCGGAGGTGACGGGCCTGAAGAAGGGCCAGAAGCAGCTGGGCGCGGTGGGCTTCGGTCTGGGCGGCACGCTGGCCGCGCAGCTCGCGGTGCACGGCCAGGTGGACTGCGCGGTGGCCTACTGCGCGCCCGGGATGGAGGACGTGCTCGCGGCGGCCCGGCCGGACGCGGCCCCGCTGGTGCTCAACTTCGCGGAGTGGGACGGCTTCGTGCCCCCGTCCGCGGTGGCCCGGGTGCGCGCGCGCGTCACCCCCGACGTGGAGCTGTACGTCTACCCGGGAGTGCGTCACGGCTTCTTCCGCGAGGGCTCGCCGGCGTATCACCGGCCCTCGCAGATGATGGCCCACACGCGCACCATGGCGCTGCTGCGGCGGGTGATGGGGCCCCGCTACGATCTGGCCGCGCTGTGGGACAAGCACACGGAGCTGGAGTTCGCCGCCCGGGACGCCGACGCGACGATGGCCACGATGGTGGCGCATCCGTACGTCAACAGCGTCCCGGTGATGACGGGAGGCGTGGGCGCGGAGTACCTGCGGCGCTTCTACGCGAACCACTTCGTCCACGCGAACCCCAAGGACACGAAGATGATCCCGCTGTCGCGCACCGTGGGTGCGGACCGCGTGGTGGACGAGTTCATCTTCTGCTTCACGCACGACATCGAGATGGACTGGATGCTCCCGGGCATCCCGCCCACCGGGAAGTACGTGGAGGTGCCCTTCGTCGCCGTCGTGAACTTCCGCGGCGACAAGCTCTACCACGAGCACATCTACTGGGATCAGGCGACGGTGCTGGTGCAGCTCGGCCTGTTGAACCCCCAGGGACTGCCCGTCTCCGGCGCCGAATCCGCGCGCAAGCTGCTGGACGAGACCCTCCCGTCCAACACCCTGATGGAGAAGTGGGACGAGAGCGCCCCGCCCAAGCGCCAGGCGGGCTGAAGCGACGGTCCGTGAAGGGATGACCCACGCCCGGGGTGACCTCTACCCAGGGCGCGGTGTCTGACTTTCACGCCGGAACCCGCGCGGGCCCATTGCGCGGGCTCCCCAGGGGTGTTCACAATGCGGCACCTCGCTGGATAGTCCAGGGGGGCTTCGTTTCCCAGATTTCCCTCTGGAGTGGCCCCCGCGCGCTGGCGACAGCGTGGAAGGGGGCCGCCACCGACGCCCGGATGCGACTTTCCCTGTCCCAGAAGCTCTCGTTGGCGCCGCTCCTGGTGGCGCTGTTCTTCACGGTCCTGTTCTTCGGGTACCTCATCCCGCGTCTGTCGTCCGCCTTCGAGGACCAGGGGCGCGAGGTGGGCGTCGCGCTGCCGGTGGCGCTCGCCTCCACCCTGTCGGGGGTGATGGCGAGCGGCCAGACGGAGTCGCTCCAGCCGCTCCTGGAGCCGGTGACCCGCAGCGGGAAGGTGGCCTACGTGGCCGTCTTCGACGGTTCGGGGCAGCTGCGCGCGGTGGCGGGTGAGTACGGCTCGGCCATGCGCGAATTGCGCGACCGGCTCAGCCGCGCGCAGGGTGACGCCACGTTCTACGTCCGGGACGCGGAGCTGTTGGACCTGAGCTCCCGGATGACGAACGGCGCGGGCAGCGTGCACGTGGGCCTCAACCGTTCGGCGGCGCGGGCCCAGGTGAAGTCCATCACCACGGGGGTGAGCGTGGTGGTGCTGCTGGCGCTGGTGGCGTTCGTGGTGGCGGGAATCGTGCTGGCGCGCCGGGTCGCGATGCCGCTCGCGCAGCTGACGGAGGCCGCGCAGCGCATCGCGGAGCACGGCGACCTGCGGGAGATGGTCCGCATTGAATCCACCGACGAGGTGGGGCAGCTGGCGGGCGCCTTCACGCTGATGGTGAGCAAGGTGAAGGACCTGCTCCAGCAGCTCCAGCAGTCGTCGGACATGCTCAAGGGGTCGGTGGACCACCTGAACGACTCCGCGGGCCGGCAGAACGAGATGGTGTCGCGCCACGCCGCCGCGCTGCAGGAGACGCAGGTGACGGCGCAGGAGATCCGCCAGACGTCCGTCGTGGCGTCTCGCGCGGCGGAGGCCGTCATCGACGTGGCGGAGCGCGCGGAGGCCCTGGGCAAGACGGGCGAGGGCGCCATCACGGACAGCATCGACGGCCTGGTGGACCTGCGCTCGCAGGTGGAGCAGATCGCCGAGCGCATCATGGCGCTGGGCGAGCGCACCGAGCAGATCTCCGGCATCACGGAGACGGTGAAGGACCTGGCGGACCAGTCCCACCTGCTCGCGGTGAACGCGGCCATCGAGGCGGCGCGCTCCGGTGAGCACGGCAAGGGCTTCGCGGTGGTGGCCCGGGAGATCCGCGGCCTCGCGGATCAGTCCATCCGCGCCACCAACCAGGTGCGCGGCATCCTGGCGGACATCAGCACCGCCATCTTCGCCACGGTGGAGATCACCGCGGCGGGCACGCAGCGCATGGAGTCCGCGCTCGCGCAGGTGCGCACGTCCGGGGACACGCTGCGCCAGCTGTCCTCCATCGTGCGCGACAGCGTGGTGTCCGCGCGGCAGATCTCCCAGACGGTCAACCAGCAGGCGACCGGCATCGAGCAGATCTTCACCGCCGTGAACGAGCTCAACGCGGTGATGGGCGACACGGTGAAGCGCATCTCCACCACCAGCGAGTCCGCCGTGTCGCTGAAGATGCTCTCCGAGCGCGTGGCCGGGATGGTGAAGGACTACCGCCTGTAGCCTACGGCCGGACGTCCGGCGCGCGGGCCTCGCGCAGCGCGGGGCGCAGGCGGGGCAGGAGCCGCTCCACCACCTGTCCCACGGTGCGCGCGGTGGCGGCGCCGGGTTCATTGACCCGGGCCGCGAGGAAGGCCGCGCCCATGCGCGCCACCGCCGACACGACGAAGAGGACGTGCAGGTTCGCCCACAGGTGGCCGCCCAGCATGAACTGCTGCGGCAGCCGTGCCGCCAGCGCCCCGCCCAGGGCCGCCGCCCCCGCGTACGCGAGGCCGCCCGCGGTGGCGAACGCCGCCAGGTAGAAGGGCCGGCCCCGGCGCGGCGCCACCGTGAGGGGCAGCGCGAAGATGGCCAGGCCGTGGCCGCTCCAGAGCGAGCCCGCCAGGAGCACGTCGAAGAGCAGCGGCCACAGTGTCCCCGCGGAGGGCAGGAGCCACAGGAGCGGGATGACGCTGATCCCCAGCGAGCACGCCATCAGCACCGGCTGCGCGCCCAGCCTGTCGATGGCGCGCCCCCACATGGACGCCGTCAGCACGCGCACGCCCGCCACCGCCGCCGCGTGCAGGGCCATGATGACGAAGGTCATCTTCAGGTTCTGCAGCGAGTGCAGCGCGAAGAAGGGCGCGGACACGCCCACCGCCGCGTTCCACGCCACCTGGTACAGGAGCACCCGCCGCGCGCCGTCGTCCTTCCAGGGCAGCAGCGCCGCCTTCAGCTCCAGCCGGGGCGACGAGCCCGGAGGCGCGGGATCATGCTGCGCGGCCATCATCAGGGTGGTGATGATGCCCATCACGCACGCCGCCAGCGCCAGGAGCGGCAGCGCCAGCCCCACGCCGTCCAGCTTCCGCAGCCGGTCCATCAGCAGGCCCGCGCTGAGCGACGCGCCGGTGCCCATCAGCGTGGTGAGCGCGGTGCGCTTGCCGAAGAAGCGGCCCCGCACGGCGCGCGGCACCAGCTCCCCCATCCACGCCACCCACGCGTTGTTGCCCACCACGCCCAGCAGCGCGGACAGCCCGGCCACGGTGAGCAGCAGGTGCTGCTGCTCCGGGAGCGACAGCTTGAGCCACGGCAGCAGCGCCAGCGGCAGCATCACGAGCCGCGACAGGCACACCGCGGTGAGCGCCACGCGCCGGTGGCCGAAGCAGAGGGTGAGCCACGCGGCGGGGAACTGCACGAACTGGGCGAAGAACGGCAGCGCCGTCATCACGCCCACGAGGAAGGGCCCCAGCTTCAGCGCGATGGCCCACGCCGTGAGCACCGTGGCGCCCGCGCACGCGGTGAACACCTCCGCGAACATCCCCTCCACGATGGACATGCGCAGCGACCCGCGAAGGCCCCGCTGGGCGGGCGGGCCCCGGCGGCCGTCCGGAGGCGGCGGCGCGCCCAGCAGCGGCGCGGAGGAGCCGGGCAGGGAGGCGCCCGGGCGGAAGAGGGGGACGCCGGTGGCGAGGGAGGCGAAGCTCTGGACGAGGTGGCGGCGGAAGGCAGCGGGGGACACGCGAACCCTTGCTTCAGGAAGACCTTCTTCCTGTCGCACGGCGTCGCATTCCCCCTCAACCGGACCCCCGGTGTACCCCCCGCGCACGGCCGACCACCAACCGACCTTATTCCCGGCTTTCGATGCTCTGTCCGCATGCCCGGAGGGCAGGAGGGATTCAGGTGCAGTTCACGCGGTCTTGAACTATATGAACGAGGGAAGGAGACCGCGTACATGGATGTCGCTCACGAGCTGACGGAGTTTCTGGGGCAGGTGGAGCAGCGGTTGATCGCCCTGCTCGCGGACGGGGACGTCGGGCCGGACGTGAAGGGTGACACGCTGATGGACGCGGCCCGGCACCTCTGCCTGGGCGCCGGTGGCAAGCGTGCGCGGCCCATGCTCGTCCGGCTGTTCGGTGGCGCCGTGGGAGTCCCGGCGTCGCGGTTGGTGGACGTGGGCGTGGCGGCGGAGATGATCCACTCGGCCAGCCTGCTGCACGACGACGTGGTGGACGCGGGCATGTTCCGCCGGGGCCGCCCCACGGTGAACGCGCGCTGGGGCAACATCGTCGCGGTGATGAGCGGCGACCTCATTCTGTCCACGGCGCTCTCGCAGCTGTCGCTCTTGGACGCGCGCCTGGTGCAGAGCGGGCTGGCGGTCGTCTCGGAGATGACCCGCGCGGCCATCGCGGAGGTGGAGGCGCGCGGCGACATGGACCTGCCGCTGACGCGGCTGCGCTACATCGCCGAGGGCAAGACGGGTTCGCTGTTCGGCTGGTGCGGCAAGGCGGCCGCGACGCTGGCGGACCTGCCGGAGGCGGTGGAGCGCTTCGACGCGTTCGGCCGGCACCTGGGCGTGGCGTTCCAGATCGCCGACGACATCCGGGACATCCTGGGCACGGACGTGGGCAAGCCCCGGTACGCGGACGTGCACTCGCGCACGCCGTCCATGCCCATCCTGCTGGCGGTGTCGCGCGACGAGTCGCTGCGCCGCAAGCTCAAGGACGCGTGGGCGTTCTCCGTCATCACGCCGGAGCGCACGCGGGAGATTGGCAGCGCCATCGAGGCCACCGGCGCGGTGGAGGCGTCCATGGCGCGGATGAACACGGAGATTGAAGCGGCGCTCGACAAGCTGGGGCCCTTCACGGACGGCGCGGCGGGCGCGGAGCTGGCCGGCTGGGCGCGCAAGCTGTCGGAAGGCATCGCGGATCAAGTGAAGGGACGCGCTGCATGAAGGGCTACCTGTGGACGGGGGGGGATCCCGGGAGCCAGAGCACGGTGGCACCGCCGGACAACGGCCGGCTGGCCCCGTATGAAGCCATCGCCGTGGAGGCGGTGGGCAACGTCATCGAGTTCTGGGGCTTCAAGCGCAACCAGGGCCGCGTGTGGGGCCTGCTGTACCTGCGCGGCGAGCCGCTGACGGCCGGTGAGATTGAGCGCGAGCTGGATCTGTCGAAGGGCGGCGTCTCCATGCTGCTGCGCGACCTGGAGCGCTGGGGCGTCATCCAGCGGGTCCGCGTGCCGCAGGACACCGTGTGGCGCTACGCCGCGGAGACGGACCTGGTGCGGATGGTGACGCACGTGGTGGAGGAGCGAGAGGCGGCCTTCGTCACCCGCATCCGCGCGGACCTGTCCGAGGCGCGCCGGCTGGCGGAGCTCGCGGGCGGCGTTTCACCGGAGCGACTGCGGAAGCTGGAGCGCATGGCCACGCTGGCCGAGCACGTGGAGCGCGCACTGCGCCTGTTCATCAAGACCTCCCGGCTGGACGTGGCGGGCGTGCTGGGCGCGTTCCGCGACGGTGCGCTGGGCCGCAAGGGCGACCGGTAGGCGAGCGGTAGGAGAGGACACACACGCATGGATTCGCACTACGACCAGGTGATGAAGGCGCGCGCGCAGGCGGATGCGGACGCGCCCCGGCTCTACTTCGCGTACTCCACCATCCTGGACCGGGCCGCCTTCGACGAGTGGAAGGGGCAGCACAGCTACGGCTTCTTCGAGCTGCCGGAAGGGCAGCTCGCCGAGGCGCTGGACGTGGACCTCGTCTACGACTTCCCCTCGCGCTGGTGGGGCGGCCGGGTTGCGGGCCTCACCGACGCGCCGGGCGCCCGGGTGTACGGCCGGCTCTTCAAGATCGCCGGCAAGGACTGGCCCATCGTCCAGCACAAGGAGGGCGTGGTGACGAGCATGTGCGTGGAGCGCATGGTGCGCGTGCGCGTGGACGGCCAGGAGGTGGAGGCCACCGCGTTCGTGACCAACCCCCGCCGCGCGTCCATGGACGGCCCGGTGAGCCCGCGCTTCGTGGAGGCGCTGGTGCGTGGCGCGACGAGTGCCGGGCTGCCCGCGGACTACGTAGCGCGGCTGGGTCGCGGCGAGACGCGCTGAGCTTCAGGGCAGGCGGACAGGCTCCACGAGGTAGATGGCCCCGGCGAAGTCGTCGCTGATGAAGAAGCCGCCCTTGGGGTTCAGCGCCACGTCCACCGGCCGGCCCCACACGCTCAGGTCCTGGTTCTCGAACCCGGTGACGAGGTCCACCTCGCCCGTGAGCTGGTTCGTCGCCAGGTCCCACGGGAAGACGGTGACCTTGTAGCCGGTCCGCTCCGTGCGGTTCCACGAGCCGTGGTAGGCGACCAGCGCGCCGCGCTTCCAGGCCGGGGTGAGCTCCGCGTTGTCGAAGAACGTCAGGCCCAGCGGCGCCGAGTGGGCCTGGATGCCCTGGTCCGTCCTGTCCAGGGTCGCGCAGTCCACGCGTGAGCCGTCCCGGTTCATGTCGTAGTCGCGATCCAGGGGCATGTGCTTCAGGCCGCTGGGGGAGTCCGGGTTGGGGTTGCAGAATGGCCAGCCGTAGTGCCCCCCGGCGCGCACGGAGGTGAGGGCCTCCGGCGGGTGGTTGTCCACGTACTCCGGAACCACCTTGCCGTAGCGGCCGGTGCCGTCATCGAGCGGGTAGGGCACGTTGTCGCGGTTGTTGACCGCCACCCACAGCGTGTCGGTGCCCGGCACCCACGCGAGCCCCTCCGCGTTGCGCAGGCCCCGGGCGAACAGCTCGCGTGAGCCGCCGGCCCAGTCCCACCGGTAGATGGCGCCGCGCAGCGGGTCGCTCGTCGTGTCGCTCAGGCACACGTTGCAGGTGGACGCGATGGACACGTAGACGCGGTGCTGCGAGTCCACGGCGATGTTCTTCAGCTCGTGGCCGTAGGCGCCCTGCAGCTCCGGCAGCGACGCGTCCGGCAGCCCGGAGACCACGACCTCCGCCGCGCCGCGCGTCGTCTCGCCCGCCATCCAGCGCGAGCGCGTGACGCGGTTCTTCTCCGACACGAACACCCACACCTGGCCGTCGCGCTCGTGGAAGACGATGTCGTGGGGCCGGCCCAGTCCGCCCGCCCATTGCGTCACCTCCGGCGACTGGCCTGGCCTCGGACGCACCTGCATCACCCGGTTCTGCGCCGGCACCGACACGAGCAGGGTGCCTTCCGGGGACACGGCGATGAAGCGCGCGCTCGGCACCCGCGCGTAGAGCGACACCTGCATCGGGTTGGGGATGTTCAGGGTGCGCGTGACGTTGAACGGCGCTGCCTTCATGTCCGCCGGGACCTGGACCTCCGCTTTCTGGAGCGTCATCTCGGGTGGAAGCCCGCCGTCCGTCGTCACCTCGCCGCCGGCATCCGGGAGCCCCGCGTCCTCCACGCCTGCATCCGTGTCGCCGGCCGGAGGAGGGGAGGGCGGCAGCTCATTGGAACGGCAACCAGGCTGCAAGGACGCCAGCCCGAGGAACGTCGTCAGCAGGAGGGATCGCCGCATGGTCCCTTTTTCTAACGGACGCTTCGGAGCGGGCGCGACCGCAATCGGCCCTGTTTTTCAAGGATGTCCGGGGCTGGATGGACTGAACGGTACCTGAACAAATTTTCAGTCAGTTTTCGCGGGCCCGGAATGCGGGCTGAACACCCCTGAACGGGACCTGAACAAATCTTCAGCCAGTTTCGCGCCCCTCTCAGGCCCTCATGCCTACATGAACAAATGAGCATCCATTTCCCGGAGCCGGGCGGACCCTCCTGGAATGATTATTGTCTGTCATTGATTGGCAATCGCTGTCGTGAAATGACCATGTTTTAATTGTCTCATGTCTGTCTTTGGGCGGAAAACGCGTGAAACGGGCTTGACCGCGCCGGGTCGTTGTGGCTTCATGAATTTGATTTCGATAATCAAAATCAATTGGAGATCGCGATGCTCGGTCAGGGATGCTGCAGGGCGGTGTTGGCGCAAAGCCCGTGCGCTGAAGTGACGCGGTGCAGTTGTGGGCACATCCACCTGGCGGTGGGCCCGGTGACGCTCCGCCTGGAGGAGGACGTCCTGCGCGCGCTGGGGCACACGCTGCTGGAGGCCATCCAGCACCTCGAGGAGACCGCCCCCACCCACGCCCACGCGGCGTCCGACGACCGGTGGAAGCAGTGAGCCTCCACGGCACGCTCCGGTGGGGCGGCATCGTGCGCTCCGCGAGGGACCGGCGGCTGTCGACCGCGACTTCGCCCGAGCCCGCGTCGTCCCAGCCGCTGTCACGGCGACTGGAAGAGGGGACGGGGATGGCGCGGCGCCAGGCCGAACAGTCCACCTTCCTGGAGGCGCTCTTCCACGGCTCGTGGAACGGCGGCGTCTACGGCCAGTTCGTGCGGGCCCGTCACTACGTGAACCACCTGCGCCAGCTGCACGTCCTCTACGAGGCCTTCGAGTCCGTGCTGCCGGAGGTGAAGGACGCTGGCGTCGCACGGATGCTGCGGCTGCCGGAACTGCGACGGGCCTCGGCGCTGCTGGCGGACCTGGAGTGGTTCTGCGGCGACACGCGCACGCACCCGTTCGCCTGCGCGGAGACTCGGCTGCACGCCGAGCGCATCCACGAGGTCGCCCGGGAGGCGCCCCATCTGCTCATCGCGCACGCCTACGCCCGGTGCGTGCAGGACCTGTACAGCTCGCCCCAGCGCGCGCAGCTCATCGCCCAGGCCTTCGAGCTGGATGGCGGGCGGGGCACGGCCTTCTACAACGCGGTGGCCGCGGGAGAGCTGCACGCCTTCCAATCCCGGCTCTCCGCCCGGCTGGATGAGGTGGCGCTCGGCGAGCATGACGCCCAGGAGATCGTTCAGGAGGCGCGGCTGGCCTTCCGCATCCAGGGGCTCATCTGCGACGAGCTGGCTCGGGATACGCCCGGTCTCAACGGGTGACTCCACACCCGGGGATGGGCTCCATCCCACCCCCTGGGTAGCCTGCTCGCCTGGGAGGGCGATGTGCCGTTTCGTGACAGTCACGCTAGGATGACAAATTGTGACGAACCAGATGACCTCCCACATCGATCGCCGAGCCTTTCCCCGGCTGCACGCCCCGCTGTATTCGCGCCCCGCGCGGATGAAGCTGGGCGAGAAGAAGCAGGTGCTCGATGTCAGTCTCGGGGGCGCGCGCATCTACTCCGACGAGCCGCAGGACGTCGGCAGCCGCCTGGACCTGGAGCTGTTCATGCCGGACGGCAGCTCGCTGGAATGTACGGCGCGCATCGTCTGGGCCATCAAGCTCCCCAAGGACGCGGTGGCGCGCTTCGAGATTGGGCTGTCCTTCATCGACGTCCCGGAGGCGATCCTGGAGCGGTTGAAGACCGTGCTCGTCCCGGATGAAGCGGAGAGGTAGGCAGCTCCAGGGCAGGGCAGGGCGGCCCGGGCTTCACGACGTCAGGGCCCGTCCCCCTTTCCGTCATCCCGGCGTGAACCACACCACCGACAGCGGGGGCAGGGTGAGCGCCACCGACGCCGGCTGGCCGTCCCAGCCGGTGGGCTCGGTGTGCACCTGGCCCTGGTTGCCCAGGCCGCTGCCGCCGTACTCACCCGCGTCGCTGTTGAGCAGCTCCACGTAGCGGCCGTGGAGCGGGAAGCCCACGCGGTAGTTCTCGCGCGGCACCGGCGACAGGTTGGCCACGCAGACCACGTGACGCCCGGGCTTGCGGGAGCGGCGCACGAAGGCCAGCACGTTCGCCGCGGAGGCGTCCGGCTGGAGCCACTGGAAGCCCACCGGCTCGCTGTCCGCGTCGTGCAGCGCGGGCAGCTCGCGGTAGACGCGGTTCAGGTCCGACACGAGCTTCTGGATGCCCTTGTGGCCCGCATCGTGGAGCAGGTGCCAGTCCAGGCTGCGGTCGTGGTTCCACTCCGCCGGCTGGCCGAACTCGCCGCCCATGAAGAGCAGCTTCTTGCCCGGGTGGGCCCACATCCACGCGAAGAGGGCGCGCAGGTTGGCGCGCTTCTGCCACGGGTCGCCCGGCATGCGGTTGTAGAGGCTGCCCTTGCCGTGCACCACCTCGTCGTGGCTCAGCGGCAGCATGAAGTGCTCGCTGAACGCGTACAGCAGGCCGAAGGTGAGCTGGTTGTGGTGGTACTGCCGGTGGATGGGGTCCTTGCCGAAGTACGACAGCGTGTCGTGCATCCACCCCATGTTCCACTTGAAGTGGAAGCCCAGGCCCCCCTCGCTCGTGGGCTGGCTCACCTTGGGCCACGCGGTGGACTCCTCCGCGATGACGACGACGCCCGGGTGCTTGCGGCGCACGGTGTCGTTGAGCTCACGCAGGAACTGGATGGCCTCTTCGTTCTCGCGGCCGCCCCAGCGGTTGGGGATCCACTCGCCCTGCTTGCGGCTGTAGTCCAGGTAGAGCATGGAGGCCACCGCGTCCACGCGCAGCCCGTCGATGTGGTACTCCTCCAGCCAGAACAGCGCGTTGGCGATGAGGAAGTTGCGCACCTCGTTGCGGCCGAAGTTGAAGACGAGCGTGCCCCAGTCCGGCTGCGCTCCCTTGCGCGGATCCGCGTGCTCGTAGAGGGACGTGCCGTCGAAGTCGCCCAGCGCGTGGCTGTCGCGCGGGAAGTGGCCCGGCACCCAGTCCACGATGATGCCGATGCCCTCCTGGTGCAGGTAGTCCACCAGGTAGCGGAAGTCGTCCGGGTGCCCGAAGCGCGACGTGGGCGCGTAGTAGCCACCGACCTGGTAGCCCCAGGAGCCGCCGTAGGGGTGCTCCGACACGGGCAGCATCTCCACGTGCGTGAAGCCCAGCTCCTTCACATAGCGCGCCAGCTCCGGCGCCAGCTCGCGGTACGTCATGGGCCGGTCGCCGTCCTCCACCACGCGGCGCCAGCTGCCCAGGTGCACCTCGTAGACGCTCCAGGGCAGGTGCGCGGCCTCCTTCTGCTGGCCGCGCTGCTCCAACCACGCGGTGTCACCCCACGCGTAGCGATCCAGGTCGTGCACCACCGACGCGGTCGCGGGCGGCGTCTCCGTGCGGAAGGCGAAGGGGTCCGACTTGAGCAGCCGGCCGCCGCCATGGCCGGGGCGGATCTCGAACTTGTAGCGGGTGCCCTCGCCGACCTCCGGGACGAACAGCTCCCAGATGCCCGACGAGCCCATGCGCCGCATGCTGTGCAGGCGCCCGTCCCAGCCGTTGAAGTCGCCCACCACCGACACGCTGGCCGCCGTGGGCGCCCAGACGGCGAAGGACACGCCCTTCACCCCGTTGTGGTGGATGAGGTGCGCGCCCATGCGCTCCCAGAGCCGCTCGTGGCGCCCCTCGCCCGCGAAGTACAGATCCAGCTCCCCCAGCGTGGGCAGGAAGCTGTACGGGTCGCGCAGGGTGAAGACCTTCTTGCCCGGGTACTCCACCTCCAGCAGGTAGCTGAAGGGCTCCGTGCGGCCGTTGATGCGCGCCTCGAAGACGCCGCCGGTGCGGTGCACCATGGGCACCTTGCCGCCGAACTCCGGCAGCACGTGGATGTTCACGGCCTCCGGCCGGTACGCCCGGACGACCATGCCGTCCCCGTCCGGGTGCACGCCCAGCACCGAGTGGGGTTCCGGATGGCGCAGCTCCACCACGCGTTGCAGCTCCGCGTCCACCTGTGCTCTGTCCGCCGGCTTCCTCACTGGGCATCCTCCATCCGCAACAGGGCCTCGACGGGGATGCGCACCCAGTCGGGCCGGTTCGCCAGCTCGTAGCGCACCTCGTACAACAGCTTCTCCAATTCGAAGGCGCGCAGCATCACGTCAAAGGCCTCGTCGGTGTCGGGCAGGAAGGGCGCCCCGCGCGTCGCCGTGCGGTAGCCCTCCAGGAATGCGTCACGGGTGGGACCCACGCGCCCGCGCGGCTGGCTGCCCTCCAATGCCACGGTAGCCTCCGCGTAGTCGAACGAGCGGATCATCCCCGCCACGTCGCGCAGCGCGCTGTACTTCTCCCGGCGCGCGGTGAAGGACCGCGACGGCTCGCCCTCGAAGTCGAAGAACAGCCACTGGTTCTCCGAGCGCAGCACCTGGCCCAGGTGCAGGTCGCCGTGGATGCGGATCTTCTGGCCGGAGGGCGCCACGTGCGCCAGCTTCTTCGCGTACGCGATGAGCCCCTCGCGCCGGCCCTCCAGGTCCGCGTGCAGCCGCCCGGCGTCCGCCAGCGTGACACCCAGCTCGCCCACGATGGACGCGCTCCAGCGCTGCAGGTCTTCCAAGAGCAGCGGCTCCGGGGAGAACGCCAGGTCGTCCGGCCCCGCGGAGGCGAACGCCTGGTGCAGCGCTCCCAGCCGGGCGCCCAGGTCGCGCATGTCCTGGAGGAACGCGTCACCCAGGGCCTTCTGCTGGCGCAGCCGGTCCAGCGTGTACTTCCAGCCGTCCACGGCGTCCGGCACGAAGCGGTGCGCCAGGCCCAGCGTCGCGCCCGCGGGCCCCTGCAGGTTGAGCGCGCCCAGCAGCTGCGGCGTCGCGCGGAACGACGTCTTCGTCGCGAGGAAGCGGCCCACCTCGTACTCGGGGTTCACGCCCGCCTCGAGCTTGCGGATGATCTTGATGATGACCCGCTCGCCCAGCACCAGCGACGTGTTGCTCTGCTCCACGTTGAGCCGTCGCACCGGCAGGGGATCCGGCAGGGCGACCCCGCTGTCCGTGGAGGCGATCCACTCGCCCACCAGGCGGCCGGAGCCGGAGGGCATCTCCCGGCCCTCGCGCGCGAGGTTGAAGAGGGCGCGCACGCAGTCGTCGTCCTCCAGCGCGCTGGAGAGGCCGTCCGGGCCCTGGCGCGCCAGGATCTGGTAGCGCTCCGGCTGGCCCAGCTCGTACACCACCTCCACGATGGCGAGCGTGAACGAACACGTGCCCAGTTCCAGGGGCACGTGGTCCACCACGCTGACGCTCTTGATGGGCCACGCCTTGCCGGCGAACCAGCGCTGGGCCTTGAGGAAGTCGGGCAGCTTAGTCAGGTCCAAGAGTGTCACTGGCGGTTACTCCTTCCCCGGCATTGGCTTGTCCAACCGGAACCACAGGAACATGTAGGGCCCCATCGACAGCTGGTAGGGCAGGTCGCTGATGCGGGGGAACGCCGTCTCGCCAATCAGCTCCACGGGCACCGCGCCGGCCAATTCCCGCAGGTCCAGCACGGCCGGCTGCGCGAAGCGCGACAGGTTGCAGATGACCAGCACGGACTGGCCCTGCCACTCGCGCACGAAGGCCAGCACCTTGCGGTTCTCCGTGGCGAGGAACTTCAGCGTGCCCATGGCGAACACGGGGTAGCGCTGGCGGATGCGGATCATCCGCTTCACCCACTGGAGCAGGCTGGACTTCTGCCGGTCCTGCGCCTCCACGTTGATGGACTGGTAGCCGTAGACGGGGTCCGCGATGACGGGCGCGAAGAGGCGCGCGTAGTCCGCGCGGCTGAAGCCCGCGTTGCGGTCGCCCGTCCACTGCATGGGCGTGCGCACGCCGTTGCGGTCGCCCAGGTAGATGTTGTCGCCCATGCCGATCTCGTCCCCGTAGTAGAGGACCGGCGTGCCGGGCAGGGTGAACAGCAGGCTGTGCATCAATTCGATGCGGCGGCGGCCGTTGTCCATCAGCGGCGCCAGCCGGCGGCGGATGCCCAGGTTGATGCGCATGCGCGGATCGGTGGCGTACTCCCGGTACATGTAGTCCCGGTCCTCGTCCGTCACCATCTCCAGCGTCAGCTCATCGTGGTTGCGCAGGAAGATGGCCCACTGGCAGTTGTCCGGGATGTCCGGCGTCTGCTGCATGATTTCCACGATGGGCGTGCGGTCCTCGCGGCGCACCGCCATGAAGAGGCGGGGCATCACCGGGAAGTGGAAGCCCATGTGGAACTCGTCGCCCTCGCCGAAGTACACGCGCACGTCGGCGGGCCACTGGTTGGCCTCCGCGAGCAGCACCTTGCCCTGGTACTCGGAGTCGATCGTCTTTCGCAGGCGCTTCAAGAACGCGTGCGTCTCCGGAAGGTTCTCGCAGTTGGTGCCCTCGCGCTCGAAGAGGTAGGGCACGGCGTCGCAGCGGAACCCGTCCACGCCCATGTTGAGCCAGAAGCGCATCACGTCCAGCATGGCTTCCTGCACTTCGGGGTTGTCGTAGTTCAAGTCCGGCTGGTGGCTGAAGAAGCGGTGCCAGAAGTACTGCTTGGCCACCGGATCCCACGTCCAGTTGGAGCGCTCGGTGTCGGTGAAGATGATGCGCGCGCCCTTGTACTGCTCGTCGGTGTCGCTCCAGACGTACCAGTTGCGCTTGGGGCTCTTGGGGTCGCGCCGCGCCTCCTGGAACCAGGGGTGCTGGTCGCTGGTGTGGTTCACCACCAGCTCGGTGAGGATGCGCAGGCCGCGCTTGTGGGCCTCCTCCACCAGCCGCTGGAAGTCCGCCAGCGTGCCGTAGTCCGGGTGGATGCCGTAGTAGTCCGCGATGTCGTAGCCGTCATCGCGCAGCGGGGACGGGTAGTGCGGCAGGAGCCAGATGCAGTCCACGCCCAGCTCCTGCAGGTACGGCAGCTTCTCAATCAGGCCCGGGATGTCCCCGTGGCCGTCCCCGTTCGAGTCGTTGAATGCGCGGATGTGCAGCTCGTAGATGAGCGCCTTTTTGTACCAGAGCGGATCCAGGTCCATACGCCTCTCAAAAGGGTGTCACTCGAAGTAGTCGAACGCGTGCTCGGTGCGGCGGAAGCGGTACACGGCGAAGAGGGCCGCGGGCTGTTCAGGCGTCAGGCGCACCTGCACGTCCGGCCCCTGCCACAGCGAACGCTGGTCGGCCATCAGTTCATGCACCTGGTAGGTCTCTTCCGGCTTCACGCCCAGCCACTCCATGGGCACGTGCAGCAGGGCCTCCTGCGGCGCGTACGGATCCAGGCTCACCGCCACCAGCACCGTGCTGGTGCCGTCCGGGGTGCGCTTGCCGTAGAAGAGGACGCGATCGTTGTCGGACTCGAAGAAGCGCAGGCCGGTGTACTGCTGGAGCGCGGGGTGCTGCTTGCGCGCGGCGTTGAGCCTGCCAATCCAGTCGGAGATGTTGCCCGGCTTGTCCCAGTCCCACGCGACGAGCTGGTACTTCTCCGAGTCCAGGTACTCCTCCTTGCCCGGCACCGGCCGGCCCTCGCACAGCTCGTAGCCGGAGTACATGCCCCACACCGACGACAGCGTGGAGGCCAGCGCCACGCGCAGGCGGAAGGCGCCGGGGCCCGCGTTCTGGAGGTTCTCCGGGAGGATGTCCGGCGTGTTGGGCCAGAGGTTGCCGCGGAAGTAGTCCGCCACCGGAGGCTGGGTGATCTCCTCCAGGTACGTGCGCAGCTCGTCCTTGAAGAGGCGCCAGGTGAAGTACGTGTACGACTGGGTGAAGCCCACCTTGCCCAGGGCCTTCATCACCTTGGGGCGCGTGAACGCCTCCGACAGGAAGAGCACGTCCGGGTGCAGGTCCTGCACTTCACGGATGAGCCAGTGCCAGAACTGCATGGGCTTCGTGTGCGGGTTGTCCACGCGGAAGGTCCGCACGCCGTGCTCCACCCAGAAGAGGACCACGGACTTCAGCTCCTTCCAGAGGGAGTCCCGCGCGGGGCCCATCCAGTCGAAGTTGACGATGTCCTCGTAGCGCTTGGGCGGGTTCTCCGCCGTCTTGATGGTGCCGTCCGGGCGGTGCTGGAACCACTCCGGGTGCTCCTTCACGTAGGGGTGGTCCGGCGCGCACTGGAACGCGAGATCCAACGCCACTTCGATGCCGTGTGCTTGAGCTGCGTCCACGAACGCGCGGAAGTCCGCGAACGTGCCCAGCTCCGGGTGGATGGCCTTGTGGCCGCCCTCCGCCGCGCCAATGGCCCACGGGCTGCCCACGTCGCCGGGCTGCGCGCGCAGGCTGTTGTTCTTGCCCTTGCGCGCGGTGCGGCCGATGGGGTGGATGGGCGGCAGGTAGACGGTGTCGAAGCCCAGCTTCTGGATGTACGGCAGCCACGCTTGCGCGTCCTTGAAGGTGCCGTGCGTGACGCCGTCGCGCTTCGCGGAGCGGGGGAAGAACTCGTACCAGGCGGCGTTGCGCGCCTTCTCCCGGTCCGCGAACACCTCCAGCACCTGGTCGTAGCGGCGCGCGAGCGTGCGGTCCGGGTGGCGCGACGCCACGTCCGCCAGCTCGGGTGACAGCGCGGCGAGGAGGTGGTCCGGGGAGGGCGGTGTGCGCAGGCGGGCGCCTGCCTCGGCGAGGACGCGGCTGTCCTCCGCGGAGACGTCCTTGGCGCGCGCGGCGGCGCCTTCCAGGAGGGCGGCCCCTTCGAGCAGCTCGCTCTTCACGTCGCGGCCCGCGTCCACCTTGCGCTTCAGCTCGTGCGCCCACGTGCGGAAGAGATCCGGCCAGGCTTCAATCGTGTATTCGTAGCGGCCGTTCCGGGCCAGGGGGATGACCCCCTCCCAGGCGTCGTTGCTCTTGGGAGTGAGGGGCACCTCGGCCCAGTCCGTCTTCTGGGCGGCGGGGGTGACCTGGCGCCAGCGCGCGACGGCCACGAGGACATCGTGACCTTCCTTGAAGATGTCCGCGCGGACGGTCAGGCTCTCCCCGGCGATGCGCTTGATGGCGTAGCGCCCTGCGTCCAGCTCCGGCTGGACGTTCTCGATGAACACGCTTCCGAGTCGGTCGGTCATATCGGCTGACGGTGGCTTATAGGACTGTGAGTGGATGGCTCCAGGCGGCAATTTGCGGG
Source organism: Corallococcus sp. CA053C (assembly GCF_003611675.1). Taxonomy (GTDB): domain Bacteria; phylum Myxococcota; class Myxococcia; order Myxococcales; family Myxococcaceae; genus Corallococcus. The sequence continues at coordinate 18,978 of NZ_RAWA01000046.1, forward strand.
TGTTGTTGATTGAAGAGGACGACCGCCTGGTCGCGTTGGCCTGTCAACGTTAGGGATGGAGGGGACAGGCGACTACCCTGCGAGGCTGGGTGGAAGACTCTCGATAGTTGAAGCTGGGATCCGCCCCTCCGGTTGCGGTATCCGGGATGAACATGGCGCCTACCGACTCCTCCGCTCAGCAAGCGAGTGACCTGTCGGCCGATCGCGACCTGCTGAGGCAGGTGGCACTCGGCAGCGCGGACGCCATGCGCGACGTGTACGCGCGGTGTTCGGCGCGGGCCTTCGCCATCGCGGTGCGGCTCCTGCCCACGCGCGCGGACGCGGAGGAGGTCCTTCAGGAGATCTTCCTGGACGTGTGGCGTCGCGCGCGCGAGTTCGACCCCGCGCGCGGTGGGCTGGAGACGTGGGTGACGACCATTGCCCGCACGCGCTCCATCGACCGGCTGCGGTCACTGGGCACGGTGTCGCGGATGGTGGAGGGCGTCAGCCAGGAGGCCCCGCCGGTGAGCGCGACGCCGCTGGCGCCGGATGTCTCCGTGGCCGCGAGGCAGGACCAGGCGCGGGTGCGCGCGGCGCTGGCGCAGCTGCCGCCGGAGCAGCGGGAGGTGGTGCTGCTCGCGTACTTCGAGGGCCTGTCCCAGAGCGAGATCGCCGAGAAGACAGGGCATCCGCTGGGCACGGTGAAGACGCGGGCGCGGCTGGCGCTGGAGAAGCTGTCGGTGCTGCTGGAAGCGCGGCCCGCGTCCGTGTCCGGCTGATGTCCGGAGGACACGGATCCGTATCCCCGGGGATGGGCGGTGGAGCAGGCTCGCGCTGACGCTGCCTTGCCGCGCGGCGCGTGACCCCCAAACCTTGCGACTGTTTCGAGAACCCCAGGGAGGGGCGGACATGCGCAAGGTGATGGATGCGGGTGCGGCGTTGATGAACGAGCGGGAGCGGCAGGTGATGGTGGCCAGCGCCCCGCGGAACCTGATGGCGCTGTCGCGGCGCGAGCTTCAGCGGATGGTGAAGCGGGCGCGCGACATGATGGGCCGGTACGCGCTGCGCTCGCAGCAGGTGCGGCGCGTGGCCCCGGGGACACGCATTCCCCTGCGGGGCCGCAAGGTGGAAGGGGAGATGAACACCCGGCGCAAGGCGGCGATGTTCCGCACGGCGCTGGCGCGGTTCGAACTTCAGCTGGGCCGGATGACGAAGGCGGCCCTGCGCAAGGCGCGGCCCGCGATGCGGACGCCCGTGGTGGGGAAGGCGACGCGGGCGATGCCTTCGCGGATGAAGACCGTGAAGATGACGCGGATGGCCCGCGTCGCGGCTCCGCGCACGAAGCCTGTGAAGGCGATGCGGATGAACCACCGTGTCATGCCGCTGCGCACGAAGACCGCGATGACGACTCGGACGACCCGCGTTGTGACTCCGCGCACGAAGAACACGATGGCGACGCGGATGGCTCGCGCTACGCCTCCTCGCACGAAGACCGCGATGACGACGCGGATGGACCGCGCTGCGACTCCGCGCACGAAGAACACGATGGCGACGCGGATGGCTCGCGCTACGCCTCCTCGTACGAGGAACGCGATGACGAGGCCGATGATCCGCGCCGCGACTCCACGCACGAAGACCGCGATGACGACTCGGACGACCCGCGTTGCGGCTCCTCGTACGAAGACCACGATGGAGACCCGGATGGCCCGCGCCACGCCCCCGCGCACGAAGCCCCTGAAGGCGACGCGAGGCACGACTCGCATCACGCCTCCGCACAAGAACCGTGCGACGCCGACGGTCCGCCCCGCGGGCTACACGCGCCGGACGCTGGCGAGGGCTGGGATGCCCAAGGCCCAGCGGATCCCGGTCATGAATCCGCGGGATCTCTAAGGTCGCCGGACGGCCCCAGCCCGTCCCCCGGTGAAGCGGTGGGGGGCTGCCGGGCGCGCTGCTCACCAACCTGTCCGACAGTCGGACAGGTTCATCCGCTCCGTCGCCGGGACGCTCCGCCCAGGAGCGTGTCGACCGGCGACGGGGGGCTGAAGAGCGCGTGGCAGTGCCAGGACCGAGCGGAGGCCATGCCCTGGCGGCCCCGGACGGTGTCCGCCTCATGAAGCAGTGGGGCGGACCCGGTCGTGGAGCGCGCCCATGGCGCCAGCTCGTGGGAGTTCTCCTCCTGGATGCGACCGGGTGGTACTAGAAGACGGACCCTGCGGAAGCGATCGGCGTGACGCGAAGGCAGGGCACGTCAGTCCGGAGGCGTCATCAGCGGGCCGGTGAAGCCGACCTCCAGTCCTCCGTAATCCGAGGGCGCCAGGGCCAACGTCCAGCCGTGCAGCTCCACGACGTTGTGCACGATGTGCAGCCCCAGGCCCTGGCCCTGCGGGGCTCGCGTGCGGGCCGCGTTGCCCCGGAAGCGGCGCTCCAGCAGGCGCGAGCGTTCGTCGTCCGGGATGCCCGGCCCGTCGTCGATGACGCGCAGGTGGAAGGTCTGCTGGCGCGTCGTCTCCAGCACCACCGCCACGTGGCCGTCCTCGCGTCCGTAGCGGATGCCGTTGAGCACCACGTTGCTCACCGCCTGCTCCAGGAGCGTCTCGTCGCCCATCACCCAGGTCGTCGTCGCCGGCACGCCGCTCTCCAGGGCGATGCGACGCGGACGGGCGATGGGCTGGTGCCGTCCCAACACGCGCGACACCAGGGCGTTCAGATCCACCGGCGCGTGCTGCACCTGGGGCGCTCCCGCCTCCAGCCGCGCCGCCGCTCCCAGGTTGTGCACCAGCGAGGCCATGTAGTGCGCCTCGCCCATCGCGGAGTTCACCAGGCCGGGCTCCAGTGATTCTCCTGTCCGGAGCCGCTGCTGCATCGCGGCCAGGTGGCCCTGCAGCACCGTGAGCGGCGTCATCACGTCGTGCGTGGTGTTGGCCAGGAAGTCGCGCAGCGTCTGCTCGCGGGCCACCTGGTGCGCCATCTGGGCCTGGATCTCCTCGCGGGCCTCCTGGAAGGCCCGGGCCAGCTCCGCGATCTCGTCGTCGCCCTGCACCGTCACGGGCTGCTGGTAGTGGCTGCCAGAGGACGCACGCACCTCCTCCGTGAGCCGGCGCAGCCGCTGCACCACCGGCCCCAGGGCCACCACCATCGCCGACAACAGGATGAGCGTGGGCACCCCCCAGATGTTCAACGGAGGCAGGCCCACCTCCGGCGAGTTGGAGGGCTCCACACGCCGGGCCAGCACGTACTCGCACGGCCCACCTTCCCAGGGCATGCGCAGGAGCAGGTCCTGCACGAACGCGCCGTCCTCCTTCGAGTAGCGGCGCACGCCCACGCCATCCGTCCGCACCCCTTCGCGCAGGTCGTCGTCCAGCGCGGGCGCCTGCGCGTTGCGCGACACGAACTGGCTGTCGAACGGGAACAGCTGCACGGGCGGCATCCGTCCGCGGAAGGGCCCCTTGCCACCCGGGCTGTCCCGGGGCGGCCCGCCGTTGCCCGGCCCGGAGGGCGGTTCTCCCGGGCCGCCTCCGTCGTGCTCCCATGGCGGACGCGGAGAACGCGTGCGGACCATCCAGGTGTCGGGCGCGGCCTCGCAGCGCTCGCGGCCCCCGGACTGCATCTGCGCCAGCGTGGACTCGGCGATGACCTCGTCCGTCGTGCGCCGGCGCACCGAGTGCTCCACCTGCACCAGCGCGAACGCCGTGGGCACCGTCACCGCCACCGCCGTGAGCGCCAGCCGCAGTCGCAGCTTCACGCGTCCTCCCCGGGCACCAGCCGGTAGCCCACGCCCCACACCGTCTCCACGCACTTCACCGGGGCCAGCTTGCGCCGCAGCCGCGACACGTGGACGTCCAGCGTGCGCTCCGTGCCCTCGCGCTCCGGATCCAACACGTGCTCCACCAGCCACTGCCGCGTCACGGCCTCCTGGGGCCTGCGCGCCAGCGCCGCGAGCAGGCCGAACTCCACCCGCGTCAGCTCCACCGGCCGCCCGCGCACCTGCACGGCGTGCCCCTGCAAATCAATGCGCAGCGGGCCCACCTCCACCACCGCCTGCTCCTTCTGGAGGGTGGGGCGACGCAGGCGCGCGCGCACGCGTTCGACGAGCTCCTCCGGCCAGAAGGGCTTCGTCATGTAGTCGTCCGCGCCCAGCTTCAGGGCGCGGACCTTGTCCAACGTGTCGTTGCGCGCGCTGAGGATGAGCACCGGGACCTCCGAGAAGGTCCGCAGCGCCTTGAGCATGTCCAGGCCGTAGGTGCCGGGCAGCATCAGGTCCAACACCACGAGGCTCACGTCCGGAAGCTCGCCGGCCACCAGCAGGCGGCCCTCGCGCCACCAGACGGGGTCGAAGCCCGCGCCCCGGAGGTGCCCGACGATCTGCGAACCGAGCGGCTCATCGTCCTCCACCAGCAGGATGCGGTCCCCCATGCGTCAGGCCTCCCTTTCCAGCCCCGGAGATGTCCGGGGCTCCAGCACAGTCTGGCTCAGGGCACTCCGGCGTCGAAGCCCGGAGGCGGACCGCCAAAGCCGCCGTCGCGACCGGGTGGCGGGCCCATGCCGCCGTCACCGCCCGGCGGGGGACCGCCACCGCCGCCCGGGATGGCGCACTGCGCGTTGGCGAGCGAGGAGCGGATGATGAGCGTCTTGGCCGCGAGCATCGCGCCGTCCGGCAGGCGCTGCGTGGTGAACAGGTAGTTGCCCACGCTCTCCGCGGAGACGACGTTGTCGTTGGCGTTGGTCGTGTCGCGTGCCCCGCGCGTGTTGTACAGCGGCTGGGTGTTGACGATGTCGTCGTTGAGCGTGTCGTCGAAGAAGAGCTGCGAGGTGACGAACTCGCTGCCGTTGACGCGCACGGTGAAGTGGATGTGGATGGTGCGGCTGCTGTACCAACCCGGGAAGCAGGTGTCGAAGTCCGCCCGCCCGTTCGCGTCCGTGGTCTGCACGCCGCGGAACCACCGCGCCGCGCGCGCCACCGCGTCGCCGGAGGTGCAGAAGTCACTGGCGTCCTCGCCGGAGTACAGGCCTTCAGGCGCGGCGTGCCAGATGTCCACCGTGGCGCCCGGGATGGACTTGCACGTCTCATCGACGATGAGGAAGGCCAGGCGCACCGGCAGGCCGTCGTGGCCCTCGCTGATGTCCTTGCGCTCCAGCGTCGTCGCGTAGCACGGGCCCAGCGTGGACTCGCAGGTGAGGTTGCACACCGTGCCGAGGCCCGCGGCGAACGGGTCCGGGTAGCTGGCGGCGGCGGTCATCGCCGCGGTGCCGCCGGTGGCCCACACGCCGGGATCCGTCGTGCCCGCGTCGGTGTCGCCCGTCACGCCGTCGGTCTCGCTGCCACCACAGGCGATGAGCAGCTTGCCCAGCGGCACCGCGGCCAGTGACAGGCCGATGCCGCGCAGGATGCCTCGACGCGTGATGACCTGGGGGAGCAGGTCCTGAGGGGTCTCGCTCTTCATCCGGGGTTCCTCCGGGAGACGGGGAGCCGGGAGCGGCGGGGGTGCCACTCGCGGGACCATCCGGAGTGGCCCGGACGGCGAACCGGGTTATCGCGGGAGAACCTTAAGCAACCCTTACGCGGAAGGGACGGGCCTCAGGAAAAGCGCACGACGAAGTCGGCGAGCAGCGGGCCCGCCGCCTGGCCGTCCGCTGTCGAACGCGGGCCGCCTTCGGAGAGCTTCGCGCCCAGCTCCTCCAGCGCGGGCTTCATCGCCTCGAAGGCGCGGGTGGCTTCCTCGGCGGTGTAGAAGAAGCGCGGGTGCCGGAGCCACCCGGCGATGCCGCAGGTGATGGAGTGGAAGGAGCGCTCCTCGTCCGCTTCGTAGGTGAGGCGCAGGTTGCCGCGATAGCCCTCGTCGCGCACCACGATGCCGCCCTGGCTGCCCTCGCCCCCGAGCGTCGCGCCCGCCTCGTAGTCGCTCCAACCCGTGTCCTGGTCCATGCCTCCACCCTTAGCACCGCACGCCCGGCTTGGGCGGCGTGTCAGGGAGGCGCCACGCCGTTCCGCGAAGCCCCGGTCAGGACCGGCGAGGGGCCGCGCGGCAGGGTTTGCATGGCGGTTGTCGCCTCCGACGCACCGCCCCACGTTTGTCATTGGGGGGACATCATGTCCGCGGAATCAATCCATGAAGCCCGTTACTTCGAGGAGGTCGTTCCCTTCCTCGCGGGGGATGGGCGCGCGCTGCACCTGGTGCACCTGCGCGGCTTCGAGAAGGCGGACAAGGGACCGGTGGTGCTGGTGCATGGCGCGGGCGTGCGGGGGAACATCTTCCGCGCCCCCGTGCGCCAGACGCTGGTGGATGCGCTCATCGACGATGGCTACGACGTGTGGCTGGAGAACTGGCGCGCGAGCATCGACGTGGAGCCCGGTGAATGGACGTTGGACCAGGCCGCCGTCCTGGACCACCCGGCCGCCATCCAGACCGTGGTGCGCGAGACAGGGCACGACACCGTCAAGGCCGTCGTCCACTGCCAGGGCTCCACCAGCTTCACGATGGCCGCGGTGGCGGGGCTGCTGCCGGAGGTGGACGTCATCGTCACCAACGCGGTGTCGCTGCACCCGGTGGTGCCCCCGTCCGCGAAGCTGAAGCTGCACTACGCCGTCCCACTGGTCGCGCAGCTGACGCCGTACCTGGATCCGCAGTGGGCCTACGGCGGCCCCACGCGCACGGCCCGCGCCCTGACGCGCGTGGTGCAGGCGACGCATCACGAGTGCGACAACCTGGTCTGCCGCTGGACGAGCTTCACCTACGGCACGGGCTTCCCGGTGCTCTGGCGCCACGAGAACCTGAACGCCCGCACGCACGAGTGGCTCCAGCACGAGTTCGGCCCGGTGCCCTTCACCTTCTTCCGCCAGATGGACGCGTGCGTGCGCGCCGGCCACCTGGTGCCGGTGGAGGGCTTCCGCGCGCTGCCGGAGGACCTGGGCGAGCGCGAGCCCCAGACGGAGGCGCGCTTCGCGTTCTTCGCGGGCGAGGAGAACCGCTGCTTCCTCGCGGAGAGCCAGCGCCGCAGCTTCGAGCACCTGGAGCACTTCCACCCGGGCCGGCACTCGCTGCACGTGCTGCCCGGCTACGGCCACCTGGATGTCTTCATGGGCAAGCGCGCGGCCCAGGACGTCTTCCCCCTTCTCCTCTCCGAGCTGGACCGCCCGGTGTGAAAGGCCTGTCATGTCCATCCCCAAGCGCATCAAGAAGCAGGCGGGCCGTTACTCGCGGGTGGACGACATCCCGTATGAGCTGCCCGTGAATTCGCAGGGCTCCCCGGCGCTGGTGGCCGCCTTCACGGTGGATGCGCGCCGCGCCGCGAGCCTGCTGCCCGGCAACGAGCTGCACCCGCTGCGGGTGACGAGAGACCGGGGCGTGCTGCTCATCACCGTCATCGACTACCGCGTCACGGACATTGGCGCGTACATCGAGTTCAGCGTCGCGCTGGCGTGCACGCATGGGCTCCGGCCCGCGCCGCCGCTGCTGCCGCTGCTGTTCCGCAAGCACTACGGTGTCGGGCAGTACGTGATTGACCTGCCGGTGAACACGGAGGTCTCCGTGAAGGGCGGCAAGGGCATCTGGGGCATGCCCAAGCACCTGGCCCGGCTGGACTTCCACATCGAGGACGGCACCGTGAGCAGCCGCTACATGGAGGGCGGCCAGCAGGCGGTGCACGTGAGCATCGAACGCCCGAAGATGGCCTGGCTTCCCCTGCGCGCCGCGGCGGCGAACTACTGCGCCTTCCGGGGCCTCTTGATGAAGTCGTACATCTACTTCCGGGGCCGGTTCGGCTTCCGGCTCGGACGGTGGGCGAAGGCCGTGCTGGAGTTGGGGGACCACCCCCGCGTGCGACCCCTGAAGGAGCTGGGCATCTCCGACCGCCCCCTCTTCACCGGGTTCTTCCCGTCGACCAACGGCGTGCTGGATGACCACTTCGAGGCGTGGTTCCTCACCCAGCCCTCGCTGCCCGAGCACACGTATCCGGAGGGGCTGGAGAGCGTCGTGGACCTGGGACAGGGCCAGACGCCCATGCCGCCGCCGGATCTCGACGGCATGCCACCCACGAATGTCCAGGGCCTCTGGCCATGAAGCGCGGCGACCTCCCCCACCTGGCGAACGCGTGTCTGCTGTTCCTGTGCACGTCCATGTACCTGGGCACGGGCTGGTCGCTCATCCTCTTCACGTTCCCCATCGCGCCCCAGCTCACGGTGGACAACTACTACCTCCAGTTCGTGCCGCAGGTGCAGGCGGCCACGCGGTTCTTCACCGGCATGACGGCGGTGATGCTGCTGTCGGCGGGGGTGCTGGCCTGGCGGGAGCGGCGGTCCGCGCTGCGCTGGTACCCGCTGCTGGTGTTGCTGTCCGTGGTGGTGGCCACGCTGCTGACGCGCATCTTCATCTTTCCGTACAACGCGGAGATGGCGTCCGGCATCACGTCGCCCGAGCGGCTGGCGGAGGTGCTGGGCGCGTGGATGCGGATGAACCGCGTCCGCGTGGGGCTGTGGACGGTGCAGTGGCTGGGGATGCTGGGCTACTTCGTGCACCGCGTGCTGCGCGCCGAGCGCCCGGCGGAGGCCCGGTCGTCCCGCTACGGGCTGTCCCTTCCCCGGCGCCGGGAGGCCCACGCATGAGCGCGGGCCTGTCACGGTGGCTGGAGCGCCGGGCCCGCACCCACGGGCGCGAGTGGCGCCAGGTGCTCGCGGCCATCGCGTGGATCACCGTCGTGGCCGGCGGGGCCCAGCTGCTGCTGGCCGGGACCGAGCTGCGCCTCTTGAGCGCGGATGACGCCCCGGCACCCGCGCACTTCTTCCGCATCGTGGGCATGTTCATGGTGCTGTTCGGCGGCCTGCTGCTGAACGGCCTGCGCGAGCCGCTCGCGAACCCGGCGGCCTTCCTGTGGTCGGGGCTCCAGAAGGTCGGGGCGTGCCTGATGGTGGCCGTGGCCGTGGCGCGCGGGCTGCTCTCGCCGCTGGCGCTGCTCGTGGCGGCGTTCGACGGGCTGTCGGCCCTGGTGGTGCTCGGGTACTTCGCGACACTGCGGCAGCGGGTGCAGCCGGGCTCCGTGATCAAGCCCCGGCCGGACGCGACGCCCGCCGTGCCGGTGACCCCCGCGGAGTCACGCGCCCCGATGGTGCGTGGGGCAGGGGAGGGTACGCAGCCCCGACGTTCGCTCATCCTCGCGGGGGGCGGCATGCGCGTCGCGTGGCAGGCGGGCGTGCTGCGCGCGCTGACGGACGCGGGGCTGACCTTCGCGCACGCGGACGGCACGTCGGGCGGCATCATCACGCTGGCGATGTGGCTGTCTGGCAGGTCTCCCGCGGAGATGTGCGAGCGGTGGCGGACCCTGCGCGTGAAGGACTTCGTGTCGCTGATGCCGCTGGATGCGTACGCGCGGCCCCTGAAGCTCGAGGCGCTGGGCGACGCGGACGGCATCGTCCAGCGCGTCTTCCCGCACCTGGGCATCGACGTGGACGCCGTGCGCGCGAACCGCGAGCGCGAGGGCACCTTCAACGTCTGCGACTTCGGCCGGAAGACGAACGAGGCCATCCCCCACACCGCCGTGGACCGCGACCTGCTGGTGGCGGGCATCTCCCTGCCCCTCTTCATGCCGCCGGTGCCGAAGGACGGGCGGCTCTACCTGGACTCGGTGTGGATCCAGGACGCCAACGTGATGGAGGCCGTGCGACGTGGGGCGGACGAGCTGTGGATCGCCTGGTGCATCGGCAACACGGCGAACTACGGCTCCGGCTTCTTCGAGCAGTACGTCAACATGATCGAGCTGAGCGCGAACGGAGCGCTCTTCGCCCAATTGGAGCAGGTGCGCGAGCTCAACGCGCGCATCCTCGCGGGCGAGCACGTGCCGGGGCACTCCCGGCCCATCGCGGTCCACCTGATCAAACCCGAGCGGCCCCTGCCGTTGGATCCGGACTTCTACGCGGGACACGTGACGGCTGCGTCCCTCATCGACCAGGGCTACTCGGACGCCTGTCGCTACCTCCAGGTGGCGGACGCCGGGGGCCTCCCCCTCACCCCGGAGATCACCCAGATGACTGAACACGCTGCCGACCTGACCTTCCGCGAGACCATGTCCGGTCCGCTGGCCCTGGGCACCCTCGACCCCGAGGCCGGTGCCCACGATGGCCGCTCCACGCCCTTCACCATGCACTGCACCATCAGCGTCGACGACATGGAAGCCTTCGTCCGCGATGAGGCCCACGCGGCCCGGCTGGTGGCCCACGTGGAGTACAAGCCCCTGGGCGAAGACATCCCGGTGCGCGACGGGAGCTTCAACCTCTTCCAGTCCACCGACGACCCGGGGACGAAGATCATGAGCTACGGCCTGCGCTTCCAGGCGCACGACAAGGACTACTACCTGGAGGGCACCAAGACGCTGCACGACGACCCGGGCCCCGACCTCTGGCGCGACACCACGCGCCTGTACAGCCACCTCCACGAAGGCACCGACGCGCGAGGCCCCGTGGTGGGCTCCGGCATCCTGGTGCTGGGCATGCGCGAGCTGCTGCGGCTGGTCACCAGCATGCGTTCCTCCCGCCCGGGGACGGAGGGCGTGGAGATGGTGACCCGCTTCGGCCAGCTGTTCCTGGGCGCGCTCTGGGACCTCTACGCCCCCAGGGCCCGGCGCGAGGCGGAAGGAGAGGTGACGCATGGGCACGAGCGCTGAGCACTTCGACGTCGTCATCGTCGGTTCGGGCTTCGGCGGTTCGGTGATGGCGTGGCGCCTGGCGGACGCCGGGCTGCGCGTCTGCGTGCTGGAGCGCGGCAAGGCGTATCCGCCCTGGTCGTTCCCCCGCAGTCCGCACGACATGCGCAGGAACTTCTGGGATCCGCACCAGGGCATGCACGGCCTCTTCAACCTGTGGTCGTTCAAGGGGCTGGGCGGCGTGGTGTCCGCGGGCCTGGGCGGCGGGTCGCTCATCTACGCCAACGTGCTGCTGCGCAAGGAGGAGGAGACCTTCATCCACGAGGATCCGCGCGACGGGAGCTACGAGGACTGGCCCGTCACCCGCGCGGACCTGGAGTCGCACTACGACGCGGTGGAGAAGATGATGGGCGCGCAGCGCTACCCGCTGGAGCACGCGCCCTATGCCTCCACCGCGAAGACGCAGGCGATGAAGCTGGCCGCCCAGCGCATGGGCCGCGCCGCCGACTGGCAGCTCCCCCCGCTGGCGGTGACGTTCGCCAACCCCGGCCAGGCGCCCGTGCCGGGCGAGCCCATCCGCGAGGAGCATCCCAACCTCCACGGCCGCACGCGCACCACCTGTCACCTCTGCGGCGAGTGCGACATCGGCTGCAACTCCGGCAGCAAGAACACGCTCGACTACACGTACCTCTCCGCGGCGAAGCGCGCCGGGGCGGAGCTGCGCACGCGCGCGGAGGTGACGGAGCTGTGGCCCGCGGACGGCGGGGGCTACGTCGTGCAGTACCTGGACCACCGCGACGTGACGGAGGGCACGCCGCGCGAAGCGCCGCGGTCGCTGCTGCCGCGCACCACCGTGACGGCGGATCGGCTGGTGATGGCGGCGGGCACGTTCGGCACCACGTACCTGCTCCTGAAGAACCGGCGGCACTTCCCCGCGATGAGCCACCAGCTCGGCTCGCGCTTCTGCGGCAACGGCGACCTGCTGGGCTTCCTGCGGCAGTGCCGCGACACGAGCACGGGCAAGAAGCTGCCGCGCATCCTGGAGGGCGGGCGCGGCCCGGTCATCACCAGCGCGCTCCACTTCCGGGGGAGGGAGGAGGGCGGCACGGGCCGGGGCTACTACGTCGAGGACGCGGGCTACCCGGAGTTCGTCAACTGGCTCTACGAGGGCGCGAACCAGGCGTCCCTGGTGAAGCGCGGCCTGCGCCTGGGGTGGCGGCTCTTGCGCGGGTGGACGGGGCTCACGCGGGACTCGGACGTGAGCGCGGAGATCGCCGGGCTGCTGGGCGAAGCCCTGGGCTCCGCGACGTCGCTGCCGCTGCTCGGCATGGGGCGCGACACGCCGGACGGGCAGATGCGCCTGACGTCGGACGGGATGCTGGACATCGACTGGCGGATGAAGTCCTCGCGGGACTATTTCGATCAGCTGCGCCAGTCGATGGCGGACATCGCCCGCACGCTCGAGGGGACGCTGGTGGACAACCCGCTCAGCTACCTGAGCCGGGTCATCACCGTGCACCCGCTGGGAGGCTGTCCGATGGGCCGCTCGCCCGCGATGGGCGTGGTGGATGCGTCGGGTGAGGCCTTCGGGCACCCCGGCCTGTACGTGGTCGACGGCGCGATGATGCCGGGCCCCACCGGTCCCAACCCCAGCCTCACCATCGCCGCGCTGGCGGACCGCTTCGCGGATCACCTCATCGACGCCCACTCCCGCGTCGCGCCTGGCCGCGCCCGGAGCCGGATGGAGGAGCGACCATGGCAGTCCGCACCTTTGACGTAGCGGGCGGGCGAGAGAAGCCCGGGCCCCTGCCGGAGGCGCCCGCGGGCCGGCCGATGGTGGCCTGGTACGACCCGGGCGTGCTCGCGAAGACGGGCCTGAAGACGCTGCTGTCGGGGACCATTGGACGGCAGGCGGACCGGCGGCTGCTGGACGCGGTGGCCCGGCCGCAGCCGCTCGCGTTCGACTACTCGGAGGACGATGACGGCCACCCCCGCGAGGAGCTGTGGCTGGACTACGTCGCGGACCTGGGCGACGGCTGGGACTCCACCTACGCGGTGGCCTCCGCCGTGATGGCGCCGGCGCTGGACGTGCGGGATGCGTCCGGCAAGGTGCACTCCACCTTGGGCGGAGAGGTGCTCGTGTTCGGCGGGGATGAGGTGTACCCGACCGCGAGCATCGAGGAGTACCAGGCGCGCACGGTGGTGCCCTACGCCGACGCGCTGAACCGCAGGCGCCACCGGCCGCACCTGTTCGCGGTGCCGGGCAACCACGACTGGTACGACGGGCTGGTGTCCTTCACGCGCCTGTTCTGCCAGGGCCGGCGCTCCCAGGGCTGGCGCACGAAGCAGCAACGCAGCTACTTCGCGGTGAAGCTGCCGCATGGCTGGTGGCTGCTGGGCACGGACATGCAGCTGGAGTCCGACCTGGATGCGTCGCAGGTGGAGTTCTTCCAGAAGGTGGCCCGGGAGATTCCGGACACGGACCGCATCATCCTGTGCAACGCGGAGCCTGCGTGGATCAAACAGCAGGTGCAGCCCCACGCGGGCCGCGGCTTCATGGACCACAACATCGACTTCCTGGAGCAGAAGGTGCTGGGCAAGAAGGTGAGCGTGTTCCTCGCGGGGGACCTGCACCACTACCGGCGGCACGAGGACGCGGAAGGGCGGCAGAAGATCGTCGCGGGTGGGGGAGGGGCGTTCCTGCACCCCACGCACCTGCCGAAGGTGGACCAGCGGCCGGGCGGCTACGCGTTGAAGGAGTGCTTTCCGTCCCAGGCGACGTCGCGGCGGCTCACCTGGCGCAACCTGGCGTTCACCGGCCTCAACCCCTGGTTCGCCGCGTTCATGGGCGTCGTGTACATGCTGCTGGGCTGGGGTGTGACGGCGAACCTCAACGAAGGCCCCGTGGGCATCCCCCCGTTCCGCGCGGTCCTCAACGCGGTGTTGCAGAGCACGGGCTCGATGGTGCTCGCGGCCTTCCTGGTGCTGGGCTGCATCGCGTTCGCGGACGGCCGGAGGGGCAAGCGCTGGAAGCAGGTGTCCGGCAGCCTGCACGGGGCGGCGCACCTGGTCATCGCGCTGCTGCTCATCTGGGCCGTGGCCTCCATCGCCGCGCCGCTGGCGGGCGAGCTGCGCTGGAGCCTCCGGCGCGACCTGTTCAGCGGGCTGCTGCTCTTCGGCGGAGGCGCGCTGGTGGGGCCGCTGGTGGTGGGCGTGTACCTGCTGCTGTCGCTCAACGTGTTCGCCTGTCACCCCAACGAAGCGTTCTCGTCGCTGTCCATCCCGGACTGGAAGAACTTCCTCCGGCTCCACTTCGACGCGGACGGACGACTCACCGTGTACCCCATTGGCATCCGCCGGGTGCCGCGCCGCTGGAAGCGCAGCGGGCTCGTCCGGGATCCGGTGTGGGTGCCCGACCCGCGCGACACCCGGGCCACGCCGCCCGCGCTCATCGAACCGCCGATTGTCCTCGGCCGTTCAAAGGCGCCACCCGTGAAGGTGGGGACGGGAGTCGGTCAGGACGTACCCGCCCCCGTGGCGCAGGGCGAACATCGTCTGGATGCTCCTGTTTGAGCGGCGCGAGCCGAAGCCCTACGCTCCGGCTCCATGAAGGCGATGCTCCTGTGGTCCCTGATGCTCCTCGGCGCCGCGCCGTCTGGCACCGCGCCGTCGTCCCTGCCGCCCGAAGCCCTGGGCGCTCCCCCCGTGGTGGATGCGTCCCCCACGGCGTGGTCCTGCACCATCGACACGCTGCGCGCGGGCAAGGAGTGCGTCTTCGAGGCGGAGGTACCGCCCGCGGGCGCCCCCAACTCCGACGTGGAGCGCTCCAACGTCAAGCTGCTCCAGGACGCGTCGCGCGCGCTCTGCACGGAGGCCGTCAGCAACGCCCGGGACGGCCAGCCGGACGCGAAGCTCGTCACCGTCTGCGAGCGCAAGTACGCCGCCGTGGTGGGCCGCTGCGGCATCGAAGGCGGCGCGCCGGTGGTGGATTCGAAGGGGCGCTTCTCGCCCGCGGCCCGCGCGTGCTACCGCGCGCTGTCCACCGTGCTCCAGGACGTGCAGTTGATGGCCACCGTGGCCTCCACCTGCTGTGAGTGCGCCGCGCGCAGCCAGTGCCCCGGCAACGGCGAGGCCTGCTACGCGGACGTGTCGCGCCAGCAGGCCGGGCCCGCCGCGCTCGCCTGCATGGACGAGCGCTGCCACGACGCCTGCTCCATGATGCTGCCGTCCTCCGCGTCCCTTCCCCGTCCGGCGCCGTCGCGCGCAAGCCAGCGCACCGGCTCCGCGTCGCTGTAGCCCGCCCCCGCCTTCCCGGAGCCCCGCGCCATGTCCCGTCTCCCGATGCTGTCCCTGCTGGGCGCGCTCGTCACCGGTTGCGGTGCGTCGCACTCGCACGTGGCCCTGGAGGACCGCGCCCTCACGGAGGCGCCGCCCCCGCCGCAGCCCGCGCCCGCGTCCAGGCCGCCTCCCGAGGACCCGCCGCCGTCGCCGCAGGACGCCCGCGCCTTCCTGGCCCGCTACCCCACGGCCGCCGCCTGCGAGGGCGCGGCCCGCCGGCTCCAGGCGTCCTCTCGCGACGACGCGTGGCTGGCGCTGAAGCTCTGCGCGGACCAGCCCACGTTCACGCAGCTGGGCGCGGTGCTGGGCAGTGCGTGGGCGGAGGACCTGCGCGTGCGTCCGGACGCGGCCCCGCTCATCGCCCGCGTGGTGGCCCAGCGCGGAGGCAGCGTGGACGGTGAGCTGCGCCTGCTGCACGCGCGCAAGGTGCCCATCTTCTCGCTCGCGTCCGCCATCGCCCAGCCGGACACCTACCGCGGGCGCTACGTGCTGCTGCGCGCGCAGGTGGCGGATCAGCGGCTGGACGGCGAGCGCCCCACGCTGTGGCTGGTGGAGCAGGGGCTCCAGTCCGTGGGCTCCCACCGCGACGTGGGCGTGACGTACCGCACCGACACGCTGTCGGAGACGTCCGGGGACCTGGGCGGAAGGACCGTGCTGACGGGCGAGGGACGGGTGGGAGGCTCGCTCGTGACGCGCGAGAGCACCGGCCAGTCCGCCACCGTGAGGACCTACGACAACATCTCCGAGGAGACCGGCCGCGAGGCCCTGGGCCGGCTGCCCGCGCCGGATCCGTTCCTGGAGAGCCGCCGCGACTACGTCATCCTCGCGCGCTTCGACGGCCTGCGCGTCACGTCCGGGATGACCACCGACGACGAGGACGAGGGCCCCAGGATTCCGGTGCTCACCATCGTGAGCTACCACCTGCCGCAGGCGCTCGCCGTCTATTGAGGCTCAGGCTGAGGCTTCAGCGCTTCACCGGCGCCGCCGCCGCGGTGAGGTCCCGCGACGGCGTGCCGGGGTAGATCTCCACGTCGGTGGCCACCCAGGTGCCCAGCCGCTCACCGTAGGTGGTGTGCACCAGCACGCCCTCGTGGAGCCGGGCCCGGGCCACGCGCTTGCCGTCGAGCAGGATGCGCGTCGTGGGCGCCACCACGAAGGGCCGCTCCACGCCGTCGTCGTCCCGCACCGTGAAGCCCTGACCCTCCGCCGTCGTCACCGTCCCGTAGAAGTCGGGCGTATCCAGGGGCACGGCGGCCTCACCCGCGCTCCCGCTGCCGCCAGAGCCCTCCGGCAGTGCCTCCACGCGGGGCGACTGGAACAGCGCGAGGGGCGCGGTGGTGGACGCCTCGGTCGTCCCGTCGCGGGACTGACACGCGCTGGCGAACAACCCCAGCCCTCCCAGCAACAGCAGCCTCCCCGTTCCCTGGCGCACGGCACCCTCCTCGCGTGGGTCCTCCCAAGATGGGCCGCCTGAAAAGCGCAGACAAGCGCTCCTGGCGGGGAGTCCCGGCGCAGTGTCACCCCGGCCACGGCGGCCGTGGCTCTTGGGGGGGAGCTTGGGGGAGGGGAGCCTAGTCCGGCCCGGACGCGAGCCCGTGCTTGCGCAGCAGCTTGCGCAGGTACACGCGGTCGATGCCCGCTTCGCGCGACGCCTTGGACACGTTGCCGCCGCACCGCTCCAGGAGCGTCTTCAGGTAGTCGCGCTCGAAGCCCTCGATGAGGCGCTCCTTGGCTTCCTTGAAGGGCAGGTCCAGCGGCAGGGACAGCGTGTCCTCGGGGTCCCCGTCCGCGGCGGGAGTCGGCCGGGAGGGCGTCTCCGGCAACTCGGGCAGCGCGGACTCGCCCAGGCTCACCACCCGGTCCACCACGTTGCGCAGCTCGCGCACGTTGCCCGGCCACGGGTACTGGGTGAGCAGGGCGCGCGTCTGGTCCGACAGGGCGCTCGGCGGCTTGCCCATGCGCTCCAGCACGGTGTCGATGAGCAGCGGGATGTCCTCCGGACGCTCGCGCAGGGGCGGCAGCATCGCGCGCAGCACCGCGAGCCGGTGGAACAGGTCCCCCCGGAAGCGGCCGGCCTTCACCGCGCCCTCCAGGTCCTGGTGCGTGGCGGCCACCACCCGCACGTTCACCGCGCGGTAGTCGTTGGCGCCCACCCGCTTCACCTGCCGGCGCTCCAGCGCGCGCAGGAGCCGGGGCTGCACCTCCAGGGGCAATTCCCCCACCTCGTCCAGGAAGAGGGTGCCGCCGTGCGCGCGCTCGAACGCGCCCGCCCGGTCCGCCTGGGCGCCGGTGAAGGCGCCCTTCACGTGGCCGAACAGCTCCGACTCCAACAGCTGCGGCGCCACGCCCGCCAGGTCCACGATGACGAAGGGCCCCTTGGAGCGGGTGCCGTGCGTGTGCAGCGCCTCCGCGCACAGCTCCTTGCCGGTGCCCGTCTCGCCCTGGATGAGCACGTCCGACTCGCCCTGCGCCAGCCGCTCCAGCAGGGTGAACAGCTCCCGCATGCGGCGACTGGAGCCCACCAGGTTGCCGAAGCGTTCCCGGTTGGACAGCGGCATGGCGCGCGACTTCTCGCCCTCCGGCACCAGCTTGAGCTCCGTGGTGCCCAGCGTGAGCACCGCGCCCGGCCGCACGTCCAGCGTGGTGAAGCGCATGCCCTCGCAGAAGGAGCCGTTGCGCGAGCCCACGTCCACCGCCTGGATGCCGTCCTCGCGCACGTCCAGCAGCAGGTGGCTGCGCGACACGGCCCGGTCCGCGATGACGATGTCCGACGCGGGATCCGCGCCCAACCGGTAGCGCCCGGGCGTCAACGGGTAGCTCTGGCCCGCTTCGGGCCCCGACAGCACGAGGAGCCGCACCCGCACCCGCGTCATGCGCAGGGCCGGAAGGGCATCCGTGCGGAGCAGCCGGTCCTCCTCCCCGTCCTCGTCTTCGAAGCGCGCCACGGGGCGGACCATAACAGATCGAAATAGAAAGGCCCGGTCTCCCCGCGCGCGTCGGACGGCAGCGCGTGCGGGGGGATCAGGCCTTCAGCAGCTGCGGTGCGGGTGCGGCGTCCTACTGCGCGGCCGGCGGCTTCGCGTGCTTGTAGAACAGCACCAGCGTGTAGCAGTGGAACTCGTTGTCGGAGGACTGGCAGACGACCCGGTCCACGATCTCGAGATCGGAGTTGCTCTTGATCCAGCGGGTGACGTTCTCACCCAACTCTTCCCGCTCCTTGGCCTTCGTAGCGGAGAAGACCTTCACGCCCGTGAACATCGCCTGCCACTCCTTGTGCGGTGGTGAGAAAAGGCTGACCGGGAGTTATCGCACATGCCGTTTCAAGGTGTCAAAAATGCGGCGCCCCAAAAGTGGAGAAGTGCGAGGGGGCAGGGGAGCGCGGCGGGGAGCGCGGGAGGTGGGGGTTTGCACGCCAACCGGCATGCATAGGTTCACCCGGTCGCACCCGGTTCTTGGA
>NZ_RAWA01000470.1 GCF_003611675.1 Corallococcus sp. CA053C
CCCCAGCCCCCGCCGCAGCCGGACGGCGCGAGGCCCTTCTTCCGTCAGCGCGAGCAGCAGCACGAACGCGTTCGCGAAGGCATAGCTCCAGGTGTCACCCGCGAGGAGCACGCCTGCGAGCAGTGCCGCGGCGACGCCAGCGCGAACAGGCGTGGCCTCGCGAAGGAAGCGCACGGCGGCCCAGAGCGCGGCGGGCAGGGTGGCGCCGGCCAGGAGGTACGCGAGGCTGCTCGTGAGACACACGAGGTAGCCGCTGAACGCGAACGCCAGTCCCGCGAAGAACGCCCCGGCCCGGGGTACCGCGTAGAGGCGCAGCAAGGCATACGTGCCCAGCAGGGCCAGCGGCGGACACAGCAGCACGGTGAGCTTCATCGCCGCGCCCGTGGACAGCACCAATCCCAGCCACTGCGATGGATGGAACGCGGCGGACAGCATCATCCCCGGGAACGACTGGCCCAGTCCGTCGTAGGGGTACCAGCCCGGGAAATCGCCGTAGGCCATGCGCGCCACCCAGTAGCGGCGCAGGGGCGCGTAGACGAGCAGCATGTCGCGCGCGGTGAAGACCTGCGCGCTGAAGACGGCCCGGTAGAAGAACAGGCACGTCACGCCAAACGCGCCGCCCACCACCGCCCACGCCGCGCGCGAACCCGGTACTCCTGCTCCAGCGCGCTCCTGCGGTCCGGGGGGCTCCATCCAGGCGCGGATTGTTCCCCGGTCGCGGGGGCCCGGTCCAGCACGCTGGAGGGGCCCCGCGCTTTCGGAAGTCCCGCGACGTGCGCCGGGCCCGGTGGATCAGGCACCGTGCGATGGAGCGAAGTACGAGCAGAAGGTCGTCACGTCGCGGTAGCCCATGCGCCGGTACACAGGGGCCCCGGCCGGCGTGGCGTGCAGCACCGTGCGCTCCAGCCCCCACGCCCGCTTTGCCTCCTCCAGCGCATGGCGCATCACGGCCTCCGCGGCACCTTGACGACGGTGCTCGGCCAGCGTCGCCACGAGCGCGATGTACGCGATGCCGTCCACGCGCATGGCCGCGGTGGTGCTCGCTGGCACGCCGTCGTGACTGCCGACGAAGGCCCGGCACTCCGGCCCGTAGATGCCCGGCGCCGCCAGCGCCTCACGCCCGAGCGGCTGCGGCATGTCGTAGCAGGCGGCATTCACGTCCGCGATCGCGTTGCGGCTCCACTCGTCGCTCACCGGCCGCAGGTCGAGCTTCGGCAGGGGCCGCACCGGCGCGAGCAGCTTCTCCGCCACCATTCCCGTCGTGGTCATCCCGGGCTTGAGGCCCCGCGTGGCGAGCACCGCGTCCGCGCGCTCCCGCAGCGACGGCGCGAGCCAGTCCTGCGTCAGTGTGAAGGACCAGCCGTGCGGCCCCTGCGTGAAGTAGCGCGCGGCCAGGTCCACCGCGCGCTCCAGCTCCGCTTCCGTCTCCACCGGCTTCTGGAGGAACGCCATGTTCATCAGGGACCACGACACGTGCCCCGCCGTGAGGAACACCTCCGGCCGCTCCACCACCTCGCCCGCCGGCGTGCCCAGCGCGAACAGCCTCCATGCGCCACGGAATTGCGCGTGCGACTCGTCGATCTCGGCTCGGGACATGGAGAGGTACCCTCGGTGGGAATCAGAGAAGGTGGATTCTCCGCATTCTCGGAGCCTCGCGTCTACGTGCGCAGGGGCGTGGGCCTTGGTAAAGCGGAACCGAACCGGGGCGCGAGGAGGATGACGCGATGAATCCACTGGAAGGGCAGCCCTGGCAGACGGCGTGTCGGGTGTGTGGCCGTCAGACGTGTCCGCGTCCGGAGGCCGTGGCCTCGTGGATGCGGACGATGCTGGACCGGGTGCACGGCACGCAGATGCGCGGCGCGGGCCAGCGCGGGCTGCGCGAGGCCCTGGCGATGGAGGGCGTGCTGATCACGACGCACCTGGAGGTGTGGTCGCGCGCGCTCGAAGGCGTGTGCCCGGACTGCATCGCGGAGGTCGCGCCGGAGACGGACGCGCGCCTCCAGGATCCGGAAGGAATGCACGAGGCGTCGCTGGAGCGCTGGCGCAGGTCCGCGCCGGAGCTGGTGAGCGACGCGGTGGAGTCCGCGGTGGACGACGTGCTCGAAGCCGCGCGCGAGGCCGCGAGGAAGGCGGCCCCGCCGAAGCCGACCTCCTGAAGCACGGAGGGGCCGTGCTCGCTAGAACGACTCCTTGAACGGTCGCAGGTCGACCTCCTGCGTCCACGCGGAGCGGTGCTGACGGTGGAGCTGCCAGTACGTCTCCGCGATGGCGTCGATGTCGAGCAGTCCGTCATCCTCGCGCGCCAGCACCGGCTGTGGCGCGAGCGAGCGCAGCCGCTCCCCGTTGATGCCACCGTCGATGATGACGTGGGCGACGTGCAGGCCCTGGGGGCCGAGCTCGCGCGCCATGCTCTGGGAGATCATCCGCAGGCCCGCCTTGGCCGCGGCGAACTGCGCGAAGCCCGGCTTGCCTCGCAGGCTGGCGGAGGCGCCGGTGAAGAGCACCGTGCCCCGGCCCAGCGGCACCATCGCCCGTGCCGCCTCGCGTCCGACGAGGAAACCGCCGAAGCAGCCCACCCGCCAGAAGTCCTCGAACTGCGCGGCGTCCAGCTCCCGGAAGGGGACCTTGCGGTTGTTGCCCGCGTTGAACACGACCAGGTCCACGGGCGCGAACCCGGGCCCTGGTGACAGGGCCCGCTCGAACAGGCTCACGACGTCCGCTTCCTTCGTCGTGTCGGTGATGATCGCTTCGCCACTGCCCTGGCGGGCGTAGAGCGTCTGGACCACCTGCGACACCTTCGCACCGGTCCGTCCGGCGACGAGCACGTGGTAGCCCTGCGCGGCGAACTTCCGGCACAGGGCCGCGCCCAGGCCCTGTTCAGCGCCAACGCCCACGACGACCGCGGTGGGCTTGAGGGGGGACGTCATGGGGATGCAGCCTTTCTTCAGGAGAGGGAGGGCACGGCGGTCCCGGTATCGTGCCCGGGACCCCACCGCGAAGCCCTCCGTGATGACCGCCTCCCCACCGCGATGTCAGGGGAATGACGCGCGCCGCGCTATTTGTCGGCGCGCAGCAGGGGCAAGCCCGCCGGAGCGCCGTTGACGCCGCCGTCCACGTAGAGGTCCTGACCGTGCACGTAGGACGCGTCATCCGAGGCGAGGAACAGCACCGCCTTCGCGATCTCCTCGGGCTCACCCAGCCGGCCCATGGGAATGGTGAGCGACAGTCCCTTCTCCAGCTTCGCGTAGGCCTCCGGGGTGGGCGCCAGCGAGTCCCAGATGGGCGTGCGCGTCGCGCCCGGCGACACGGCGTTGACGCGGATGCCCCGGGGCGCGAACTCCGAGGCCAGCACGGCCACCATCGCCTTCAGCGCACCCTTGCTCGCCGCATACGCCGAGTACCCGGGCACCCCCAGCTCGCTGTGCACGGAGCTGGTGAGGATGACGGATGCGCCGGCCTTCAGGTGCTCCGCCGCCGCCTGCACGGTGAAGAAGACGCCGGTGACGTTGGTCTTGAGGACGGACTCGAACGCCTCCTGCGACGTCTTGCCCACGAGCGTCGTCCCCGCGATGCCCGCGTTGGCGAACACGATGTCCAGCTTGCCGAACCGCTCCACCGTCTGCGCCACCGCGCGCTCCAGCGCCGCCGGATCCGTGGCGTCCGCCTGCACCGCCAGCGCGTTCGCTCCCAGCTCCTTCACCACCGCGTCCAGCGTCTCCCGGTTGCGCCCGGTGATGGCCACGCGCGCCCCTTCCGCCACGAACAGCCGGGCCGTCGCGAGCCCGATGCCACTGTTACCGCCCGTGATCAGCGCCGTCTTTCCCTTGAGCCGCATCCGAGTGCCTCCGGTTTGAGTGGTTTCATGATGAAACCAATTGAGGGATGGATAAAGGCGGTGGTTTCGTTATGCAACCAGAAGGTGGAGACAATCGAAGGAGGGCGGAGATGAAGCGGACGAGCATGGAGGGGGTGGCCTGCCCCGTGGCCCGGTCGCTGGACGTGATGGGGGACTGGTGGTCGCTGCTCATCGTGCGCGACGCGATGCTGGGGCTGCGCCGCTTTGGTGAGTTCCAGAAGAGCCTGGGCGTGGCGAAGAACATCCTGTCCCAGCGCCTGAAGCACCTGATGGCCCACGGCATCCTGGAGGTGCAGCCCGCGTCCGACGGCAGCGCCTGGCAGGAGTACGTGCTGACGCAGAAGGGCCGGCGCCTCTTCCCCGTCCTCGTGGCCCTGCGCGAATGGGGCGCGGAGCACTGCTTCGAGCAGGGCGAGCCGCGCACGGTGATGCTCGACACGGCGCAGGGGCTGCCCGTGAAGCCGCTGGAGCTGCGAGCGGCGGACGGACGGCTGCTGGACCTCCAGGACACGCGCTTGGTGCGGGAGCCGGCAGAACGCTAGCGCCACGCGGGGGCCGGGCTGGTTAGGGTGTGGGCATGACGCGCCCTGCATCGGATTCGTGGACGCTGCCCTGGCTGGGGCTGGGGCTGAGCAGCAACCTGAGCGCTTCGGACATGCCGCATCCGTACCGGTTGCTCGACGCGGCCCCCGGGCTGTTCGACTTCGTGGAGTACAGCGCCCCCATTTCGCTGGAGGAGGCGCGAGCCCAGGCCACGCTCTTCCCGGAGATGTGGCGGCGTCGCGCGGACGTGCCGGTGCTCTTCCACCCGGTGCACCTGAACCTCTGGGGGCCGGAACTGGAGCCCGCGTCCGCGCTCGCGGAGCTGGACGCGCACGCGCGCGCGGTGGGCAGCCCGTGGGTGGGCAACGACGTGGGTTGGTGGCACGCGGGCGGCCAGCCCTTCCCGGGTTACCTCTACGTCACGCCGCCGTTCAACGAAGCGGGCCTGCGCGACTGCGCGGCGCACGCGCTCCACATCCAGGCCGCGTTGAGTGTCCCGCTGGTGGTGGAGAACCCCGCGGTGCTCGCCACGCGCGGGGACATGCACGCGCTGGACTTCATGGCGAAGCTGCACGCGCGCACGGGCCTGCCGCTGCTCCTGGACCTGGGCCACCTGCTCAGCCACCAGCTGTCCGCGGGCCTTCCGCTGCGCGCGGGGCTGGACGGCTTTCCGTTGGAGCACGTGGTGGAGATCCACCTCGCGGGCGGCGTGGTGACGCGCAGGGGACCGCGGACCTTCTACGTGGATGATCACACGCAGCCCGTGCGCGAGGAGCTCTTCGAGCTGCTGGCGGAAATCATTCCGCGCTGTGCCCGCCTGCGCGCCGTCACCTTCGAGGGCGACGGCCATCCGCCGGAGGTGGCGCTCACGTCGCTGCGCCGCCTGCGCGCGCTGGTGCCGAAGGAATCGAAGGAGTCGCGGCCCGCCATTCCATACCCCGTGTCGCGCGAGCCCGTGCCTACGCTCACGAAGGAGAGTCACCCGTGGGCGCTGTTCGACGCGGGCCACGGCGTGACGCCCGCCACGGAGGACGTGGATCCGGAGGGGACTCGCGCGGACCGGGACTTCCGGCTCGCGGTGGTGGCGGAGCAGTTGGATCGTGAGTGGCCGCTGACGCGCCTGTTGCTCGCGGCCACGCCGGAGGGGCTGGAGGCCTTCACCCGCTCGCGCGAGTACCGCGCGCTCTTCGACGGGCTGGGGCGGTCGCTGTCGCACGCGTTCGCGTCGTGGGCGCGCAAGCGCGTGATGACCGCGACTTCGGGGCAGGGGCAGGATGGGGTGGCCGCCGCGCTGTCGCTGGAGATGATGCTGCCGCACGCCTTCCTGCAGGCTCCGCTGGCCCCGGCTCCGGGACAGGTGGCGTTGGCTGAGGACGTCCGGCTGGGCTCCTTCCCGGCCGACCTCACGGAGTTGGTGTTCGCCACACGCGCATTGCGCCGGCATCTCACCGGCCGTGCGTGGGCGTGCGGCGCGATGGAGGTGTCCGGCCTGGAGGCCCTGGCACAGGTCGCGGCGCGGCCGGGTCCGGGGCCGTGGCGCTTCGCCATCCGCCGCAAGGGGCCGGGCTTCGAGGTCGTGACGCTGCCGCCGACGGTGGCGGACGGGCTGTGGGGGTTGGCGGACGGTCCGCGTCCGGTGGAGGACCTGCCTGTGTGGCTGCTCGAGGAAGGGCAGGCGCGCGGGCTCTTGCGGCGGGCATAAGGCAGGCAGGGTGTCCGCCTTTCAACGGATCCTTGCGCCCACCTGTCTGGTGGGGTACTGCCCGCCGCATGTCGTCACCCCTCGTCGTTGGCATCGCGGGCGGCACCGCATCTGGCAAGACCACGGTGGCCCGCAAGGTGCGTGAGGCCCTCGCCGACTGCAGGGTCGCCTTCATTGATCAGGACTCGTACTACCGGGACCTGAAGGACATGCCCCTCGTGGACCGGCGGGAGGTGAACTTCGACCACCCGGACGCCTTCGACACGGAGCTGCTGGTGGATCACCTGCGCTCGCTCAAGCAGGGCAAGGCCATCCAGAAGCCCGTCTACGACTTCGTCACGTCTGGCCGCCAGCCGCACACGCACCGCGTGGACCCCGGGGACATCATCCTCATCGAGGGCATCCTCGTGCTGCACATGAAGGAAGTGCGCGACGAGATGGACGTGAAGATCTACGTCGACGCGGACGACGACCTGCGCATCCTTCGCCGCCTCACGCGCGACATCAAGGACCGCGGCCGCGACTTCGACCACGTGGTGGGCCAGTACCTGCGCCACGTGCGCCCCATGCACATGGGCTTCGTGGAGCCGTCCAAGCACCACGCGGACATCATCATCCCGCACGGCGGCAACAACGACATCGCCATCGGGATGCTCGTGGGCGCGCTCCGGGCCCGGCTTGTCGCGCCGCAACACCTGGCGCGCTAGCCCCTAACCCTCTTCAGGGAAGTCCGGTAAGGCGCAGGCCAGCGTGAAGGAAGAAGGCGGCGAGAACGTCGTGGCGGTGGCCCAGGCGCACGAATGAAGCGCGTGCCTGGGCGCGCAGCTCGGCGAC
>NZ_RAWA01000471.1 GCF_003611675.1 Corallococcus sp. CA053C
GCAGCGAGCCCAGGAACCCCTCCACCCCCAGCCGCTCCAGCAGCAGCACGAACGGCAGGTTGAGCGACTGAGACAGCGCCGTCTCCATCCGCACCAGCCCCTGGAAGCGCCCGTCGAAGTTGCGCGGCGCGTAGCCGCCGTACGTCACCGGGATGTCCGTCACCAGCGTCTCCGGCCCCACCAACCCCTGGTCGATGCCCAGCGCGTACAAGAGCGGCTTGAGCGCCGAACCCGGCGAGCGCGGCGTGGCGAAGCCGACAATCTGCCCGCCGTTGTCCCCGTCGAAGAAGTTGAAGTTGCCCACCAGCGCGAGCACCTCCCCCGCCTCACGGTCCGCCACCACCACCGCGCCGTTGTGGATGCCCTGCCGCTCCAGGCGCCGGGCCGCGTCCCCCATCGTGCGCTCCACGAACCGCTGCGTGCCCGCGTCCAACGTCGTGCGCAGCCACGTCGCCTCCGGCCGCCGGGCCTTGAGCCACACCGCCGCGTGCGGCGCCTCCCTCGGGAACGGCTTCAACACATCCGGCACCTGCGTCGCGCGCACCTCCGCCAGCACCACGTCGGAGGCCACCCCCTCCACGCTCAAGCCCCCGGACTCCAGCAGCCTCCTGGCGATGTCATCCCGGGCCGAGCGCAGCCGGGCCACATTCTCCGGCGACGGGAAGCGCCGGTTCGGGTTCTGCGGCACCGCCAGCAGCGTGGCGATCTCCGCGGGACTCAGGTGCGCGGCGGTGTGCCCGAAGTACGCGAGCGCCGCCGCCTCCACGCCCTCCATGTTGCGGCCGTAGGGCACGAACTGGAGGTACGCCTCCAGCACCTCCTGCTTGGACAACCGCACCTCCAGTTGCGCGGCGCGGAACGACTCCACGACCTTGGAGGTGAACGTGCGCGGCCGTGGCTCCAGCACGCGCACCAACTGCATGGTCAGCGTGGACGCTCCCGACACCCGGCGCCCCCGGCTCAGGTTGAGGCCGAAGGCGCGCAGGGCCGCGAGCGGATCCACGCCGGGATGTTGCAAGAACCGCTTGTCCTCCAGCGCCATCAGGGCACGGACGTAGGCCCGGTCGACGCGGTCCTTCGGCGCGGGGATGCGCCACCGGTCATCCGGAGCGAGGAAGACGTACGCGGGCGAGCCATCCCGGTACGCCATCACCACCGAGGGGGGCGCCGCCAACCGCTCCGGCAACGGCACCCACCAGGCCGCCGCGAGGCCCATGCAGACAAGCACGAGCCCCGCCAGCGCCACCCCCACCCACTTCCTTGCACCTGGACGCACGCGACGCATGGGGGCCTAGAGCAGCTCGTCCTTCCAGGGGCCCGCCACCTGCACCGTGCCCGCGGACTCGCGGGCCCAGGTCGCGGAGTCGTACATCGCCTCGGCCTCCGCGGACGGCAGCGTGAACGAGCCCGCCGTCACCGCGCGCACCGCGTAGACGACCTTCTTCGTCTCCTTGGCCTGCAGCGCACCGAACACTTCGATGCGGTCATCGCGCAGGTTCACGTAGTCCGCCGTCCACAGCGCGTCCTCGGCCACCCAGTCCACGCTGCCACCCCGGCCCAGGCGGGCGTTTTCGATCTCCCAGCCCGCCGGCAGCCGGTCCACCAGCGCGATGTTCTGGATGCGCTCGCTGGTGGTGTTGGTCAGCTCCAGCTCCACGTAGATGAGGTCCGCCAGCTTCACCGGCGCGGCCTTCAGGTCCAGCGTGGTGCCATCCAGCGAGCGCCAGGTGCGCTTGAGCGCCAGCCCCTGGCCGCCCACCTTCACCTCCGGCTTCGTGCGCACGCCCTCGCTGCTGACGATGAGGTAGACGGAGCCCTCCCCCTTCGTCTTCAGGTCCAGCGACAGGCCCGCCCGCTCACTGGCGCGCGCCAGGGCCCAGGTGCGGTCCGTCACGCGCGCGTCCTTCTCCAGCACCGCCGCCAGGGACTTGCCCCCGGCGGTCAGCGTGGGCGGCGTGAAGGAGGTGGCCGTGCCCTGCAGCCGCTTGCCCAGGCCGGTGATGCCCCAGACCAGCTCCTGCGTGGAGTAGTACGCCGAGGTGTTCTGCTGGAGCGCCGTCGCCACCATGCGCGCCAGCGGCTCGCCCTCCGGTGCGTCACCGAAGAGGTCCTGGAAGGTGCTCAGCATCATGCCGCGCCGGCGCCGGTCCGAGTAGAAGTCCCAGCTGTTCCTGCGCTCGTCGGTGACGGGCGACAGGTCCGGGGTGCGCAGGTCCTTCTCGTAGCGCCGGTCGCCGGACAGCCACAGCGCGGCCTTGAGCAGGTACAGGTCCTCCTGGTCCTGGCCGGTGAGCGCCTTCTTCTTCGCGCCCGTCTCCAGCGACGTCACCAGCGCCTGCACCCGCGCCTTGCGCCCCTTGCCCGCCACCGCGAGCACGTAGTGCATGTACGGCTCCGCGTGCTGATCCGAGTGGCCGTCCTGGGCGAGCTTGCCCTCGTGCTGGGTCAGCTCGTTGGCCATCCACGTGAGCGCGCTGTCCACCCGGTCGTCCGGCACCGGGTACTTCAGCTTGCGCGCGTCCAGCAGCATGTGCGTCGCGTAGGCGGTGCCCCAGGCCACGGGGTCCTGGTTGCCCGGCCAGTACCCGAAGCCGCCGGAGGCCGTCTGCATCGACAGCACCCGGTTGATGCCCGACAGCACCATGTCCTCCACCTTCGCGGTGGCGGCGAGCGTCGGATCCACGCGATCCACCAGCTGGCTCACGAACAAGAGCGGGCGGGTGGAGGACGTCGTCTGCTCGATGCAGCCGTACGGGTAGCGCACCAGGTACGAGAGGTGCTGGAGCGACTTCGCGTACGGATTGTTCGTCACCCACACCGTGGTGCGCTCCGTGGTGGGCACCCAGCCCTGGAGCAGCGGCCCCAGGTCCGTCGTGCCCTGCGCCAGCTCCACCTGCTGGATGCGGCGCTCCCGCGGCCCCGCCGGCGACAGCGGCACGTCCAACTGCTCGCGCGACGTGTAGCCACCGCCCTCCACCGTCACCACCAGCCGGGCGGCGCCCACCGACTGCACCGCGCGGCCCTGGAACACGAAGGTGTGGGACTTGCCGTCCTCCACCCGGGCCCGGCCCTCGTTCTTGCCCGACAGCTGCAACGGCGAGCCCACGTCCGCGGGCATCGCGAGCCCCGGCACCGCCAGCGCCTCCGCCGACAGCGACACCTTCACGTCCTGCGCCTTGCCGGACAGGTTGGTGATGAAGACGGGAATCTGCACGTCGTCGTTCTGCGTGAGGAAGCGCGGCAGCGTCGTCTGGAGCACCAGCGGGTCGCGCACCAGCACCTGCGCGCTGGCCCGGCCGATGCGCTTGTTGCCCGCCGTCACCACCATCACGCGCACCGCGCCCCGGTACTGCGGCAGCTTGAAGGGCACGCGCAGCTTGCCGGACGCCGGCACCTCCACCACGCCGCTCCACAGCGCCACGGGCTTCACGGGCTGCACACGGCCCGCCGCACCCGCCTCGTCACCGCCGGTGGAGCTGGAGTTGCCGCCGGGGGGCACGAGCAGCGCCCAGCCCACGGTCTCGAAGGTCTGCACGCCCAGCGCGCGCCGGGTGAAGATCTCCTTGAGCGGATCCGGGTTCTGGAAGCGCGTGAGGGACAGGATGCCCTCGTCCACCACCGCCACGGTGGCGAAGGTGGGGCCCTCCACGCCCTCCAGCGACAGGTCCACGGTGAGGGTGTCGTTGGAGCGGACCTCCTTGGGCACCGTCAGCGTGACGGCCTGGGTGAAGTCCACCGGCTCCAGCGCGATGCTGCCCACGCCGAACGCGCGGTCGGGCATGAACGCCTGGGCGGATTCCAGGTGCGGGTCCTTCACCATGAACGCGCTCACGTAGACGTTGGGCGCGTACTCCTTCGGGGTGAAGCTCCAGGACACCTCGCCGGGCTCCACCTGCTTCCACGCGGTGGTGACGACGCGGTCGGTCTCCACCGTGAAGAGGACGCGGCCCCGGTACGGCGCCTTGACCTTCACCGCGAGCGCTTCGCCCACGCGGCCCTTCGCGGGCAGCACCAGGTCCAGCGTGGTGGGCTTCTGCGGGCGCGGCGTCTGATCCACGCGCGAGTCCTCGCCCCACCAGTAGTAGCGGCCCTCGCCCTCCAGGTTCAGGTCCGTCTGGGTGGCCCCGGCGCGCGCGCGCACCAGGTAGCCCGCCCCGTCATGGCCCGGCAGCACCGTGGTGGTGAAGCGGCCGCCCTGCACCTTCACCGTCGTCGCGCCCTCGCGCTGCGGGCGCAGGTAGCGCTGGTAGCGCTCGTAGCCGGACTCCTCGTCGTAGTAGTAGCCGTAGTTCTCCTCCATGAGCTGGTACTCCAGCTCCACCGTCTTCGGCCCCTTGCCGTCCGCGAGAAGCTCCCCGTTCCAGTCCACCACCACGCCCGACAGCGTGAAGGGCGTGCCCGCCTTCACCTTCTGCGTGTTGGCCTGGAGGCCCAGGTAGAAGGCCTCCGGGTGCACCGGCACGTTCGCCTCGCCCACCGTGGCGCGGCCGCTGCCGGACTCGAAGACGCTGGCGACGGCGGACAGCCGGGCCGCGCCCTTGAGGGGACCCGAGGCCGCGTTGGCCGGGCAGTTCACCACCACCCGTCCCTTCGCATCGAGCTCGCCCTTCACCTGGCCCAGCGTGACGGGCCGCGGCTCCTTGCCGTCCTGGCGCCAGAGGCCGTAGGTGTACTGGGCGTTCTGCTTGGGCTTGAAGGGCACGGGCTCCAGCCGGCACGTCATCTCCACCGGGCTGCCCTCCGCCGAACCGCCGAAGAGGTACGCGGCCTCCACGGCCACGGGGATCTCCTCGCCCTGCTTGTAGCCGGGCGCCTGGGTGCTCGCGGTCACCTTCATGCGCTCCGGGACGAACTCCTCCACGCTCAACCCGTAGGAGGCCACCTCGCGGTCCGCCACCTTCAGGCGCACGGAGTAGCGGCCCGTGTCCTGGAAGGCCGCGAACGGCTGGTCCAGGGACACGAGCCCCGCCGCGTTCGTCTTCAGCGTCACCTTGCGGATCTCCCGCTCGCGCGGGTCGATGACGCGCACCTCCACCGGCACGCCCGCGGGCGGCGCCAGGTTGTCCTGGCCGCGCAGCACCGCGGCCACGTGCGCGGTGTCGCCGGGGCGGTACACGCCGCGGTCGGACCAGACGGAGGCGCGGTACGGCTGCTCGGCGCGGTACGGCTCGCCCTGCACGTCCGAGTTCGCGATCTCCGTCTTCAGCTCGTCGTACTTGAGGTACGTGAGCTCGTCGCCCTTCCTGGCCACCAGCGCGAACGGCTCGCTGTCATCCACGCCGGGCGCGGGCACCTTGAGCTGGCAGCCCTCCTCCGCCTGCGTGGTGCAGCGGGCCACCGTCTGGCCGCTGCGCTTCACGAGCGTCACCTCCACGCCGGACAGGGGCTCCGTGCTCTCCATCCCCAGGGCCCAGACCCAGACCTCGCCGGAGTCCTTGGAGCCCGGCGCGGGCCCGCCCTTCTTCGCCACGAGGCTCAGGTCGGTGAGCAGGATGCGGGAGGCAGCGCGGAACTCGCCGCGCTCGGCGGTGATCTCCACGAGGCCGCGCGTGGTGGCGGGCACCAGCGACGCCACGTCGACGTAGGTGGTGAGCAGCGTGTCCGCCGTCGCCTTGAGCGGGATCTCCTTCTTCAGGACCACGTTGCTGGTGCGCGCGTCCGCCTGCTCCTGGGAGTCGTTGCTCATCCAGAAGACGAGGTTCTCCGGCGGCACGTTGCGCACCGTGAGCGTCACGCCCTCCACGTTGAGGTGCTGCAGGGGCAGGTTGCGCCACGCGCTGCGCGGCAGGTAGCGGCCGCTGGTGGAGAAGCGCACCTGGGGCTGGCGCGCGGGCACGGAGAAGCCGCGCGACCATGAGCCCAGCAGCGTGCCTCCGCCCACCGTGGGCGTGCCCTCCGCGATGGAGAGCGTGTGCGGGCCGCGCTTGAAGTCACCGAAGATGCGGAAGCCGCGGCGCGAGGGCGCGACGGAGAACTTCACCTTCGGCTTGATGCGCAGGGCCTCCGCCGCCACCGCGTCGCTCAGCGAGCAGCCCCGGTTGTCGTCGTCGTAGTAGTACGAGTCCCACTGCTCGTCGGTGGGGCTGGGCGCGGCGTTCGCGTCCACGTCGCGGCAGCTCACCTCGAAGAAGTAGCCGCTGGCGCCCTCCTGCAGGTTCGCGAAGGTGA
This sequence comes from Corallococcus sp. CA053C, assembly GCF_003611675.1. Lineage (GTDB taxonomy): Bacteria > Myxococcota > Myxococcia > Myxococcales > Myxococcaceae > Corallococcus. The sequence continues at coordinate 6,169 of NZ_RAWA01000471.1, forward strand.
TGTCCGTGCGCTTGCCGGCGTTGAGCGCGAAGCGGTCGGTGGCCGCCGGAGCCGTCACCTTGGCGGACCCCACGAGCGGCAGTCCTTCGCGCAGCGCGAACTCCACGGACGCGGAGGGCTTGAGCTTCGGGTGGGTGAGCGTGACGGCCAGCGCGTTGCGGGTGTCCGCGCGGCTGCTCCACTTCACGTCGGTGATGGCGGCATCGCCCACGCGGAAGCTCGCGCGGGAGCGCACCGCGGCCAGGTCCACCGGCCCGGAGAAGACGACGCTCAGCTCCACGTGGCCCTTGAGCAGGTCCATCCGCGTGGGGAACAGCTGCACGTACTTGAACGCGTACGTGGTGAAGTTGTAGCGCCAGGCCCTTTCGGACGGCGGCTTGACGATGCCGGCGTCGGTCTCCACCGCGTCCACCGACACGGTGTACGTCGTCCCGGCCGCGAAGCCGGTGCCGGGGGCGGACGGGGTGAAGCGCAGCGACGAAGGCCCGGTCCACGCAATGCGGCCGGGCACCTCGGGCGTGAGGGTGACGACCGTGTTCCCGACGGTCTCGGAGCGCGGGCGCAGGGGCAGCGCGAACTCGATGACGATGCCTTCGGGGAGGGCGCTCTCGCTGGCGAGCTCATGGATGACGGGCGTCAGCGTCTCCGCCCGCACCGGCACGGAGGCATTCGAAGCCACGGCGGGGGTGCTCGGCGGCGTCGCGGCCGGGGAGGAAGGGGTGGAGGTGGCGTTGC